>NZ_JBEOYR010000007.1:0-342256 GCF_040297165.1 Streptomyces sp. NPDC001851 | reverse complement strand
GAGCCGCTCGGCCAGCAGCCGGCCGACGGTGGACTTGCCGACGCCCATCGGTCCGACGAGTACGACCGCAGGCACGGCGCTCACCGGATCCGCAGATTGTCGAGGTAGGACTGCACGTTGCGGCGGGTCTCGGGCACGCTGTCGCCGCCGAACTTCTCGGCGACCGCGTCCGCCAGCACGAGCGCGACCATGGCCTCCGCGACGATGCCCGCCGCGGGCACCGCGGACACATCGGAACGCTGATGATGGGCCTGAGCGGCCTCACCGGTGGAGACATCCACCGTCTGCAACGCCCGCGGCACCGTCGCGATCGGCTTCATCGCCGCCCGCACCCGCAGCACCTCGCCCGTGCTCAGACCACCCTCGGTACCGCCGGAGCGGCCGGAGACGCGCCGGATCCCCTCGGGTGTGCCCACGATCTCGTCGTGCGCCTTGGAGCCGGGCACCCGGGCCAGCTCGAAACCGTCCCCGACCTCCACGCCCTTGATCGCCTGGATGCCCATCAGCGCACCGGCGAGCCGGGCGTCCAGCCTGCGGTCCCAGTGCACATGCGAACCCAGACCCACCGGAACGCCGTACGCCAGCACCTCCACCACACCGCCGAGCGTGTCACCGTCCTTGTGGGCCTGGTCGACCTCCGCGACCATCGCCTTCGAGGTGTCCGCGTCCAGGCAGCGCAACGGGTCGGCGTCCAGCTTGTCGACGTCGGCCGGCGTCGGGTACACGCCCTGCGGGGCCTTCACCGAACACAGCTCGACGACGTGCGAGACGATCTCGATACCGGCCGTCTCCTTCAGGTAGGAGCGGGCGACCGCGCCGAGCGCCACCCGGGCCGCCGTCTCGCGGGCCGAAGCCCGCTCCAGGATCGGCCGCGCCTCGTCGAAACCGTACTTCTGCATACCCGCCAGGTCCGCGTGGCCGGGCCGCGGCCGGGTCAGCGGCGCGTTACGGGCCAGCCCGTCGAGGATCTCCCGGTCCACCGGGTCGGCCGCCATCACCTGCTCCCACTTCGGCCACTCGGTGTTCCCCACCATGATGGCCACCGGGGAGCCGAGGGTCAGACCGTGCCGGACACCACCCAGGAAGGTGACCTCGTCCCGCTCGAACTTCATCCGCGCACCACGGCCATACCCGAGCCGCCGCCGCGCCAGGTGATCCGCCACCATCTCCGTGGTGATCGGCACGCCGGCGGGAAGACCCTCCAGCGTCGCGACAAGTGCGGGACCATGGGACTCCCCCGCGGTCAGCCAACGCAGCCTGCTCAACGGTGCTCCTCAGTGTTCGCGCCCGGTACTGCCCTGCGTACGCACATCCTCGCGTACGGCGATGGCGCGACCAGGTGCGCGACCCCGGCCCGCCACCTCCGATCCTCCCACGACCTGGCCGTTGTCCGGCCGCCGGTCCAGTAGACGGACGTCCGATGGACGTTCAGTGCGCGGCGAGCGCCCTCTCACCGGCGTGGCGCATGGCCTCCAGGGGCACCGGGGAGCAGCCGGTCATCTGCTCGACCTGCAGGACGGCCTGGTGGACGAGCAGGTCGAGCCCGCTGACCACGGCGCCGCCGAACATGGACCAGCGGGCCGCGAGCTCGGTGGGCCAGGGGTCGTAGAGCACGTCGAAGAGGGTGGCGGGGCGCTCGGGTACGGCGGCGGCGAGGGCGTCGGTCGCACCGGCGGGCGTGGTGGCGATCACCAGCGGGGAGCGCAGGGCCTGCGCGGCGTCCACCCAGTCCGCCGTGCGCACCTCCACGTCGAGCCGTTCGCCCCACTGCCGCATCTCGGCGGCGCGGGCCTCGCTGCGGACGTAGGCGACGACCTCGCCGGTACAGATCCGGGCCAGGGCGGCGAGTGCGGAGGAGGCGGTGGCGCCGGCGCCGAGGATCGCGGCGGAATCGACCTGCTCGATGCCGTGCTCGCGCAGGGCGGCCACCATGCCGGGGATGTCGGTGTTGTCGCCGAGCCGGCGGCCGTCCTCGGTGAGGACGACCGTGTTGACCGCGTCGACGGAGGCGGCCGTCTCGCTGATCTCGTCGAGCAGCGGGATGACGGCCCGCTTGAGCGGCATGGTCAGCGACAGCCCCGCCCACTCCGGGCCGAGCTTCTCGAAGAAGCCGGGCAGAGAGGCCTCGTCCACCTCGAAGCGGTCGTACGACCACTCGGTGAGTCCCAGCTCGTCGTACGCGGCCCGGTGCAGCACCGGCGAGAGAGAGTGGCCGATGGGCTTACCGAGCACGGCGGCCCGGCGGGCGCCCCCTACCTTCGATGCCATGGAACCCGTCCCTTGAGCTTCTGTGTCCAGGCGAAGACTACCGACCCGACGTCAGCTCTTTTTCCTCGACGCATTCCACTCGTTGACGAGCTTCTCGTGCTCCTCCAGCGTCTTGGTGAACTTGCTGGTCTTCCCGTCCATCGAGATGAAGTAGTACCAGCCGTCGTGTGTCGGGTCGAGCGCGCCCTTGAGCGCTTCCTCGCCGGGGTTTCCGATGGGGCCGGGCGGCAGCCCCTTGGAGAAGTAGGTGTTGTACGGGTTGTCGTACTTGCGCAGCTCGGCGATGCTCAGGTCGATCTTGCTCTGGTTCTTCACGTAGTTGTACGTGGAGTCGAACTCCAGCCGCCCGTAGGTCTGCGGGTTGTCGGGTTCGAGGCGGTTGTAGACGACCTCCGCCATCTTGCGGAAGTCGTCATGGCTCGTGCCCTCGGCCTGCACCAGGCTCGCCACGGTGAGCAGCTGCCAGGGGCCGTCGAGACCGAGCACCTTGGCTTTGTCCTCCAGGCCCAGCTCTTTGTACTTGGCGGTGGCCTGAGCCACCATCTCCTTGAGGACCGCTTCGGGCTTCTGACCCTTGGTGACCGCGTAGCTGGAGGGGTAGAGGAAGCCTTCCAGCGGATCCTTCAGGTTCGCGTGGTTCAGCGCCCAGGCGGGCAACCCGAGACTCTTGTAGTCCTTCTTCGCGACGCTCGCCGTGGTACCCGCCGCCACCCCGACGCGCTTGTCGATCAGACTGTAGACCGCCGTGTTGCGAAGGCCCTCGGCGATGATCAGGTTGCTGCGGCTCTTCGGGCTGAGCATCAGTTCGACCGCGCTCGCGGCGGACATCCGTTTCTCCAGGGTGTAGACACCGTCCTGGAGTGACTTGTGCTGGGGGTTCGCCTGCAGTGCGGACACGAACGCGGCCGCGCTCTCGACAACGCCCGCCTCCTTCAGCTTCTGACCGATGTCCCATCCGCCGGCGCCCTTGGGGATCTCGACCGTGACCTGCTCGCCGTTTCCACTGCCCGCGTAGTCCGCGGCCGGGGCGAAACGATTTTGGTAGAACTTGTAGCCGAAGTATCCGACACCGCCGAGACCGCCGCCGAACACCAGGCAGACCACCAGACAGGCGCAGCCGGTGCGGCGCTTCTGCCCCTTCTTGGCGGGTTTCTTGCCTTTGCCGCGCCGCTCACGGCGGCTCTGCAGCTCATGCTCCTCAGCGTCGTCGTCCTCACCGCCGCCTCCGGCGAAGAAGGGGTGCTCCTCCTCTGCGGGCGCGGTCTCCGGATCCGGTTCGGTCTCGGGGCGCCTGCGGCCGGGCGGCTGCGGCGGCGGGTAGGCGTCCTCGGTGCCGTAGAGATCGGGCTGCTCCCCGCCGTAGGCGACGGGCTGCTGGCCGTACGGGTCGCCGGGGTCGGCGGCGTACGGCACCTGGCCGTGGGTGCCGGTCGCGTCCCAGCCGCCGTGGTGCTGGTACTGCTGCTGGGCGTGGCCGGTGAACTGCTGCTGGCCCTGTTCGCCGTAGAACGGGTACTGCTCGTTGCCGTACCCGGGCTGCTGCTCCTGGTTCCAGTCGCCGTACTGCGGCTGCTGGGGGTGGTGCTGCGGCTGGCCGCCGTAGGCAGGCTGCTGACCCCCGTGGGCCTGCTGCCCTTCCCATCCGCCGTCCCCGAACAACGGGTCCTGCGGATGCCACGGTTGGGAGCCTGGGCTCCGGCCATACTCAGTCATCGATCCCCTAGTGCCGCGAGGCCGACCGGTCACGTGGCCGGTGGGCCTCGCTTCCGTTCCGCCTCTCTTGCTGTGCGCCGGCTGTTCGAACACCGGCGCATCGCGCGGAACGTTACCGTATCGCGATCAGATGACCACTTCGACGCCCTCGCCGGGTGCTTTACCTGACACCCGTTCGGATTCGAGGGCCTGCTGCAGGATGATGACGGCGGCGGCCTGATCGATGACGGCCCGCCCCTTCTTGGACTTCACGCCGGAGGCACGCAGCCCCTGACTGGCCGTCACGGTCGTCATCCGCTCGTCCACCAGGCGCACCGGCACCGGCTTGATGCCCTTGGCCAGCTCCTGCGCGAAGGCGCGGACCTTGACGGCGGCCGGGCCCTCGCCCCCCTTGAGGGAGCGAGGGAGGCCCACGACGACCTCGATCGGTTCGTATTCCTCCACCAGTTGCCGCAAGCGGCGGTGGGCGGCGGGGATGTCCCGGCCGGGGACGGTCTCCACCGGTGTGGCGAGGATCCCATCGGGGTCGCACGAGGCGACCCCGATCCGGGCGTCCCCGACGTCGATCGCGAGTCGACGTCCTCTGCGCATGTTCCGACCGCTTCCCTGCTCAGCCGTCACTTGGCGGTCTCGGCGACGAGGCGCTCGACAGCCTCGACGGCCTCACCGACGGCGGCCGGGTTCTGGCCGCCGCCCTGGGCGACGTCCGGCTTGCCGCCACCGCCGCCGCCGAGGGTCTTGGCGGCGGTGCGGACCAGGTCACCGGCCTTGAGGCCACGCTCGCGGGCGGCGTCGTTGGTGGCGATGACCGTGAGCGGCTTGCCGTTGTTGACCGTGAAGAGGGCGACCACGGCGGCCCGGCCGCCCTGGATGCGGCCGCGCACGTCGAGGACCAGCTTGCGCAGGTCGTCGGGGGTGGTGCCGTCCGGGACCCGGCCGGTCACCACGGCCACGCCGCGGACGTCCTTGGCGGACTCGGCGAGACCGGCGGCGGCCTGCAGCACCTTCTCGGCGCGGAACTTCTCGATCTCCTTCTCGGCGTCCTTCAGCTTGCCGAGCATCGAGGAGACCTTCTCCGGCAGCTCCTCGGGGCGGCCCTTGAGCAGCTCGGTCAGCTGGTTGACGACCGTGTGCTCGCGGGCGAGGAAGGTGTAGGCGTCGACGCCGACCAGGGCCTCGATACGACGGACACCCGAGCCGATGGAGGACTCGCCGAGCAGCTTCACCAGGCCCAGCTGGGCGGTGTTGTGCACGTGCGTGCCGCCGCACAGCTCCTTGGAGAAGTCGCCGATGGTCACCACGCGGACGCGCTCGCCGTACTTCTCGCCGAACTCGGCGATGGCGCCCTGCTTCTTGGCCTCGTCGATGCCCATGACCTCGGCGTGCACGTCGAGGTCGCGGGCCAGCACCTCGTTGATCTTCTGCTCGACGTCGGTCATCACGGCCGTCGGGACGGCGGACGGGGAGCCGAAGTCGAAGCGGAAGCGGCCGGGCTGGTTCTCGGAGCCGGCCTGGGCGGCCGTCGGGCCGAGGGCGTCACGCAGCGCCTGGTGGGTGAGGTGGGTGGCCGAGTGGGCGCGGGCGATGGCCTTGCGGCGGCGGGCGTCGATCGAGGCGTGGGCCTTGGCGCCGACGGTCACCTCGCCGACCTGGACGACGCCCTTGTGGACGTACACGCCCGGCACCGGCTTCTGGCAGTCGCGGACCTCGATGACGGCACCGGAGTCCACCCTGATGCGGCCGGTGTCGCCGATCTGGCCGCCGCCCTCGGCGTAGAACGGGGTGCGGTCGAGGACGATCTCGACCTCGTCGCCCTCGGTGGCGGCCGGGGAGGAGACGCCGTCGACCAGGATGCCGACGATCGTGGTCTCGCCCTCGGTGTCGCTGTAGCCGATGAAGTCGGTCTCGCCGGCGGTGTCGGCGATCTCACGGTAGGCGCCCATGTCGGCGTGGCCGGTCTTCTTGGCCTGGGCGTCGGCCTTGGCGCGCTCCCGCTGCTCCTTCATCAGGCGGCGGAAGCCGTCCTCGTCCACCGAGAGGCCCTGCTCGGCGGCCATCTCCAGGGTGAGGTCGATCGGGAAGCCCCAGGTGTCGTGGAGCAGGAACGCCTTGTCGCCGGGCAGGACGGTGGAGCCGGCCTGCTTGGTCTCGGTGACGGCGGTGTCGAGGATGTTGGTGCCGGCCTTCAGCGTCTTGAGGAAGGCGTTCTCCTCGGCGAGGGCGACCTTCTCGATGCGCTCGCGGTCGGTGATCAGCTCCGGGTACTGCTGGCCCATCATGCCGATCACGGTGTCGACCAGGTCCTTGACGACCGGACCGGTGGCGCCGAGCAGGCGCATGTTGCGGATGGCGCGGCGCATGATGCGGCGCAGGACGTAGCCACGGCCCTCGTTGCCCGGGGTGACGCCGTCGCCGATCAGCATGGTGGCGGTGCGCATGTGGTCGGTGACCACGCGCAGGGACACGTCCGAGGCGTGGGCGTCGCCGTAGCGGACGCCGGTCAGCTCGGTGGCCTTCTCGATGACGGCCATGGAGGTGTCGATCTCGTACATGTTCTGCACGCCCTGCAGAATCATGGCGAGCCGCTCCAGGCCGAGGCCCGTGTCGATGTTCTTGCTCGGCAGGTCCCCGAGGATCTCGAAGTTGTCCTTGCCGATGCCCTCGCCCCGCTCGTACTGCATGAAGACGAGGTTCCAGATCTCCACGTACCGCTCGTCGTTGACGGCGGGGCCGCCCTCGACGCCGAACTCGGGGCCGCGGTCGTAGTTGATCTCGGAGCAGGGGCCACAGGGTCCGGGGACGCCCATGGACCAGTAGTTGTCCTTCATGCCGAGGCGCTGGATGCGCTCCTTCGGCACACCGACGACCTCGTGCCAGATGCGCTCGGCCTCGTCGTCGTCCTTGTAGACGGTGATCCACAGGCGCTCGGGGTCGAGGCCGTAACCGCCCTTGTCCTGGGGCGTGGTGAGCAGCTCCCAGGCGTACTTGATGGCGCCTTCCTTGAAGTAGTCACCGAAGGAGAAGTTGCCGCACATCTGGAAGAACGTGCCGTGGCGGGTGGTCTTGCCGACCTCTTCGATGTCCGGCGTGCGCACGCACTTCTGCACGCTGGTGGCGCGCGGGAACGGCGGCTTGACCTCACCCAGGAAGTAGGGCTTGAAGGGCACCATGCCGGCGGGGACGAGGAGCAGAGTCGGGTCGTCCGCGATGAGCGACGCCGAAGGGACGACGGTGTGCCCGCGCTCCTCGAAGAAGCTCAGCCAGCGGCGGCGAATCTCGGCCGACTCCATCAGTGGTCCTCATTCCGGTTGTACGAGTACATCGGGGCTTCGATGTACTTCGGGTTGCTGCTGTTGTCGCTGCGGTGGTTCTCGACGGCGGCGTGCCGCCAGGGTGCGGGGAGTTCGGGGTTCTCGTGGATCCCGAGGACCTCCGCCAGCTCGGCCTCCCGCTGGGCCATGTTGTCGCGGACGTCGAGCGCGAAGCCCACCGCGCGGTCCTTGAGCCGCTGACCGGTCTCCAGCGCCTTGTTCGCCGCGGTGGCGGCGAGGCTCTCCGGGGTCAGCTGCTTCAGCTTGCGGTTGACCTTGGTGGTGGCCCACACACCGGCGGCGACACCGGTGGTGAACCAGAACGTACGGCGGAACATCGCTCGGTCTCAGTCCTTACTTCCGCTTGCGTCGTGCGGCGGGAACCGTGCGGCCCACGATCACGGTACGCCGGGGCGCCTTCGCGGGCACGTCCTCCCTGCGGCCGCCCAGCGCCCGGCGGACGCCGTAGCCGAAGGCCGCGACCTTGACCAGCGGGCCGCCGAAGGTGGAGGCGACGGTGGTCGACAGCGCGGAGGCGTTCGACGTGACCTCCTGGACGTCGGAGGCGATCGCGTCGACGCGGTCGATCTGGGTCTGCGCGGAGCGCACCGCCTGGGAGGCGTCGGCGAGCAGCGGGACGGCCTGGTCGGTCACGTCCGCCACGAGCTTGGTCGTCGCCTTGAGCGTCTGGGCCAGCCTCGCGAGGGCCACCGCGAGGAAGGAGACCAGGATCGCCCAGAAGACGGCCACCAGGATCCCGGCCACCTCTCCACCGGACACTGTGCGCACCCGCTCCCTGAAACGTGCCTCACCATCGAAAAGTCGAGTCCGAGCCTATCGCGCCGGGGCGGGGGCTCCGTACCGGATTACCGCGGTCGCGGGGAGCGGAGTGGCGGGAAGGGATTGTACGCGCTGAACACACTTCAGTACGCTCCGTGTCCCATGCGAGGTCCTCAGCGCCCAGATCCCCTCTCCGACGGCGATCCGCCCCTGGAACTGACCACGTTCGTCGGGCGCTCGGCCGAACTCGCCGGGCTGGGCGCCGCCCTCGGCCAGGCCCGGCTGGTGACCGTCACCGGGCTCGGCGGTGTCGGCAAGTCCCGGCTGGCCGCGCGGGTCGCCGCCGGGTGGGAGCCGGGGTGCGGGCGGGTGGAGCTGGCGCCGGTGCGCGATCCGCAGTTCGTGGAGTACGCGGTCGCGGAGGCGCTGGGCCTGACCGACCACACCGCCCGGCCGCCCCGGCAGACGCTGCTGGAGCATCTGGCCGGCCGTCCGGCCCTGCTGGTGCTGGACGGGTTCGAGCATCTGGCGGAGGCCTGTGCCGAGTTGACGGCCGACCTGCTGCGGAGGCTGCCCCGGCTGCGCGTGCTCGCCGTGGGCCGGCGTCCGCTGGGGCTGGCGGGCGAGCGGCTGTTCCCGCTGGCGCCGCTCGGCGAGGACGAGGCGGTGGAGTTGTTCACCGACCGGGCCCGGGAGCAGGGCCTTGGGGTGTGCGACGGGGCCGAGGTGCGCGAGCTGTGCCGGCGCCTGGAGGGGATTCCGCTGGCGCTGGAGCTGGCGGCCGGGCGGCTGCGGGCGCTGTCCCCGGCGCAGCTGCTGCAGCGGCTGGACGACCGGTTCCGGTTGCTGACGTCGGGCTCCGGGCCGGCTTCCGTTCCGGGCGGAGCTCCGGCCCGCCACCAGACGCTGCGCACGGCGATCGGCTGGAGTCACGAGCTGTGCACGCCCGCCGAGCGGCTGCTGTGGGCGCGGCTGTCGGTGTTCGCGCAGACCTTCGACCTGGAGGCGGCCGAGTACGTGTGCAGCGGGGACGGGCTGCCCGCCGAGGACGTCCTGGACGTGCTCTCGGAGCTGCTGGCCCAGTCGGTCGTCACCCGCGAGGAGACACCGGCCGGCCCGCGCTACCGGATGCTGGACACCGTGCGGGCCTACGGCGCCGACTGGCTGGAGGGGGTCGGGGACGCGGGGCGGCTGCGCAGGCGGCACCGGGACTGGTACCTGGGCCTGGCGACCTCGTGCGAGCTGGACTGGTTCTCGCCCCGGCAGGGCGAGGTCGCCGCGCGGGTCGAGGCGGAGCTGCCCAACCTGCGGGCGGCCATCGAGTGCTGTCTGACCGAGCCGGAGGGAGTCCACCTCGGCCAGTACCTGGCCGGGTCCCTGTGGTTCTGCTGGGTCGGCTGCGGGCGGCTCGCGGAGGGCCGCCGCTGGCTGACGCGCTGCGTGGAGCTGGAGTCGGGGTACGAGCGGTCGCGGCTGAAGGCGCTGTGGGTGCTCGGCTATGTGGCGATCCTCCAGGGCGACACCGTGCCGGCCCTGGCGGCCTTGCGGGAGTGCCGGGAGCAGGCGGAACGGGCGGCGGATATGACGGCGGTGGCATACGCGGAGCACCGCACCGGCTGTCTGGCCCTGGTCACCGATGACATGGGCCGTGCCGAAACGCTGCTGCGGTCGGCGTTGCACCGCTATCAGGAGCTCGGCGAACTCAACAGCAACGTGCTGATGGGCCAGGTGGAGCTGGCAATGGCGCGGGCCTTCCAGGGGGACCTGCCGGACGCGGTGCGGCTGTGCGAGGACGTGCGCCGGGTGTGCGAGGACCACGGGGAGCGCTGGGCGCGTTCGTACGCGCTGTATGTGCTGGCGTACGCGGCCTGGCAGGACGGCGTCCAGGACAGGGCGCGGGAGTTGCTCGGGGACTGTCTGCGCAACGCGCACGCCTTTCAGGATCTGCTCGGCTCGGTGCTGTCCCTGGAGCTGCTGGCGCTGGTGACGGCGGCCCAGGGCGAGCCGGCCGAGGCGGCACTGCTCCAGGGGGCCGCGGGCCGGATCTGGCCGTCGGTGGGGCTGCCGCTGTTCGGCTCGGCGTACTTCAACGCCCCGCACGAGCGCTGCGAGGCGATGGCGCGGCAGGCACTGGGGGACGCGCGGTACGAGGAGTGCGTGCGGGAGGGAGCCCGCCTGGACCGTGCGGCGGCGGTCACCCGTGCGCTGGGGCAGGGCGGGGTACGGCCACTGGACGCGGTGCCCGGCCCACGGGAGCCGGGGTCGCAGGAGGGCGGGGGGAGCAGCCGGGGCGAGGGCGGAGAAACCGCTGATCAGGCCTCCGGGGCCGGGCGAGACGGTGCCGCGGGGCGGGGAAGCCGCTCGGGAGGCGGGCGACGGGAGACGCGGCGCGGCCGTTGAGGGCTGGACGGGCACGGAGGGGTGCGCCACGCCGGCCGGCACCGGCTCTGGCTGCCCGACCTCCGCCGGGCCCCACGGCGGGGGACGTCGGAAACGCAAACCCGCCGTCTCCCCGCCCGGCAGGGCCGGGGGGGAGACGGCGGGCTGAGTGGCTGCGCCGGGGCTGGGGTCAGCGGGCGTAGTACTCGACGACGAGCTGCTCGTCGCAGATGACCGGAACTTCCTTGCGGTTCGGCTCGCGGTCCAGGCGGAACGCCAGGGCCTTGAGGTTCACCTGCAGGTAGCGCGGGGTCTCACCCTCGGGGGCGAAGCCACCCTCACGGGCGATCTGGAAGAGCGTCTTGTCCTTGGAGCGGTCGCGGACCTGCACGACGTCGTCCGGGCGGACGCGGAAGGACGGCTTGTCGACCTTCTGGCCGTTGACCTGGATGTGGCCGTGGACGACCATCTGACGGGCCTGGTAGATGGTGCGGGCGATGCCCGAACGCAGGACCAGGGCGTCGAGACGGCGCTCGAGCTCCACGATCAGGGCCTCACCGGTCTTGCCCTGGACCTTGGACGCGCGCTCGTAGGCGCGGACCAGCTGGCGCTCGGAGATGTCGTACTGCGCGCGCAGACGCTGCTTCTCCAGCAGACGGACCTTGTAGTCCGAGTTCTGCTTGCGGCCACGGCCGTGCTCACCCGGCGGGTAGGGACGGGCCTCGAAGTACTTGACGGCCTTCGGGGTCAGCGCGATGCCGAGGGCACGCGACTTCTTGACCTTGGGGCGGGACTGGTTCGCCACTGTCTTTCGTCTCTTTCGTAGTGTTCGGCTCGTCAGGGTTAGGGAGGTCGCATCCGCAGCCGGGAAAACCCGCCGGGTCCCAAGGGGACCTGTCGGGCAGCCGCTTCCCTGGTCTGGGCACATACGTGCAGCACGCGAGTGGCCCACCGACCGCTCCCGGAACCCGGGTGGTGGTGGGCTGCCCGCGACACCGTTCGACGGTGCGCGACGCTCCTGGAGTCCGTCCGCGGAGGATGGCGCTCCGGCTGGCTGTCCCGCTCTGACAGCACGGGACTCAGCACTTCGGGGAAGTCTACAGGGCGCTCAGGGCCGTCTGCGACCGAGGTGCTTCCTGGTCCACTCCACCGCGTCCGCGTACCGCGCCTCGGCGCCGTGCCGGCCCGGGGTGTAGTACTCGCGGTCCTTCAGGGCGTCCGGTGCGTACTGCTGCGGGGCGATGCCCTCGGGCAGGTCGTGCGGGTACACGTACCCCTGGGCGTGGCCCAGCTTGGCGGCGCCCTGGTAGTGGCCGTCGCGCAGGTGCGGCGGGACCGGGCCGGCCAGGCCCTTGCGTACGTCCTCCATGGCGGCGCCGATCGCGGTGGTCGCCGAGTTGGACTTGGGGGCGAGCGCGAGGGCGATGGTGGCGTGGCTGAGGGTGAGGGCGGCCTCGGGGAAGCCGATCATGGCGACGGCCTGGGCCGCGGCGACCGCGATGGGCAGGGCGTTCGGATCGGCCAGGCCGATGTCCTCGCTGGCGGAGATCATCAGGCGGCGGGCGATGAAGCGGGGGTCCTCGCCGGCCTCGATCATGCGGGCCAGGTAGTGCAGGGCCGCGTCGACGTCGGAGCCCCGGATGGACTTGATGAGGGCGCTGGCGACGTCGTAGTGCTGGTCGCCGTCGCGGTCGTACTTCACCGCGGCCCGGTCGACCGTCCGCTCCAGCGTCTCCAGACTGATCGCGCTCTCGCCCTTGTCGAGGGCCGCTCCGGCGGCGGCCTCCAGGGCGGTCAGGGCCCGGCGGGCGTCACCGCCCGCGATGCGCAGCAGGTGTTCCCCGGTGTCCTCGGGGAGGGTGACGGCGTTCTTCAGACCGCGCTCGTCGGTCAGGGCGCGCTTGAGGAGGCCCCGGATGTCGTCGTCGGTGAGGGGTTCGAGGGTCAGCAGGAGCGAACGGGACAGCAAGGGCGAGATCACCGAGAAGTACGGGTTCTCGGTGGTGGCCGCGATCAGCGTCACCCAGCGGTTCTCGACCGCCGGGAGCAGGGAGTCCTGCTGGGCCTTGCTGAAGCGGTGGATCTCGTCCAGGAAGAGGACGGTCTCCTTGCCGAAGCCGCCGGTGGCGCGGCGGGCGCCGTCGATGACCGCGCGGACCTCCTTGACGCCCGCGGTGATCGCAGACAGCTCCACGAACCGCTTGTTCGTCGCCTTGGAGACCACGTAGGCGAGGGTGGTCTTGCCGGTGCCGGGCGGGCCCCAGAGGATCACCGAGGAGGGGCCGGCCGGACCGCCGGAGCCCTCGCCGACCAGCCGGCGCAGCGGGGAGCCGGGCATCAGCAGATGCTGCTGGCCCACGACCTCGTCGAGGGTGCGCGGGCGCATGCGCACCGCCAGGGGGCTCGCTGCCGGATCCTTCTCCTGGCGTTCTTCTGCCGCGGCGGTGAACAGGTCGGGTTCCACGTCCCACACAGTAATTCACCGCACTGACAACGCGGCCGGGCCGGGGTTCAGGCCCAGAGCTGGCTGCCCCAGCGGGTCAGGATCAGCATGGCGATGACGCCGCAGTGGGTGACCGGGACGACCCAGGTGAACTCGGCGAGGAACCGCTTCAGCCAGCCCGGCGCGGGCAGGAAGCCGTTGCGGACGTTGAACGAGGTCACGTACCAGAACATGGTGATGGTGGCGACCCAGGCCAGCGAGCACCACAGGCACAGCGCGTTGATCTCGTACAGGGACTGGTACTGCAGCCAGGTGACGAAGCAGACGCCGAAGAGCGTGCCGGAGTTGAAGGTCAGCCAGTACCAGCGGGGGAAGCGGGCACGGCCCAGCAGGCTCATGCCGACGCAGATGACGATGCCGTAGCAGACCAGGCCGAGCCAGGGGTTCGGGAAGCCGAAGGCGGCCGCCTGCTTGCTCTCCATGACGCTGCCGCAGGACACGATCGGGTTGACGCTGCACCCGGGTGTGAACGTCTTTCCGGCGATCTTCGCTTCGAGGATCTTGTTCTTGTCGAGCGTGATGACCCAGGCGGCCAGCAGCCCGGCCGCGCCGGTGATCACCAGGAGGAGAGCGAAGGCACGGCTGCCGCCCACCGTGCGCGGGCCGTCGGCGGCACGCTCGGGACCGGACTCCGCCGAGACGTCGTTGACTGTCGTCTTGCTCATCACGCCGATTCCGTCATTTGAGAGTTGGACCATCTTCGGGCACAGCTCATTGTGCCGCACCCGCGTCCGTGTCCACCGTTCGAAGGACATAAGGAGGTACGCACGGTGGTCACGGATCGTTCGGTTCCGGCCGATGCTCGGGGGCATGACAGCACACGCGAACGAACTCGCGGTGGACGTCCGGGGGCTGCGCAAGCGGTACGGGGACGTCACCGCGGTGGACGGCCTCGACCTCGGCATCCGGCGCGGTGAGGTGTTCGGCCTGCTCGGACCCAACGGCGCCGGCAAGAGCACGACGGTGGAGATCCTTCAGGGCAATCGGTCACGGGACGGGGGCGAGGTGTCGGTCCTCGGCGCGGACCCGGCGACGGGCACGCGCGCGTGGAGGTCCCGTGTCGGAATCGTCTGGCAGGACGAATCGGCGCCCGCCGAGTTGACGGTGGGCGAGACGGTACGGCACTTCGCCCGCTACTACCCGCGCCCGCGCGACCCGCAGGAGGTCATCCGCCTGGTCGGCCTGGAAGCGACGGCGAACAGCCGGGTCAAGGCCCTCTCCGGCGGCCAGCGGCGCCGCCTCGACGTGGCGCTCGGTGTGATCGGCGATCCGGAGCTGCTCCTCCTCGACGAGCCGACCACGGGCTTCGACCCGGCCAGCCGGCGCCAGTTCTGGGACCTGATCCGGCTGCTCGCCGACGACGGCACGACGGTCCTGCTCACCACGCACTACCTGGAGGAGGCCGAGAACCTCGCGGACCGGCTCGCGGTCGTCGCGGGGGGCCGGGTCGTCGCCGAGGGCACACCCGCCGACCTGCGCCGACGGTACGGGGGTGAGGTCACCGTGGCCTGGACGGAACCCGACGGCTCCCCGCGCGCGGAGCACACCGCCACGCCGACGCGGACCGTCGCCGCCCTCATGCGCCGCTTCGACGGCGAGATACCCGGACTGACCGTGACCCGCCCCACCCTGGAGGACGTCTACCTCCGGCTGACCGGACAGGAGGCCGTGCGATGACCACGACCGCCGTACCCACCACCGCCCGCACCCCGGCCGGCTCCCCGCCCGGCGCCTGGTCGGTCGGGCTGCTGCGGGGCGGCCTGGAGATCAGGCAGTTCTTCCGCCAGCGCGAGCAGGTGGTCTTCACCTTCGCCTTCCCCGTCGTGTTCCTGTTCCTGTTCGCGTCGATCTTCCACGACGACGTCCGGGGCGCCGGGATCACCGCCTCCCAGCTGTACGTGCCCGCGATGACGGCGTCCGGGATCATGTCCACGAGCTTCCAGTCGCTCGGCATCTCGATCGCGGTCGAGCGGGACGAGAAGGTGCTGCGGCGCCTGCGCGGCACGCCGATGCCGCCCGCGGCCTACTTCCTGGGAAAGATCTGGCTGGTTCTGTTCACCGGCATCCTGGAGACCGCGCTCCTGCTGACCGTCGGCACGGTGTTCTACGGCGTCCAGCTGCCCTCGGACGCCGGGCGCTGGTTCGACTTCGCGTGGATCTTCGTGCTCGGGCTGACCGGCTGTGCGCTGCTCGGCATCGCCATCAGCTCCGTGCCCAGGTCGGCGAAGAGTGCCAGCAGCGTCGTCGTACTCCCCTTCCTGGTGCTCCAGTTCATCTCCGGGGTGTACATCGCCATCGGTACCATTCCGGGCTGGATGCTCGACATCGGCGCCGTGTTCCCGCTCAAGTGGATGTGCCAGGGGCTGCGGGGTGTGTTCCTGCCCGACTCGGCTCAGGTCCTGGAGCAGGCCGGGAGCTGGGAGTTCGGGCGGATCGCGTGGGTGCTGGGAGCGTGGTGCATCGGAGGACTGGCGCTGTGCTTGCTGACGTTCCGGTGGAAGGACCGGCGCGACGGGTGAGGGGGGACAGGGCGCGCGGTGTGCACGCCTGGGACCGCTCGCTCCTGGGCCGGACATCGTGCTGATGGACCTGCGCATGCCGGGCGGCTCGGGCGTGGACTCCATCGTGCGGATGACCGCGGCCGGGCTGCCGTGCCGGGTGATCGCGCTGACGACGTACGAGACGGACCGGGACATCCTGCGGGCCGTGGAGGCGGGCGCCGCGGGCTATCTGCTCAAGGACCTTCCGCGGCGCGAACTGGCGGACGCGGTACGGGCGGCCGCGCGCGGCGAGACGGTGCTCGCCCCGTCGGTGGCGGCCCGCCTGGTGGACCGGCCGCGGACCAAGCCGGAACGCCCCCGGCTGTCGGAGCGGGAGACGGCGGCACTGCGGCTGGTGGCGGAGGGCTGCACGAACGCGGAGACAGGCCGGCGCCTGTACATCGGGGAGTCCACCGTGAAGACCCATCTGCTGCGGGCCTTCGCCAAGTTGGGAGTCGACGACCGTACCGCGGCCGTGACCCACGCGGTGCGGTACGGCTTGCTGGAACAGTGAGCGGGCGCCGGGGGGCCGTCCCCGGCGCCCGCTCGTCGCCCCACTAGCCGAGCCGGGACTCCAGCTCCGCCACGATCTCGTTCACGCCGATCGCCGTCTGCTCGCCGGACTCCATGTCCTTGAGCTGGACGACGCCCTCGGCGAGGTCGCGTTCGCCTGCGACGATCGCGTACCGGGCGCCCGAGCGGTTGGCGTTCTTCATGGCCCCCTTCAGGCCCTTGCCGCCGTACGAGAAGTCCGCCGAGATGCCGACCTTGCGCAGCTCGGTGACCTTCGCGAAGAGCACGCGCCGGGCCTCCTCGCCGAGCGGGACCGCGAAGACGCTGGTGGTCGAGGGGAGCTGTAGCTCGACGCCCTCGGCCTCCAGAGCCAGGACCGTGCGGTCGACGCCCAGGGCCCAGCCGACGGACGGCAGCGCCGGGCCGCCGATCATCTCGGACAGGCCGTCGTAGCGGCCGCCGCCGCCCACCGCGGACTGGGAGCCCAGACCGTCGTGCAGGAACTCGAAGGTGGTGCGGGTGTAGTAGTCCAGGCCGCGCACCAGCTTCGGGTCGTCCTCGAAGGACACGCCCGCCGCCGTGATCAGCTCGCGGACCTCCTCGTGGTACGCCTTGCACGCGTCGCACAGGTAGTCGCGCAGCAGCGGGACGCCGGTCAGCTGCTTCTGGACCGACTCGCGCTTGTCGTCGAGGACCCGGAGCGGGTTGATGTCGACGCGGCGGCGCGTGTCCTCGTCCAGGTCCAGACCGCGCAGGAAGTCCTGCAGCGCGGCCCGGTACACCGGCCGGCACTCCTTGTCACCCAGGCTGTTGAGCAGGATGCGGAAGTTCCGCAGCCCGAGCGAGCGGTACGCCTGGTCGGCCAGGATGATCAGCTCGGCGTCGAGGGCCGGGTCCTCCGCGCCGATCGCCTCGGCGCCGACCTGGGAGAAGTGCCGGTACCGGCCCTTCTGCGGGCGCTCGTAGCGGTACTGCGAGCCCGAGTACCAGACCTTCACCGGGAGGTTGCCCGTCTTGTGCAGGTTGGCCTCCAGCACCGCGCGCAGCACGGGTGCGGTGGTCTCCGGACGCAGGGCCAGCCTGTCGCCGCCCTTGGTCTCGAAGACGTACATCTCCTTCGTCACGATGTCGGTGGACTCACCGACGCCGCGCGCGAACAGCTCCACGTTCTCGAAGCCGGGCGTCTCGATGTAGCCGTAGCCCGAGCTCCTGAGCGGCGCGGCGATCGCCTCGCGGACCGCCAGGAACTTGGCGCTGTCCGGCGGCAGCAGGTCGTACGTGCCCTTGGGGGCCTTGAAAGTGCTCACGGAAATCTCTCGTCACATTCCTCGTCGGGGAGCCGGTGAGGCTGCCTGGCCGGCGGCCACCTGCCGCAGATAGGGATTGGTGGCGCGCTCCTGGCCGATGGTCGTCTGGGGGCCGTGGCCGGACAGCACCACGGTGGAGTCGTCGAGCGGCAGGCACACGCGGGCCAGCGACTCGAGCATGTCCTCCATGGATCCGCCCGGCAGGTCGGTGCGTCCGATGGAGCCGGCGAACAGCAGATCCCCGGAGAAGAACACCGACGGGACGTCGGCGGTCTCGGGCATCCGGAAGGTCACCGACCCCTTGGTATGGCCCGGCGCGTGCGCGACGGAGAACTCCAGGCCCGCCAGTCCGAGGGTGGTGCCGTTCGTCAGCTCCCGGACGTCGTCCGGCTCCCCCACGGTCAGCTCGCCCATCAGGGGCATCCCGATGGACCGGCCGAGCGCCTTCTCGGGGTCGCTCATCATGTACCGGTCCTCGGGGTGGATCCAGGCCGGCACGTCGTGCGCGCCGCAGACCGGGACGACCGAGGCCACGTGGTCGATGTGCCCGTGGGTGAGGACGACGGCGACGGGCTTGAGCCGATGCTTCTTCAGTGCTTCCTCGACGCCTTCGGCGGCCTGGTGGCCGGGGTCGATGATCACGCACTCCTCACCGGCGGCGGGGGCGACGAGATAACAGTTCGTCCCCCAGGCCCCGGCGGGGAACCCGGCAATGAGCACGATCGTCCTTCGTTGTGTCGACACGGATGGCCACTGGCTGTGGTCCAGAGCCTACCGGCGCTGCCGTTTCCTCAGCGAACCCATATACGGTACGGGGCTACACACAGCGGTCGGCTCACGAGGACGCACGCGTACCGGTCGACACACGACACGCATGAGGAGAGAACCCGGTGGTCAGCCAGGAGCAGCGGCGGCGTCAGCTCGCCCGGGAGAAGTTCTTGCGGCAGCAGCAGCGGCGCACCAGCGCACGGCGCAAGGCCCGTGTGCGCAACTCCGCGATCGCGTCGGTACTGGGCGTGGTCGTGATCGGAAGTGTCGCCCTGTGGACGACCGGAGTGCTGAAGAACAGCGGCGACGACAAGGCCAAGGCCGGCGCCGACATCACGCCCAGTGCCTCGCCGACCAGCAAGGCCCCGGACCCGTGCACGAAGCCCGCGGCCGGCTCGGCGAAGAAGCTGAGCTGGAAGAAGGAGCCGGCGATGACGATCGACACGTCGGCGAAGTACACGATGAAGCTCGCGACGACGTGCGGTGACATCGACGTCGCGCTGAAGACGGCGGCGGCGCCGCACACCGTGAACTCGTTCGACTTCCTGGCCGGCAAGGGCTACTTCGACCACACCAAGTGCCACCGTCTGACCACGACCGGTATCTACGTGCTCCAGTGCGGCGACCCGCAGGGCACCGGCATGGGCGGACCGGGCTACACGCTCCCGGACGAGAACCTCAAGGACACGAGCCTCAAGGCCAACACGTACCCGGCGGGCACGGTGGCGATGGCCAACACCGGTCAGAAGCACACCGGCGGCAGCCAGTTCTTCCTGGTCTACAAGGACAGCCCGCTGCCGCCCCAGTACACCCCCTTCGGGACGGTCTCGGACGCCGGCATGAAGGTGCTGCAGAAGATCGCCGCCGCCGGTGCCCAGCCCGCCGACCCGACCACGCAGAACACCGCTCCGAACGCGACCGTGGTGATCAACAAGGCGACGGTGACGAAGTCCTGACCCTGCCCTGATGCCCGAGACGGCCAGCTGTGCAATTTCGGTCGCGCTGGATGCGGACAGGCAACCCGCTGGTCGCCTATGTTGGCCGTGACGAAACTGTGGACGATGCCCGGGGGTGCTGAGGCCCCCCGCAGGCATCATGTGGAGGAGGCGCTGTGAGCAGCGACCCGTGGGGCCGCGTCGACGAGACGGGGACCGTGTACGTGCGTACGGCCGATGGCGAGCAGGTCGTCGGATCCTGGGCGGCCGGCTCCCCTGAGGAGGCGCTTGCCTACTTCGAGCGCAAGTACGAGGGCCTGGTTGTCGAGATCGGCCTCCTCGAGAAGCGAGTGCAGACCACCGACCTGTCGGCGAAGGACGCCCAGGCCGCCATCGCCCACCTGCGCGAGCAGGTGGACGCACATCACGCGGTCGGCGACCTGGACGCCTTGCGCAAGCGGCTGGACAAGCTCGTGGAGACGGTCGAGGCGCGCCGCGAGGAGCGCAAGGCTCAGCGGGCCCGGCAGTCCGACGAGGCCCGCAAGGCCAAGGAGGACCTGGTCACCGAGGCCGAGCAGCTGGCCCAGTCCGACCAGTGGCGGGCCGCCGGTGAGCGGCTGCGCGCGCTGGTGGACACCTGGAAGGGGCTGCCGCGGCTGGACCGCAAGTCCGACGACGAGCTGTGGCACCGCTTCTCGCACGCCCGGTCGGCGTTCTCCAAGCGGCGCAAGGCGCACTTCGCGCAGCTGGACGCGCAGCGCGAGGAGGCGCGCCGCATCAAGGAGCGGCTGGTCGCCGAGGCCGAGGCGCTGTCGGGTTCGACGGACTGGGGCCCGACGGCGGCGCACTACCGCGAGCTGATGGCGCAGTGGAAGGCCGCGGGCCGCGCCCAGCGCGAGCACGAGGACGACCTGTGGAACCGCTTCCGCGGCGCCCAGGACGTGTTCTTCGCCGCCCGCAGCTCGGTGTTCGCCGAGCGGGACGCCGAGCAGTCGGAGAACCTGAAGCTGAAGGAGGAGCTGGCCGAGGAGGCCGAGAAGCTGCTGCCGATCGGCGATCTGAAGTCCGCGCGGGCCGCCTTCCGTTCGATCAACGAGCGCTGGGAGGCCATCGGCCACGTCCCGCGGGACGCGCGGCCGAAGGTCGAGGGCCGGATGCACGCGGTCGAGCGGGCGATCCAGGAGGCCGAGGAGGCCGAGTGGCGCCGGACGAACCCGGAGGCACGCGCGCGTGCCGAGGGCCTGACCGGTCAGCTTCAGGCCGCCGTGGACAAGCTGAAGGCGCAGATCGAGCAGGCTCGCGGCCAGGGCAACAACGCCAGGGCCGACAAGCTGGAGCGTGAGCTGGAAGGCCGTCAGGCGCTGCTGGACCAGGCTCTGAAGGGCCTGCAGGAGTTCGGCGGCTGAATCCCCCGCACCGCATGGGAGTGGCCCCGTACGCGCGCGTACGGGGCCACTCCCATGCGCGCATTACGACCGGCTGCGTCCCGACGTCACGCGGTACACGTCGTACACGCCCTCCACGCCCCGTACGGCCTTCAGGACGTGGCCGAGGTGCTTCGGGTCGCCCATCTCGAAGGTGAACCGGGAGGTGGCCACCCGGTCCCGGGAGGTCTGGACGGCCGCGGAGAGGATGTTGACGTGCTGGTCGGACAGGACGCGGGTGACGTCCGACAGCAGACGCGAGCGGTCCAGGGCCTCCACCTGGATGGCGACCAGGAAGACCGAGGACTGGGTGGGCGCCCACTCGACGTCGAGGATGCGCTCCGGCTCACGGGACAGCGAGTCGACGTTCAGGCAGTCGCTGCGGTGAACCGATACACCACTGCCTCGGGTGACGAAGCCGATGATCGGGTCGCCCGGGACGGGCGTACAGCAGCGGGCCAGCTTGACCCACACGTCGTCCACGCCCTTGACCACGACGCCCGGGTCGGCGCTGGAGCGGCGCTTGCGGCCCCGGCCGCGGGTCGGCGGTACCGATTCGTCGATCTCCTCGGTGGCGGCCTCCTCGCCGCCGAGGGCCTGGACCAGCTTCTGCACGATGTTCTGTGCGGAGACATGGCCCTCGCCGATCGCCGCGTACAGCGCGGAGATGTCCGAGTAGCGCATCTCGTGCGCGAGCGTGACGAGGGAGTCGCCGGTGAGGATGCGCTGGATCGGCAGGTTCTGCTTGCGCATCGCCCGGACGATCGCGTCCTTGCCCTGCTCTATCGCCTCGTCCCGGCGCTCCTTGGAGAACCAGGCACGGATCTTGTTGCGCGCCCGCGGTGACTTGACGAAGCCGAGCCAGTCGCGGGACGGCCCGGCGCCGGGCGCCTTGGAGGTGAAGACCTCCACCAGGTCGCCGTTGTCCAGGGTGGATTCGAGGGGTACGAGCCTGCCGTTGACCCGTGCCCCTATGGTGCGGTGGCCGACCTCGGTGTGCACGGCGTACGCGAAGTCGACGGGCGTGGCCCCCGCGGGCAGCGCGATGACGTCGCCCTTGGGCGTGAAGACGAAGACCTCGTTGCGGGACAGGTCGAAGCGCAGGGACTCCAGGAACTCGCCGGGGTCCTCGGTCTCCTTCTGCCAGTCCAGCAGCTGCCGCAGCCACGCCATGTCGTTGATGGCGTCCTTGTCCTTCGCGGACGTCTTCGGCGCGTCCGTACGGACCTTGGAGGCGCCGGCGACGGCCTCCTGCTTGTACTTCCAGTGCGCGGCGATGCCGTACTCGGCGCGGCGGTGCATGTCGAAGGTGCGGATCTGCAGCTCGACCGGCTTGCCGTTGGGTCCGATGACCGTCGTGTGCAGCGACTGGTACATGTTGAACTTGGGCATCGCGATGTAGTCCTTGAACCGGCCGGGGACCGGGTTCCATCGCGCGTGCACGGTGCCGAGGGCGGCGTAGCAGTCGCGGACGGTGTCGACCAGGACACGAATGCCCACCAGGTCGTAGATCTCCGCGAAGTCGCGACCCCGCACGATCATCTTCTGGTAGACGCTGTAGTAGTGCTTCGGACGCCCGGTGACGGTCGCCTTGATCCTCGCGGCGCGCAGGTCGGCCTGCACCTCGTCGGTCACTATGGCGAGGTACTCGTCCCGCTTCGGCGCCCGTTCGGCCACCAGCCGTACGATCTCGTCGTACATCTTGGGGTAGAGGATCGCGAACGCGAGGTCCTCCAGCTCCCACTTGATGGTGTTCATGCCGAGCCGGTGGGCGAGCGGCGCGTAGATCTCCAGCGTCTCGCGCGCCTTCTTCTCCTGCTTCTCGCGCTTGAGGTAGCGCATGGTGCGCATGTTGTGCAGGCGGTCGGCGAGCTTGATGACCAGGACGCGCGGGTCCTTGGCCATCGCTACGACCATCTTGCGCACGGTCTCGGCCTGCGCGGCCTCGCCGAACTTGACCTTGTCCAGCTTGGTGACGCCGTCGACGAGCAGGGCAACGGTGTCGCCGAAGTCGCGGCGCAGCTGGTCGAGGCCGTACTCGGTATCCTCGACGGTGTCGTGCAGCAGCCCCGCCATGAGGGTGGCCGGGTCCATGCCGAGCTCGGCGAGGATGGTGGTGACGGCGAGGGGGTGCGTGATGTACGGGTCGCCGCTCTTGCGCTTCTGCCCTCGGTGCCAGCGCTCGGCGACCTGGTAGGCACGCTCGATCTGCCGCAGAGTCGAGTTCTCGATCTTCGGGTCGTTGCTGCGCACTATCCGCAGCAGCGGTTCGAGAACCGGGTTGTAGGGGTTCGCGCGCTGCACGCCGAGGCGGGCCAGGCGGGCGCGGACGCGGTTGGAGGAGCCGGTACGGGTGGGCGGGGTGGCGGGCTGGCGCACCACCGGGGGCTGCACCGGGCGCTCGGGCGGGACCGGCTTGGGACGCGAGGCCTCGGCAGCCTTTTCGACGGGCGCGGACTGGGCGTGCTCGATCGGCCCGCGGGTGTCGTTCTTCGCGTTGGACGCGTGGGGCGCGGGCTTCGCCGCGGCGGCCGAGGCGGACTCGGGCTTTGCGGCGGTCAGGTGCTGGGCCTCGTCTGGCAAGAGGGCTCCTCGTGCGCGATCCGGGTCCCCCGGTCAGGCTCCGGAGACCCCATGGTAGCGATCCTGCGGCTGGTCATCGCCTTCAGGCGGACGTGAGGACCGTCCACCTGTGAAACACGGGGGGCTTCCGCCGGATTCCAGGAGGTGGAATCGAGGTGGTCGGGGGCCGTGCGACGGGTGTCCTGCGAGTGGCCTCGGCTGCGCCTTCGGCCGGATTCGTCAGGACGCCTCTCACAGCCGCCGGCGCCGAACCTTGCCCGAATGGTGCCGGGGGGAGCAGGGCGGGCGGAAGTGAAGGGGAGGCCGGCCGCTGGCGCCCTTGCGCAGCCGTCGGCGGCGAAGGCGCCCTGGCAGGGGCCACCGCACCCGGCGCCGAATCCTGTGGGGTGTCCTCGGCGGCGCTGTGGGAGGTCGGGGCGGGGACCCGGAGGCACGGGCCGTCGGCCGTGGCTGCGGGTGGTCGATCGCGGCTGGGAGGCGGGGCCGGCTGAGGATCGACGGGTGTTCCAGTCGGTGGGCGGTGAGGGGGCGTCGAGCGCCGCCCGCGGGGGGCGCGCGTGCCAGACGGCATGCCGTATGGCCGGTGCGGGTGGGAAGCACAAAGCGGCCTGCGGCGGAGCCGAGGCCGCTTTGTGTGGCGAGCGGGTCAGACCTGGAGCAGTGCCTCCAGCGGCGCCGAGCCGAGCGCCGGCTCCAGGCGGGCCCGGCCGCCCAGGAAGCCCAGCTCCATCAGCACCGCCAGGCCCGAGACCTCGGCGCCGGCGCGCTGGATGAGGTGGATGGCCGCCTCGGCCGTACCGCCGGTGGCCAGGACGTCGTCCACGATCAGCACCCGGTCACCGGAGGCCAGGTCCTCCGCGTGGACCTCGATCTCGGCGGAGCCGTACTCCAGGTCGTAGGCCTGGCGCAGCGTGGCTCCGGGCAGCTTGCCCGCCTTGCGGACCGGGATGAAGCCGAGGCCCGCGCGGACGGCGACCGGGGCGCCGAGGATGAAGCCCCGGGCCTCCAGTCCGACGATCTTGGTCGCGCCGGTGTTCGTCGCGATCTCGGCCAGCGCGTCGGTGAGCGCCGTGAACGCGGCCGGGTCCGCGAGCAGCGGGGTGATGTCCTTGAACATCACGCCCGGCTCGGGATAGTCGGCGACGTCACGGATGCGGCTGAGCAGCAGCTCCTGGATGTCGGTCATCGGCGCTTCCCGGAGGTGCGGCCGCGGCCCCGGTTGCGGGACGCGGGCTGGTTGCGGGGGCCCACGACGGCGGGGGCGGTGTCGTCGGAGTCGTCGTCGGTACCGTCGGCCACGAGGTTCTCCTCGGCGGCGGCCTGGGCACGCTTGGCCAGAACCCGCTTGGTGAGGGCCTTCATCGCCGGCTCCCGTTCCTTGAGGTCGGCGACGAGCGGCGTGGCGATGAAGATCGACGAGTAGGCACCGGCCGCGAGGCCGACGAACAGCGACAGCGAGATGTCGTTCAGCGTGCCGGCGCCGAGGAAGCCACCGCCGATGAACAGCAGGCCGGCGACCGGCAGCAGGGCGACGACCGTGGTGTTGATCGAGCGGACCAGCGTGCCGTTGATCGAACGGTTCGCGATGTCGCTGTAGGTCCAGCGGGTCTGCTTGGTGATGTCCTTCGTCTGCTCCTTGAGGCTGTCGAAGACGACGACCGTGTCGTAGAGCGAGTAACCGAGGATCGTCAGCAGACCGATGACCGTACCGGGCGTGACCTCGAAGCCGACCAGGGCGTAGATGCCGGTCGTGATGGTGATGTCGTGGATCAGCGCGACCAGGGCCGCGACGGCCATGCGCCACTCGAAGGCGATGGCCAGGTAGATCACCACGAGCACCATGAAGATGCCGAGGCCCTCCCAGGCCTTGTTGGCGATCTGCTCGCCCCAGCTCGGGCCGACCAGGTCGGCGGCGAGCTTCTCGGGATTGAGGTTGAGGTCCTTGGCCAGCTCCTGCTTGATCTTGTCGGACTGGCCGGTGTCGATGCCGGCGATCTGGATGCGCAGGCTGCCGTTGCCGAGCTTCTGGACGATCGCCTCATGACCGGAGGCGTCCTTGGCGTACGTCTCCGCCTGGGCCACCGAGGTGCTCATCTTGGTCGGCGTGGTGAAGACCGCGCCGCCCTGGAACTCGATGCCCATGTTCAGCCCGCGCACCGCCAGGCCGACGATGGCCGTGATGGTGATCAGGATGGAGATGCCGTACCAGATCTTGCGCTTGCCGACGAAGTCGTACGAGATCTCGCCGCGGTGCAGTCGAGCGCCGAGGTTGCCGAGTTTCGACATCGCTCACCCCTCCTTCGGGTCGACAGAGCCGGCGGCAGGACCGGCGGGACGGCGGGTGCGGCGCAGCGGCGGCTTGGCACCCAGGCTCTTCGGGTCGAGGCCGGACCACTTGTGACCGTTCGCGAAGAACGCGCGGCGGGCGAGCAGCGTCATCAGCGGCTTGGTGAAGAAGAAGACGACGACGACGTCGAGCAGGGTGGTCAGGCCGAGCGTGAACGCGAAGCCCTGGACCTTGCCGACGGTCACGATGAACAGGACGGCGGCGGCGAGGAACGACACGAAGTCGGAGACCAGGATGGTGCGCCGGGCGCGCGGCCAGGCCCGCTCGACGGCGGGGCGCAGCGAGCGGCCCTCGCGGATCTCGTCCCGGATGCGTTCGAAGTACACGATGAACGAGTCCGCGGTGATACCGATGGCCACGATGGCACCGCAGACGGCCGGCAGGTTCAGCGCGAAGTGGATGGCCGGGCCGAGCAGCGACATGATCACGTAGGTGAGCATCGCGGAGACCAGCAGCGAGGCCATCGCGACGATCGACAGGCCCCGGTAGTAGACGACCAGGTAGATCACGACCAGGGCGAGGCCGATCGCGCCCGCGAGCAGACCGGCGTGCAGCTGCTCACCGCCGAGCGCGGCGGTGACGGTGGTGACGGACTGCTCCTGGAAGGAGAGCGGCAGGGCGCCGTACGACAGCATGTTGGCGAGGCTCTGGGCCTCCTGCTGGGTGAAGCTGCCGGAGATCTCCGCCTGGCCGCCGGTGATCGCGCTCTGCACGAACGGGCTGGAGACGACCTCGCCGTCGAGGACGATGCCGAACTCGTTCTGCGGGGACTGGTTCTTCGCCAGCTGGCCGGTGATGTCCGCGAACTTCTTGGAACCGCTGGAGGTGAAGGTCATCTGGACCTGCCAGCCGGCGGCGCCCTGGGTGTCGAAGATGGCCTGCGCCTTCTTCACCTCGGTGCCGTCGACGGCGGCCGGGCCGAGCACGTACTTGTACCAGGCGTCCTTGACCTGGCCGCAGGCGACGGTGGGCTCGCCGGGCTTGGAGGCGCCTCCGACCTTGGCCCGCTCGGCGGGCTTGGTGCAGTCCAGGGTGGCGTACTGGGCCTGGAGCTTGGCGGCGGCCGCGTTGCCGGAGGCGGAACCGGACGGCTTGGCGGACGGCGTGGCCGACGGCTTGGAGCTGCCGCTGGAGGTCGCGCTCGGCGAGGGAGTGGAGCCGGCCTTCAGCGCGTCGGTGACGGCGCGGCCCTGGGAGGTCGCCGACCCCGTCGGGGACGGGGACCCCGAGGAAGAAGAGGACGCCTTCTCCTTGGCGGAGGAAGAGGCGGAGGGGCTCGTGCCCGGCTTCGGCGAGGAGCCGCTGCCGGAGGAGGCGCTCGGCGACGGGCTCTTCGCGGCGGCGGGGACGCTGGGCTCGCTGGCCAGGACCGGGCGGAAGTACAGCTTGGCGGTGGTGCCGACCTGCTGCTGGGCTTCCTTGGAGTTGGTGCCCTTGGGGATGTTGACGATGATGTTGTCGGTCCCCTGGGTCTGCACCTCCGCCTCGGAGACGCCGAGGCCGTTGACACGGCGGTTCATGATGTCGACCGCGGTGTCCATGTTGGCCTTGTTGATCGCGGACCCCTGGTCGGCCTTCGCCTTGAGCGTGATGCTCGTACCACCGGCGAGGTCGATGCCGAGACGCGGAGTCGTGTTCTTGGAAAGGAACATGCCTCCGGTGAGCGCCACGATGGCGATCAGGATGAGGGCCAGCGAGCGCCCCGGCTTGCTCTGGGCACTCGCGCTCCGGCCCCTCTTAGGTGCTGCCACCTTCTCGTACTCCCTCTCGGGCCGCCCCGCGCCCGGTCGGCGCGGTCGGCCATGACATGGTGTCGGGCTGTTCCGTGCGGGAAACAGACGCCCGGTGGTGCGCGGGGCGTGATTATGCCGCGTAGCGCACCACCGGGGCGTGACTACTTCGCGTCGGAGTCGCCGTCGGTCTTCTTCGGCTCGTCCTTCGCCTCGTCCGTCACCTTGGCCTCGGCGGCCTCGGCCGCGTCGGCGCCGTCCTCGTCAGCGTCCTTCTTACCGAGGTCGACGGCCTTGTCGTCGGAGGCGGCGGCAGCGGGCGAGTCGGACTCGTCGGTCTCGGTGAGGGAGGAGGCGTCGTCCGGGACGATGTCGGCGTCGGACTTCAGGTCGTGCTCGATGCCGTGGACGATGCGGTTGTACTCGTCGTCGGTGAGGACGGCGCCGATCGCGTTCTTGGCGAAGAGGAGCTCGACGCCCGGGCCGGCGTCGAGGAGGACCGTCTCCTCGTGGACCTCCTTGACCGTCGCGTAGACCCCCCCGATCGTGCGGACACCCGAGCCGGGCTGCATCTCGTTCCGCATGTTGGCAGCCTGCTGCTGCTTCTTCTTGGCCGAGCGCGTCATCAGGAACATGGCCGCGATGAGCACGATGAAGGGGAGAAGGGTAAAGGCATTCACGGGACGGGGTTTCCTTCGCGCGACCGCGACGGAGAGCGGCCTGTTTTCGGGGGTGTGGGTCGGCGCCACCCGCAAGGGCGGCATCGGCGGAGTCTAAGCGAGTCCGCGTGCATGGAACAACGCTCAGCATGGCACCTGGGTTCCTGCTGGTGCCAATGCCTTCGCCGTCCCGTATCCATCTTGGCGCCGTCAGGCCCCGAACAGGTCCTGTTGTCCGTTTCCCCCGGTCGCCGAGCGGGGCGGGGTGAGGCCGAGGTGCTCCCAGGCGGCCGGCGTGGCGACCCGGCCGCGGGGGGTGCGGGCGAGCAGTCCCTCGCGGACGAGGAAGGGTTCGGCGACCTCCTCCACGGTCTCCCGCTCCTCGCCCACCGCGACGGCGAGCGTGGACAGGCCGACCGGGCCGCCGCCGAAGAGTTTCAGCAGGGCTTGCAGGACGGCACGGTCGAGGCGGTCCAGACCGCGCTCGTCGACCTCGTAGACGGCGAGGGCGGCCGCGGCGATCTCGCGGGTGATCAGGCCGTCCGCCTTGACCTGGGCGTAGTCGCGGACACGGCGCAGCAGGCGGTTGGCGATACGGGGCGTGCCACGCGAGCGGCCGGCGATCTCGGCGGCGCCGTCCGGTTCGATCTCGACGTCCAGCAGGTTCGCCGAGCGGTGCACGACCCGCTCCAGTTCGTGCGGCTCGTAGAACTCCATGTGCGCGGTGAAGCCGAAGCGGTCGCGCAGCGGAGGCGGCAGCAGGCCCGCGCGGGTGGTCGCGCCGACCAGGGTGAAGGGGGGCAGCTCCAGGGGGATGGCGGTGGCGCCGGGCCCCTTGCCGACGATGACGTCGACGCGGAAGTCCTCCATCGCCATGTACAGCATCTCCTCGGCGGGCCGGGACATGCGGTGGATCTCGTCGAGGAAGAGGACCTCGCCCTCCTGCAGGGAGGAGAGGATCGCGGCGAGGTCGCCGGCGTGCTGGATGGCGGGGCCGGAGGTGATGCGGATGGGCGCGCCCATCTCGGCCGCGATGATCATCGACAGGGTGGTCTTGCCCAGGCCGGGCGCGCCGGACAGGAGCACATGGTCGGCGGTGGCGCCGCGCGCGCGTGCGGCCCGCAGGACGAGGTCGAGCTGTTCGCGGACTTTCTCCTGGCCGATGAACTCGCCGAGGTCCTTGGGGCGCAGGGCGGCCTCGACGGCCTGGTCCTCCCGGTCGGCGGACGCACCGACGAGCCGCTCGGGGGCGGGGGTGTCGGTGGTGTCGTCCCAGTTCATATGCGTGTGCCTCGATCGTGGTGGGGTCAGCGGGCGCGGTTCAGGGTCTGCAGGGCGGTCCTCAGCAGCTGGCCGACCTGCGGGTTGTCGCCTGCTGCCTCGGCCTGCGGGGTCACCGCGGCGACGGCCTCGTCGGCCTCGCGGGTGGCGTAGCCGAGGCCGATGAGGGCGGCGTGCAGCTGGTCGCGCCAGCCCTGGGTGACCGGGGCGCCGACCGCGGGGGCGCCGACGGGTTCGCCGAGCCGGTCCTTCAGCTCCAGGAGCAGTTTCTGCGCACCCTTCTTGCCGATGCCGGGCACGGCGGTGAGGGCCTTCTCGTCGCCGGTGGCGACGGCGCGGCGCAGCGCGTCCGGGGTGTGCACGGCGAGCATCGCCTGGGCCAGGCGCGGCCCGACGCCGCTCGCGGTCTGGAGCAGCTCGAACACCTGGCGCTCGTCGTCGTCGGCGAAGCCGTACAGGGTGAGGGAGTCCTCGCGGACGACCAGGGAGGTGTGCAGCTTGGCGGGCTGGCCCAGGCGGAGCGTGGACAGCGTGTTCGGCGTGCACTGGACGGCCATGCCGACGCCGCCGACCTCGACGACCGCGGCGTCGGGGGCGAGCGCGGCGACTGTGCCGCTGACGAAGGCGATCATGCCGTACGGCCTTTCGTTGTGCTGACGGTGTGGCGGGCGACCGCCTGCTGGAGCCGGTTCTGGGCCGGGGCGCGCCAGATGTGGCAGATGGCGAGCGCGAGCGCGTCGGCGGCGTCGGCCGGTTTCGGCGGTGAGGACAGCCGGAGCAGCCGGGTGACCATGGCGCCGACCTGGGCCTTCTCGGCGCGGCCGGTGCCGGTGACGGCGGCCTTGACCTCGCTCGGGGTGTGCAGGGCGACGGGGATGCCGCGCCGGGCGGCGCACAGCATGGCCACGGCGCTGGCCTGGGCGGTGCCCATCACCGTACGCACGTTGTGCTGGCTGAAGACGCGCTCGACGGCGACGTACTCGGGCCGGTGCTCGTCCAGCCACTGCTCCAGGCCCTGCTCGACGGCGAGGAGGCGGTGGCTGAGATCGGCGTCCACCGGTGTGCGTACGACACCGACGCCGAGCATGGTCAGCGGGCGGCCCGCGACCCCCTCGACGACACCGACACCGCACCGGGTCAGCCCGGGGTCCACCCCCAGTACACGCACGCCGCCCCTCCCTCTTCGCGGTGATCCACGGACGACGCCAGGCTAACGGCTGCCACTGACAACGCCGGCGGGCCGGTGGGACGTGTCCCACCGGCCCGCCGGAAAGCTCGCCGAATCCGTGGAGCGTTACGCGTCGACCTTCTCCATGATCTCGTCGCTCACGTCGAAGTTCGCGAACACGTTCTGCACGTCGTCGCTGTCCTCCAGCGCGTCGATGAGCTTGAAGATCTTCTTGGCGCCCTCCTCGTCCAGTTCGACCTGGACGGACGGCACGAAGCTGGACTCCGCGGAGTCGTAGTCGATGCCGGCTTCCTGGAGGGCGGTGCGGACCGCGACCAGGTCGGTGGCCTCGCTGATGACCTCGAAGGTCTCGCCGAGGTCGTTGACTTCCTCGGCGCCCGCGTCCAGCACGGCACCGAGGACGTCGTCCTCGGACAGCTCGCCCTTGGGGACGATGACGACACCCTTGCGGGAGAACATGTACGACACGGAGCCCGGGTCGGCCATGCTGCCGCCGTTGCGGGTCATGGCGACGCGGACGTCGGAGGCGGCGCGGTTGCGGTTGTCGGTGAGGCACTCGATGAGCACCGCGACACCGTTCGGGCCGTAGCCCTCGTACATGATCGTCTCGTAGTCGGCGCCGCCGGCTTCAAGACCACCGCCGCGCTTGATCGCGGAGTCGATGTTCTTGTTCGGAACCGACTGCTTCTTGGCCTTCTGGACGGCGTCGTAGAGGGTCGGGTTGCCGTCCAGGTCCACGCCGCCCATCCGCGCCGCGACCTCGATGTTCTTGATCAGCTTCGCGAAGAGCTTGCCGCGCTTGGCGTCGATCACGGCTTTCTTGTGCTTCGTCGTGGCCCATTTAGAGTGGCCGGACATCTGCCTGTCTCCTTCGCGTAACCAATCTCTGTCCGAACGTCAGAGATCCTACAAGGACTCTCACGCTCCGTTGGCGCGCACCATGTCGACGAACAGGGAGTGCACGCGGTGGTCGCCGGTCAGTTCCGGGTGGAACGACGTGGCGAGCGCGTTGCCCTGGCGGACGGCGACGATGTGGCCGTCGTGCTCGGCGAGCACCTCGGCCCCGGCGCCCACGGACTCCACCCAGGGAGCGCGGATGAACACGCCCTCTACAGGATCGCCGTCGATGCCCTGGACGTCGACCGCGGCCTCGAAGGACTCGTTCTGGCGGCCGAAGGCGTTGCGGCGCACGATCATGTCGATGCCGCCGATGGTCTCCTGGCCCGAGCGCGGGTCGAGGATCTTGTCGGCCAGCATGATCATGCCGGCGCAGGTGCCGTAGACGGGCATGCCGTCGTACACGCGCGCGCGGAGGGGCTCCATCACACCGAAGAGGATGGCCAGCTTGGAGATGGTGGTGGACTCGCCGCCGGGCAGGACGAGACCGTCGACCTCGGCGAGTTCCTCGGGGCGCCGCACCGGCCTGGCCACGGCGTCGGCCGCGGCCAGGGCGATGAGGTGCTCCCGTACGTCGCCCTGGAGGGCCAGGACGCCTATGACGGGTGCGTCAGTCATCTGTTTCGTGCAGTCCTCTGGAGGTGGGCTTACCAGCCGCGGTTCGCGTAGCGCTCGGTCTCGGGGAGGGTGTCGCAGTTGATGCCGACCATGGCCTCGCCGAGGTTGCGGGACGCGTCCGCGATGATCTTCGGGTCGTCGTAGAAGGTGGTGGCCTTCACGATGGCGGCGGCGCGCTTGGCCGGGTCGCCGGACTTGAAGATGCCGGAGCCGACGAACACGCCCTCGGCGCCGAGCTGGCGCATCAGGGCGGCGTCGGCCGGGGTGGCCACGCCACCGGCGGAGAAGAGGACGACCGGGAGCTTGCCCAGCTCGGCGACCTCCTTGACCAGCTCGTACGGGGCGCGCAGCTCCTTGGCGGCGGCGTACAGCTCGTGGTTGTCGAAGCCGCGCAGCCTGGCGATCTCGTTCTTGATCTGGCGCAGGTGGCGGACGGCCTCGACGACGTTGCCGGTGCCGGCCTCGCCCTTGGAGCGGATCATGGCCGCGCCCTCGGCGATGCGGCGCAGGGCCTCGCCGAGGTTGGTGGCACCGCACACGAACGGGGTGGTGAAGGCCCACTTGTCGGAGTGGTTGACCTCGTCGGCCGGGGTGAGGACCTCGGACTCGTCGATGTAGTCGACGCCGAGGGACTGCAGCACTTGGGCCTCGACGAAGTGGCCGATGCGGGACTTGGCCATGACCGGGATCGAGACGGCGTCGATGATGCCCTCGATCATGTCCGGGTCGGACATACGGGCCACGCCGCCGTCCTTGCGGATGTCGGCCGGGACCCGCTCCAGGGCCATGACGGCGACGGCGCCCGCGTCCTCGGCGATCTTCGCCTGCTCCGGCGTGACGACGTCCATGATCACGCCGCCCTTGAGCTGCTCGGCCATACCGCGCTTCACGCGGGCGGTGCCGGTCTCGGGAGCCTGGTTCTCGATGGTGGACACGGGTGACCTCACTGATGGGAAAGAGGGTTTCTGCACCGATGAGGAAACGCGAGTGGACCAGGCCACAGCAAGGGCCAATGGCAAGCCGGTGGATCCTTTTCGCCGGCCGGCCCTCAGGAGACCCGCTCGACCAGGGCGGTCGGCGGCTCGTCGTCCATCTCGAAGGCCAGCGGGAACGGGGCGTGGCCGGCCAGCCGGAACCAGCGGACCTTGCGGTGCTCGCGGAGTCTGCGGGCGGCGCCTACGGCGTCGTTGTGGAAGCGGCGGGCCATCGGGACCCGGCGGACCGCCTCGGCCAGCTCACGGGCCGCCTCCTCACCGCCCGGGGCCGCGCGTACGGCCTCCACCTGGCCCGGGTCCCCGAAGACCGCGCGCAGCGCCTGGCTCAGCTCGCTCTCGGCGACCTCCCGCTGCTCCTCCTCGGCCTGCCGGGCCGCGTGGGCGGCCTCGTACAGCACGATCGAGGCGGCCGGGTCCAGCACTCCCGAGGTGGCGAGTTCCTGGGCGACGGAGGCCCGGCGCAGCAACTGTGCGTCGAGCGCCGCCCGCGCGGCGTCCATCCGCACGTGCAGCCGGTCCAGCCGCCCGGCCGTCCAGCTCAGGTACACGCCGATCGCGAGGAGCGCGACGACGATCCAGATGAGGGTTGCGGTCACGGCGGAAGGCTATCGGCTGCCGGAACACGCCCCCGGCGTCGGCCACGGGCCGGTCCGGAGACCCGCGGCCTCAGGCCCTGTCGTCCGGATCAGGCCGGCGTCGCGGGGTCTGCGGCCTAGTCCCGTGCCAGACCGAACCGTGCCCGCAGTCCCGCCGTCCGCTCGTCCGCGCCGACCGCCGCCGCGCCGGCCGTGACCGTCTCGTAGACGGACAGGATGTCCGCGCCGACCGTCGACCAGTCGAACCGCCGCACGTGCGTGCTCCCGCGCCGGCACAGCTCCGCCCGGCGCGCCGGGTCCTTCAGCAGGCGTACGGCCGCCCCGGCGAGCGCGTCGGCGTCCTCGTTGGCGAAGACCTCGCCGGCCTTGCCCTGGTCCAGGACCTGGACGAAGGCGTCGAGGTCGGAGGCGAGCACGGGGGCGCCCGCCGACATGGCCTCGACCAGGATGATGCCGAAGCTCTCGCCACCGGTGTTGGGCGCGACGTACAGGTCGACGCTGCGCAGGAGGCGCGCCTTGTCCTCGTCGCTGATCATGCCGAGGAACTCCACGCGCGCGTGGAGCTCCTTCGGCAGGTCCTCCACGGCCGCCTCCTCGTCGCCGCGGCCGGCCACCAGCAGGCGGGTCTGCGGGCGGGCGGCGAGGATCTTCGGCAGGGCCTTCATCAGCACGGGCAGGCCCTTGCGGGGCTCGTCGATACGGCCGATGAAGCCGATCGTGTCCCCCTGCCACTCCGGCTTGGGCTCGGCCTTGGCGAAGAAGTCGACGTCGACGCCGTTGGGGATGACCACCGCGTCCCCGCCGAGGTGCTCGACCAGGGTGCGGCGGGCGTACTCGCTGACCGCGATCCGCGCGCTGATCTTCTCCAGGGCGGCCTGGAGGATGGCGTACGCGGCGATCATCGCCCGGGAGCGCGGGTTGGAGGTGTGGAAGGTGGCCACGATCGGCCCGGAGGCCGCCCAGCAGGTCAGCAGGCCCAGGGAGGGCGAGGTCGGTTCGTGGATGTGGACCACGTCGAAGGCGCCGTCGTGCAGCCAGCGCCGCACCCGCGCGGCCGACAGGAAGCCGAAGTTGAGGCGGGCCACCGAGCCGTTGTACGGCACCGGGACCGCGCGGCCGGCCGAGACGACGTACGGCGGCAGCGGGGTGTCGTCGTCGGCCGGGGCGAGGACGGACACGTCGTGGCCGAGGCGGAGGAAGTACTCGGCGAGGTCGCGGATGTGGAACTGGACGCCCCCCGGCACGTCCCAGGAGTACGGGCAGACGATCCCGATTCTCACGAGGGCCCCTTCGCGGGGTCGAGGTCGGCGAGCCACAGCCGCTGGAGCATGTGCCAGTCCTCCGGGTGGTCGGCGATCCCGCCGGCGAAGGCGTCGGCCAGCGCCTGTGTCATGACTGACGTCTTCTCGGCCCGCGCACCCGACGCGGGTACGTCGATCGGGGGGTGTACGCGGCCCTGCATGACGGGTGAGTCGTCGTACCAGAGGGTGACCGGGAGCAGCAGCGCGCCGGTCTGCTGGGCGAGCAGGGCCGGCCCGGCCGGCATCCGGGTCCGCTCGCCGAAGAAGTCGACCTCGACGCCGGAGGCGGACAGGTCCCGGTCGGCGACCAGGCAGACCAGGCCGCCGTCGCGCAGCCTGCGGGCCAGGGTGCCGAAGGCGGAGCCGCCGCTGTGCGGCAGGACCTCCATGCCGAGACCCTCGCGGTAGGCGACGAAACGGTCGTACAGCGTTTCCGGCTTGAGCCGCTGGGCGACCGTGGTGAAGGGCGTCTCCAGCTTGGTGGTGACCCAGGCGCCGGCCAGGTCGTAGTTGGCCATGTGCGGCAGGGCGAGGATCACGCCTTTGCCGGCGGCCAGCCCGTCGGTCAGGAAATGGAGGTCCTTGGGGTCGAAGCCCGACTTCACGCGCTCACGGCTCCAGGCCGGCAGCCGGAAGCACTCCATCCAGTAGCGCAGGTAGGAGCGCATGCCCGCGCGGGACAGCTCGCGCAACCGCTCGGGGCCGGCGCCGGGCAGCACGCGCGCGTAGTTCGCCTCCAGCCGCTGTACGCCCTTGCCGCGCTGCTTCCACGTGACGTCGGCGATCGTGCGGCCGAGGCGGACCGCGGCCGGTTCCGGGAGCCTTTTGACGGTGCTCCAGCCGGCGCCGTACAGCGCGTCGGCGAACCGGTCGGCGGCGCTCACTGCGCGGCCTCGGCGCTCTGCTGGGCCGCCGCCTCCGCCTCGGCGGACTCGCGGCGGACCGTGACGACCCGCTGGACGAGCGTGACGAGGCTGCCGACGGCGACGATCCACAGCGCGATCGGCAGCAGCCACTGGATGCCCGGTACACCGAACTTGTGCAGGCCCGCGAAACCGGCCGCGACCAGCGAGATCACCAGCCGCTCGGCGCGTTCGACAAGGCCGTTGACCGCGACCGGCAGTCCGATGGACTCGCCGCGCGCCTTGGTGTACGAGACCACCTGGCCGCTGGCCAGGCAGAAGATCGAGACCGCGCACAGGACGTTGTCGTGTCCGTTGCCCGCGTACCAGAGCGCGAAGCCGCCGAAGATGGCGCCGTCGGCGACCCGGTCGAGGGTGGAGTCCAGGAAGGCGCCCCAGCGGCTGGAGCGGCCCAGCTGACGGGCCATGTTGCCGTCGACCAGGTCCGAGAAGACGAACAGGGTGATCACGACCGTGCCCCAGAAGAACTCGCCCCGGGGGTAGAAGACCAGCGCGCCCGCGACCACACCGGCCGTGCCGATGAGCGTGACCGTGTCGGGGCTCACGCCCCGGCGGATGAGAAACGCGGCGAACGGCGTGAGGACACGCGTGAAGAATGCACGCGCGTACTTGTTCAGCATGGCCTTCCCGACGGTCGGTGTCGCCGCGGCCCTGGTGGCCTCCGGCTGGCCCATCGTAGCCACGCGCGCGTGTGTGTGACGGGCGGGCACCCGCGGCCCGTGGAACGAACCGGCGTGCGCCGCCGCGCGCGGGCGCGCGGGACGCGATCGGCGTCCGCGGCTGTCGTTCGTATGGACGCAGCGTGACGGGAGTGGAAAGCTCGAATAACCGCGGGCGTCGCCGGAGCCGCCAGTGCACGCGGGTCCCGCGTGTCCGCGCCCACAGTGACCTCACCGTGCACGGGAGGCAGGATCATGGGCGACAAGACTCAGACACACCACCCCGGGGCCGCCGGCAGGGCTCTGGAGGCCGACCAGCCCGCGTCCGTACGGAACGTGGTGCTGGTCGGCCACTCCGGTTCGGGCAAGACGACTCTGGTGGAGGCCCTCGCGCTGACCGCGGGGGCGGTGAACCGGGCGGGCCGCGTGGAGGACGGCGGCACCGTGTCGGACTACGACGACATCGAGCACCGGCAGCAGCGCTCCGTACAGCTCTCCCTGGTGCCCGTCGAGTGGAACGGCATCAAGATCAACATCCTCGACACCCCCGGATACGCCGACTTCGTCGGGGAGCTCAGGGCCGGTCTGCGCGCCGCGGACGCGGCCCTGTTCGTGGTCTCCGCCTCGGACGGCGTGGACGGCTCCACCCGGATGGTCTGGGAGGAGTGCGCGGCCGTCGGCATGCCCCGCGCCATCGTGATCACGCACCTGGAGGCCGCGCGCGCGGACTTCGAGGAGATGACCCGGATCTGCGCGGAGGCCTTCGGCGGCGACGACCCCGACGCCGTGCTGCCGCTGTACCTGCCGCTGCGCGGCCCCGAGGGCCCCGACGGGCACGCCCCCGTGACCGGGCTGATCGGGCTGCTGTCGCAGAAGCTGTTCGACTACTCGACCGGCGAGCGCAAGGAGTCCGAGCCCGGCGAGGACCAGCTGCCGGACATCGAGGAGGCCCGCAACCGGCTCATCGAGGGGATCATCGCCGAGAGCGAGGACGAGACCCTCATGGACCGCTATCTCGGCGGTGAGCAGGTCGACGTCACGACGCTGGTCCAGGACCTGGAGCGGGCCGTCGCCCGCGGCTCCTTCTTCCCCGTCCTGGCCGCCGCGCCCGCCGCCGAGGGCGCCAAACAGGGCCTCGGCACGGTCGAGCTGCTGGAGCTGGTCACGGGCGGCTTCCCGACCCCGTTCGAGCACCCGCTGCCCGAGGTCACCACCGTCGACGGCAAGCCGCGCGAGCTGAAGCCGTGCGACACCGGCGGTCCGCTGGTCGCCGAGGTCGTCAAGACCTCCTCCGACCCCTATGTCGGCCGGGTCTCCCTGGTCCGCGTGTTCTCCGGCACCCTGCGCCCCGACCAGACGGTGCACGTCTCCGGGCACGGGCTGGCCGACCGCGGCCATGAGGACCACGACGTCGACGAGAAGGTCGGCGCCCTGTCCATGCCGTTCGGCAAGCAGCAGCGCCCGGTGACGCAGGCCGTCGCCGGCGACCTGGTGTGCGTGGCCAAGCTCGGCCGGGCCGAGACCGGGGACACGCTCTCCGCGAAGGACGACCCGCTGCTGATGGAGCCGTGGCGGATGCCCGACCCGCTGCTGCCGCTCGCCATCCAGGCGCACAGCAAGGCCGACGAGGACAAGCTCTCGCAGGGCCTGTCCCGGCTGGTGGCCGAGGACCCGACGATGCGTCTGGAGCAGAACCAGGACACCCACCAGGTGGTCCTGTGGTGCCTGGGCGAGGCGCACGCGGACGTCGCCCTGGAGCGGCTGCGCAACCGGTACGGCGTCCAGGTCGACGTCGTCCCGCACAAGGTCTCCCTGCGGGAGACGTTCGCGAACAGGGCCACCGGACGCGGGCGGCACGTGAAGCAGTCCGGCGGGCACGGGCAGTACGCCATCTGCGAGATCGAGGTGGAGCCGCTGCCCGGCGGCTCGGGCATCGAGTTCGTGGACAAGGTGGTCGGCGGCGCCGTACCGCGGCAGTTCATCCCGTCCGTGGAGAAGGGCGTGCGGGCCCAGGCCGCCAAGGGGGTCGCCGCCGGCTATCCGCTCGTGGACGTACGGGTCACGCTGCTCGACGGCAAGGCGCACTCGGTGGACTCCTCCGACGCCGCGTTCCAGACCGCGGGGGCGCTGGCGCTGCGCGAGGCCGCGGCGGACGCGAGGATCCATCTGCTGGAGCCGGTGGCCGAGGTGTCCGTGCTGGTCGGCGACGACTACGTGGGCGCCGTGATGAGCGACCTGTCCAGCCGGCGCGGCCGGGTGCTCGGCACCGAACAGGTGGGCTCGGGCCGGACGGTGATCCGGGCCGAGGTGCCCGAGTTCGAGATCGGCCGGTACGCCGTCGACCTGCGCTCACTGTCGCACGGCACGGCGCGCTTCGACCGCTCCTACGCCCGGCACGAACCGATGCCGCCGCAGATCGCCGAGCGGATCCGCGAACAGGCGGGCGACAACGGCTAGCTGACGACGCGTCAGGGGGCGCACAACCCGGCGCACGGGCGGGCGGCTTCGGCCGTCCGCCCACGGGCTGTCAGTGGCGGCGGATACGCTGATCGCAACGAGCGCCTGTTCAACAGGTGTGCGGAGCGAGGAAGTCGGGAAGGCCGCAGAAGCGACACCGGCGGCGATGGGGGCGGGAATGTCGTTGGGAACGGAGTGGGACGGGCCCCAGGTGCCCGTGTCGGGCGACGAGGGCCAGGCGGCGACCTCCGCGCTGGCCTCCGCGGCCTACCGGGACAGCCCGATCGAGGAGATCAAGAAGGCCGACAACGAATGGCACCAGTCGACCGTCAAGGCCGGCAAGATCGCACTGCTGAGGCCCAATCTCGGTGAGGCGTTCTCCCGGGCCGTGGTCGCCCGGATGCTCGCTCCCGGCCGCAAGCCGCTCATCCAGTCCTTCGGCACCGAGCCGCAGTTCGTGGTCGAGCACTGCCTCGCGGCCAACAACATCCGCCGGGAGCGGGACAACCGCCTGACCGCCGTGACGGTCCTGTGCGGTGTGCTCTTCCTGCCCGGGCTGATCACCTGGCTGCTCGTCTTCCAGCTGCGCACGTTCGTCGCCAAGCGTGACGACAGGCGGGCCGGGACGCTCGCCACCGTGCTGCTCCTCGGCGTCGGCGTACTCGCCGCGCTGTTCCTGGTCAAGATGCCGTTCAGCGGCTTCTGGGCGTGGTACGCCCGGGCGTGCGTCGTGCTGCCCGTGCTCGGCTGGTTCTGGGCCAAGCAGATCTGCGACCGCACGGCCAGGGACCTGCGGGCCCGCTGGGGGGGCCTGCTCTCGGGCACCAGCGTCGGCGCCAAGGTCCCCGAGGCCGTGCCGCGCGGCCCCAACCAGACGGCGGCCGAGGAACTGCGCCAGTCACTGGCCCGGCTCAGCGCCGAACAGCAGTCGAACTCGGTCTTCTACGCCGGCCCCAAGGGCATACTCGGCATGGGCACCCGCTGGGGCGCCTGGCAGCTCGCCGAGGACCTGGTCCCCGCCGACCCCACCCGGGAGATCCACCCCTTCCGCAGCTGGGACGTCGTACGCGCGATCCATGACCAGCTCGCGCTGCTGGAGCGCGGCCCGCTGAACACCGGCGGCTTCCCGAAGCCGTCGATAAAGCACTGGATCGTCACCCCGATCGGCGAGAAGGCCGGGGAGGTGGCCCGGCCCGAGGGCACCGACGTCGAGGCCTTCCAGGTCAAGCCGCACGCCATACAGGAGATCTGCAACAAGCAGCAGTTCGGCAGCGGCGACCGGCACTATCTGGGCGTGCAGTGGACGCTGTGGGACGGACAGCTGGTCCTCACCATGCTGATCACGGTGACGGTGCTGCACGAGACGCTGCGCATCGAGGTCACCGGGCATGCGCTGGGGCCGGTGAACCCGCTGTTCACCTCCAAGCCGGAGCCGCCGAGCAAGGAGGTCGCCAAGTCCCTCAAGCCCTGGGAGACCCGGAAGGTGATGCTGCCGCTGGTCACCACCGACGAGGTGGTCAGGCTCGCCGCGCGCGCCCCGCTGACCTGGTACCCGCCGCTGCTCAACTGGCTCGGCGGCTCACTGGTCCTGCCGGAGCCGTTCGGTCTGCGGCACGCCTGGGCCGACCAGCCGTGGCGGCACCGCTTCATGGCCGACGACGCACTGCGCGCGGCCACCCCGGTGCTGCGGGTGGTGCACTCGGCGGCGATCCGGGTGCTGCGGGAGAACGGCGTGGACACGGAGAAGTTCGGCACCCGGTCGGGCGTCCTCAGCGGACTGGTCCAGGACCCCACACCGCGGAAGGCGGACCTGTACGACGCGTGAGCGGTGCCCTCCCCAGAGGGCACCTCGGACCTACGCCGGCCACGCCTCCGCCAGCATCTTCCTCGTGTCGGCCAGGAGCTGGGGCAGCACCTTCGTGTGGCCCACGACCGGCATGAAGTTCGTGTCGCCGCCCCAGCGCGGGACGATGTGCTGGTGGAGGTGGGCGGCGATGCCGGCGCCGGCGACCGTGCCCTGGTTCATGCCGATGTTGAAGCCGTGCGCACCGGACGCGGTACGCAGGGCCGTCATCGCCTGCTTGGTCAGCTCGGCCAGCTCGGCGGTCTCCGGCGCGGTCAGCTCGGTGTAGTCGGCGACGTGCCGGTACGGCACGGTCATCAGATGGCCGCCGTTGTACGGGTACAGGTTGAGCACGGCGTACACATGCTCGCCGCGCCGGACGACCAGCCCGTCCTCGTCGGACTTGGCCGGGATCGCGCAGAAGGGGCAGCCGTCGTCGGCCCCCGGGCCGGTCGGCTTGTTCTCGCCCTGGATGTACGCCATCCGGTGGGGCGTCCACAGGCGCTGGAACGCGTCCTGCGTCCCCACTCCGATCTGCTGCTCCGGCTCAGTCGTCATGCTGTGCAGCATATGGCGTCCCGCCTGCCGACAGGGAAGGCCCCCGGGGAGACGATCCCCGGGGGCCCTTCCGAGACGGGTGGGTCAGACCTGGACCCGGTCCTCCACCACCTTCGCGATCTTCGCGATGGCCTCGTCGAACGGGATGCCGTTCTCCTGGGAGCCGTCGCGGTAGCGGAAGGAGACCGAGCCGTTCGACATGTCCTCGTCGCCCGCGATGACCATGAAGGGCACCTTCTGCTTCTGGGCGTTGCGGATCTTCTTCTGCATGCGGTCCGAGGAGGAGTCCACCTCGACGCGCAGGCCCTTCTTCCGGGCCGCCGCCGCGAACTTCTCCAGGTAGTCCACGTGCGCGTCGCCGATCGGGATGCCGAGCGCCTGGACCGGGGCCAGCCATGCCGGGAAGGCGCCCGCGTAGTGCTCCAGGAGCACCGCGAAGAACCGCTCGATGGAGCCGAACAGCGCGCGGTGGATCATGACCGGGCGCTGCTTGGAGCCGTCGGGGCCGGTGTACTCCAGGTTGAACCGCTCGGGCAGGTTGAAGTCGAGCTGGATGGTCGACATCTGCCAGGTCCGGCCGATCGCGTCCTTGGCCTGGACGGAGATCTTCGGGCCGTAGAAGGCGGCGCCGCCCGGGTCCGGCACGAGGGGCAGGCCCTGCTTCTCGGCGACCTGGCGCAGGGTCTCGGTCGCCTCCTCCCAGACCTCGTCGGAGCCGACGAACTTCTCCGGGTCCTTGGTGGAGAGCTCCAGGTAGAAGTCGGTCAGGCCGTAGTCGCGCAGCAGGCCGAGGACGAAGGTGAGCGTCTTGTCCAGTTCCTCGGACATCTGCTCACGGGTGCAGTAGATGTGCGCGTCGTCCTGCGTGAAGCCGCGGGCGCGGGTCAGGCCGTGCACGACGCCGGACTTCTCGTACCGGTACACGGTCCCGAACTCGAAGAGGCGCAGCGGCAGTTCGCGGTAGGAGCGGCCGCGCGCGTCGAAGATCAGGTTGTGCATCGGGCAGTTCATGGGCTTGAGGTAGTAGTCCACCCCCTCGTCGAGCTGCATGGGCGGGTACATGCCCTCGGCGTACCAGTCCAGGTGCCCGGACGTCTCGAAGAGCTTCCCCTTCGTCGCGTGCGGGGTGTAGACGAACTCGTAGCCCTCCTCCTCGTGGCGGCGCCGCGAGTAGTCCTCCATGACCCGGCGGACGATGCCGCCCTTGGGGTGGAAGACGGCGAGGCCGGAGCCGATCTGCTCCGGGATGGAGAACAGGTCCAGCTCGCTGCCGAGCTTGCGGTGGTCGCGCTTCTCCGCCTCGGCGAGGAAGTCGAGGTACGCCTTCAGCTCGTCCTTGGACGGCCAGGCGGTGCCGTAGATGCGCTGGAGCATCGGGTTCTTCTCGCTGCCGCGCCAGTAGGCGGCCGCGTTGCGCATCAGCTTGAACGCCGGGATCAGGCGGGTCGAGGGCAGGTGCGGACCGCGGCAGAGGTCCTTCCAGCACAGCTCGCCGGTCTTGGCGTCCAGGTTGTCGTAGATCGTCAGCTCGCCGGCGCCGACCTCGACGTCCGCGCCGTCGTCGTGCGACGCCGAGCCCTTGAGGCCGATCAGCTCCAGCTTGTACGGCTCCGCGGCCAGCTCCTCGCGAGCCGCCTCGTCGGTGACGACACGGCGGGAGAAGCGCTGCCCGCGCTTCTGGATCTCCTGCATCTTCTTCTCGATGGCCTTGAGATCCTCGGGCGTGAACGGCTTCTCGACGTCGAAGTCGTAGTAGAAGCCGTCCTTGACGGGCGGGCCGATGCCCAGCTTGGCCTCGGGGAACAGCTCCTGCACGGCCTGCGCCATGACGTGCGCGGTGGAGTGGCGCAGGATGTTCAGGCCGTCCTCGGACGAGATCTCGACGCCCTCGACCTCGTCGCCGTCGGACAGCTCGTACGCGAGGTCCTTCAGCTCGCCGGCCACACGCGCGGCGATGATCGAGCGCTCGCCCGCGAAGAGGTCGGCGGCCGTAGTGCCCGTCGTCACCACGCGTTCTTCCCGCTCGGAATCGCGTTGGATGATCACACGGACGTCTGACACCGGTCTCTCCTGACTGAAGGTGGGTGCGGCGCCATACCAGGAACGCGCGCACAGGCGATCGTACCGACCCGACGGCACCGACCGCTAAACGGTCACCCTCAGTCCTCGTCCCCGTACCCTCCCGCCTCCCTGTCGCCGCAGGCCTCCTCGAAGAAGTCGAGGTTCTCCTGCAGGGACTTCATCAGCCGGTCCCGCTCGCCCTGGTCCACCTGCACGGGTACGACCCCGGAGGCACCGGTGAGCCGGCGGAAGCCGCCCCGGCGCTCCAGCCGGCCGTGCACGCGCACCGGGAGTCCGACGAGATGGGCGTGGCCTGCGATGCGGTAGTCCTCCTCGTCCAGCGTGACCCGGATGTGCGGGACGTCGGCACCGGAGAGGACGCGCAGCCGTACCGTGCCCTCCCCGCCGGGTCCGGAGCGGCGCATGCGGACGACGGCGCCGGTGACGCGGACCGGCACGGAGGGTTCCTCGCGCAGATAGCGGGCGGCGGCCTCGCGCAGGGCGGGCAGGTCCCCGGGCGAGAACTCGACGGGTTCGGCGGAGGGGGCGCAGCCCTCGGGGACGCCGGCGCCGGGGGCCCAGGCGACGGCGATCCGGGCGCCCTCGGTGCCCCGCACCAGCGCGGCGAGCGCCTCGGTCAGTTCGCGGCTGACCCCGGCTTCGACCGCGCCGTCGAAGGCGTCCATGCCGCCGGTGGCCCGCTGGTAGTCGATGGCCTCGCGGGCCGCGTACAGGGCCTGGTGGAGGCGGACGGCGAGGGGACGGCCGGTGGGCACGGGCACGAACGCGGTGAGGTGGCGGCCCTCGGTGGCGGGGCCGACGAGGACGTCCTGCAGAAGCACGGCGGCGGAGCGGCGGTGGCGGGCGCCGTAGTAGCCGGCACGCGCGCGTGTGGCGAGCGCGGCGGCGAGCAGCATCTGCCGGGCGCCGCCGCGCAGCTGCTCGTCGGCCGTCCAGGGCGCGGCGCCCACCGGTCCGCCAGGGGTGTCGCGCCACCAGCGGATCTCGTCGCTGGGCACGGCGAGGGCGATGAGCACCTCGCGCGCGGCGGCGGTGTCGCTGCGGGCGAGGGCGTCGAGGGCCTCGCCGAGCAGGTCGTCGCTGTCCGGGAAGGCCCGGCTCTCCGGCACGAGGAGGCTGGTGGCGCCGCCGCCCGGGCCGGGCGGGGTCCAGCGGCCGTACCGGCCCGCCGCTCCCCCGCGCCGCTGCCAGCCGTGCCGGTGCAGCAGGGCGCCGAGCACGGCGGGGTCGACCTGGGCGGCGTCGGGGGGCCGGTGCCAGGCGGGGTCGTCGGGATGCGGCCGGACCTGGCGCGGCAGCTCCTCGTACGGACGACTCCTCATGGCCTGCCTCCCGTCCCGACCCGCGTCATGATCTCGCACAGCGCCCGGTCGTCGAAGATGCGCGTGGTCGGGATCCGCACGGTGGTCCGGTGCCGGCCGGTGACGGGGTGGCCGGCGAGGTTGACCCAGTAGCAGCAGTGCCTGAGGTCGAGCCGGTCGTGGCTGGCGCGCAGCCAGTCGTCCTGGGCGCGCGGGACGAGCATGACGACCAGGATCTTGTGCACCGAGACGGGTGTGCGGGCGAGCTTGCGCAGATGGTCGTTGTCGAGGGTGAAGGAGAAGGAGCGTCCCGGAGGGTTCGGCGCGATCTGGTAGGTGGCCTTGAGCTGCACCTTGATGGTGACCTCGTCGTCGACGGTGTGTCCGGGCGCGCTGTGGCTGACGTGCCAGTCGATGCCGTTGTCCGGGAAGGGCTGGGACAGGGAACAGCCGGCCGCGGCGGCGACCGCGTGCAGATAGCCGACCTGCAGTGTCTCCATGCAGGCGGTGGTGGCGAGCGTGCCGCGGACGGTGCCCGGGCGATCGGGCAGCAGCCCGCCCCGCTCGGGCTGCAGAGTGGCCATGACCAACAGCCTTCCAAGCCAAGAGTTTCCCCGCTGTGGGCCGCTGAACTGCAAAGACCCGTACTCCTGTTGTCTCCTCGCGGCGTACGGCGCAAACGGCCCGGGTATCACCAAACGGGCAGAAGACGGAACGTCACCTGCCCTGGGTGAACGAGGAGTTGGGTTGGGATGACGTACTGGTACGAGGGGCCGCTGGCCGCCTTCGACACGGAGACGACGGGCGTGGACGTCGAGACCGACCGGATCGTGTCGGCCGCCGTCGTCGTCCAGGACGCGCCGGGAACCCGGCCCCGGGTGTCCCGCTGGCTGGTGAATCCGGGGGTGCCGGTGCCCGAGGAGGCGACGGCGGTGCACGGGCTGACGGAGGAGCACCTGCAGCACAACGGCCGCTGGCCGGCGCCGGTGATGTACGAGATAGCCGAGCAGCTGGCGGAGCACGCGGCGATGGGCCGCCCGCTGGTGGTGATGAACGCGCCCTTCGATCTCACGCTGCTGGACCGGGAGTTGCGCCGGCACCGGGCGTCCTCCCTGGACCGCTGGTTCGAGTCGGCGCCGCTCAGGGTGCTGGACCCGAGGGTGCTGGACAAGCACCTGGACCGCTACCGCAAGGGCCGCCGCACGCTGACGGACCTGTGCGAGCACTACGGCGTGACGCTGCAGGGCGCGCACGACGCGGGGGCGGACGCGCTGGCCGCCCTGGAGGTCGTACGGGCCCTGGGCCGCCGTTTCGCGACCCGTCTCGAACGCCTCTCCCCCGCCGAGCTGCACACGCTCCAGGCCAACTGGCACGCGGCCCAGGCACGCGGTCTGCAGGCGTGGTTCGCGCGCAGCGGGTCGGAGGAGATCGTCCCCACGGACTGGCCGCTGCGGCCGGAGCTGCCGGCGGCGGCATGAGACCGCCGAGCACGCAGAAGGCCGGTCCGCTGCTGCGGACCGGCCTTTCCCGGTGGGCGATACTGGGTTCGAACCAGTGACCTCTTCGGTGTGAACGAAGCGCTCTCCCACTGAGCTAATCGCCCGGGAACGCACTGAACAATACAGGTCCCGGCGCGGTTCGTTCAAACCGCTTCCAGGTGCCGCAGCAGCCCGCGCCGCCCGGCCCGCATCATCAGGCGGTGGTTGACGCGGAAGACGGGGCGGCCCGGTACCGCGAGCCGGCGCAGCAGCGGCTTGTGCACCCGGACCTCCTGGTCGTACCGGGCCAGGGTCCCGGAGCCCTCGGCGGTGACCGTCCAGCGCGCCCAGCCCTCGATGTCACCGGTCAGGGTGACCTGCAGCACACCGGCGTCGGGGTCGTGGCGGGTCCGGCGTGCCGTGAAGGTGATGTCGTACGGCAGCACGGACCGGATGGTGAGGACGCCGGTGGCGTCGTCCAGCCGGATCACCGACCGCACCTGGGGCCACCAGCGGGGATAGTCCTCGGGCCGCTCCAGCACCGTGTACACGGCGGCGGGCGGCGCGGGCAGGGACCACTGGCTGCGGAAGCGGTAGTGGGTCCAGTCCATGGGTCGAGTGTGCCCGTGCCCGGTGCGGTCCGGTGCGTGAAGCAGTGCACAAGTCTGAGTACGCGTACTCATGCGCCGCGCTCCGGCACCGGCCACACTCGGGGAGCGAGCGCCGCCGCCCGTGCGACGGCGCTCCACTTTTGCCGCCGGCCCGCCATGGGGAAGAACGCCTTGCCGTTCTGGCGGAGGCAGTCGTCCCTGGTCCACCCCGTGTGCGGCTCGACGCCGCCTTCCGGAACACCTTCTTGTCGATGACGAGCGCCATGGTGTCGGAACCGACGGGAATTCCGGGCTGCTTTCCGTCGCCCTCGCCCACCTTCACCACGCCGTCCCAGAAGTGATCCAGGGTCAGATTGCCTGCCCGAACGTGGGACTTGAGGTCGAGGAGAATTCCGCGCTTGTCGTACTTCCGGAGAAAGGTGACGGCCTTTTGGAAAACATCCGGGGGATTTCCGCCGGCGGCCCGGGCCTGGAACTTCTCCCAGAAGCCGTCGTACGTCTGGAAGTCGTCTTGACCCTGATCTTGGGGTACTTCTTCTCGAAGAGCGCGACGGTCCGGTCGATCTTCTTGGCCCGCTCCTCGGGGGCCCAACCGTGAGTAACTGATCGTCACCGTTCCGTCACCGGAACCGCCGGGCCGGTTCGGGCCCGCGTACGCCGACGGCCCACCTGCTGTCCTGCAGGTGGGCCGTCGGTCCGGGTGGGCGATACTGGGTTCGAACCAGTGACCTCTTCGGTGTGAACGAAGCGCTCTCCCACTGAGCTAATCGCCCGGGCGCAGGAAGAACATTACCCCATGTCAGGGGGTGCCTCCGACCACGCCCGGAGCGACGGGCGGCGGACTCCGGTCACTGGTCCTCGATCCGCCACGGCACGACGACGCCGAACTTCCACACATAGGCCCCCACCAGCGCGGCCACGATCACCAGCCCGATACCGGTCAGCGTGATGTTGCGGCGGCGCACCCTGGGGTCGAGGGCCCGCTGGGCGGCCTCGGTCACCTTGCGTTTGGTCCAGCGGAGCACGAGCTGCGCCCAGACGAACTCGGTCGCCCAGATCGCCATGCCTCCGAAGATCACCACCCAGCCGGGTCCCGGCAGCGGCAGCATGACGATGCCGGCGGCGACGACCGCGAGGCCGATCACGAAGACGCCGACCTGCCAGCTCAGATGCAGCAGTCGGCGGGCCTTGACGAATTCCGGCGCCCGGGAGCCGAGGCCGCCGTCCCCGCGCCCCGCTTCCGGTCCGGCTTCCCTCCGGTCCGCCTTCACCCTGTCCGCCGCCCCGGCGACGTCGCCCGGTTCGTCACTCCCCGTATTCATATGGACAAACCCTACCGGAGTGAATCCAGTCACCGGAATGGACGTAGGTCTCGTACGAGTTCTCGGCCGGAAGAGTTACGTAAAGACACGCAAAACGCTCAGAGGGGTTTACAACGGCACCGTAGGTGGCATGTCGATTTCGCCGACGTGCGAATCCCCGAGCGCACACTGAGCGAAAGGCCCTGGCGCTTATGAACACCACGGTCAGCTGCGAGCTGCACCTGCGCCTCGTTGTGTCGAGCGAGTCCTCCCTGCCTGTCCCCGCAGGCCTGCGGTACGACACGGCCGACCCCTACGCCGTGCACGCCACCTTCCACACCGGAGCCGAGGAAACCGTCGAGTGGGTGTTCGCCCGCGACCTCCTCGCCGAAGGGCTCCACCGGCCCACCGGCACCGGCGACGTCCGTGTCTGGCCGTCGCGCAGCCATGGTCAGGGCGTCGTGTGCATCGCCCTCAGCTCCCCGGAGGGGGAGGCCCTGCTCGAAGCCCCGGCGCGGGCCCTGGAGTCCTTCCTGAAGCGAACCGACGCCGCCGTGCCGCCCGGCACGGAACACCGGCACTTCGATCTGGATCAGGAGCTCTCGCACATCCTGGCGGAGAGCTAGGTCGCGGCCTCCGAAAGCAGCCCGGCGCCGTCCACTCGGGGAGACGGCTCGGGCCAAGACAGCCGCATACGGCACGGGCCGGCGCCGTCACCGTGAACGCTCACGGGGCGGCGTCGGCCCGTGCGCGCCCGCCGGCTCCGGGAACCGCCGCGGGCGCGGCGGCGTTCTCCCGGCAGGCGAGTCGGGCCGCGGACGGTGCGGCGGGCGGGGTTGTCGCTACCATCGGCCAGCATCGGCGGGCGTCCGCCCGACCCCCCAGGCCAGGGAGCGAAACGTGCTGATCACCCACGACGCCCGGTGTGCTCTCGACACCGTGGTCGATCTGGTGAACACCGCGCCGGAGGACGACACGGCGGCCGACGGGCTGCCCGATGTCCCGGCTCTCGCGGATTTCGTACGAAACCACGAGATCAGCGATGTCGGCGTGCTGTCGGAGTCCGACCTCTCGGCGGTGCGCAGGATCCGGGGGCGCTTCGCGGCGATCTTCGCCGCACCGGACGCCCGCTCCGCCGCCGGGCTGATCAACGAGCTGGTCGCCGCCGCGGGCACCACCCCGCGCCTGACCGACCATGACGGTTACGACTGGCATGTGCACTACTTCGCGCCCGGTGCCTCCGTGGCCGACCATCTCGCGGCCGACTGCGGGATGGCACTCGCCTTCTTCGTGGTGGCCGGGGAGCAGGAACGGCTGCGCCGCTGCGAGGCACCGGACTGCCGGCGCGCCTTCGTCGACCTCTCCCGCAACCGCTCCCGCCGCTACTGCGACAGCCGCACCTGCGGGAACCGGCTGCACGTGGCCGCGTACCGGGCCCGCCGCAAGGAGGCGACGGGATGATCCCGGAGGGAGCGCCGTAGGGGTTCCAGCTGGGCTCCGAGTGCCGGTGTGGCGGCCCGTGGCGACGTCGGTCCCGGCGGGTGGCGCCGGGACGGACGTGTACGGCTCACAGCAACAGCAGATCGTGCAGCGCAGCCATGAGGAGCAGACACCCGATCACCGCAAGGAAGATCATCAGCGGTGGCTGGGATAGGGCGAAGAGGCACCCGCGCGGCTCATCCTCCGGCGGCGCGGCCTCGCTCTCTGTGTCCAGCATCTCGCGGCCGATGATGGCGCAGAACAGACCCCGTGCGCGATCAACGCGCTCGTGATATGCGGGAGTTACCGCATTCCGCACCGTCTCGTCCGACTTGAGTCGGCTTGTGAACGGTTCTGGACCTCATATGCCGTGCTTCTTGAGGATGGCCTCGATGTCGCTGAAGTCTTCGGCGGAGCCGGTGGCGCGTGGGGCGGTGGCGGATCCGGTCGTGGGCCGGGCGCCCGCGCCCAGGGAGGGTGCGGAGGCTCCCGGGGCCACGGCCTCGGACTGGTCGCCGCGGGCCGCTCTGCGCTGGGCACGGGTGCCGCCGCGCCGGCGTTCGACCGCCCGGGTGCCCGCGAACAGGAGCCAGGCCGCGCCCAGCACGCCGAAGCCGGCCCAGGCGGTGGGGCTGAAGGCGGTGTCGGCGAGCCAGCCGACGGCCCCGGTCATCACCAGGCCGACCGGCACCAGCGAGTAGGCGGCGATGCGGGCCGCCGCGAGGAAACGCCTGCGGTAGGCCGTGACCACCGCGATGCCCAGGCCCGCCGCGGACACGGCGGAGCAGACGGTCTCGGCAATCATCCGGTCCTCCTGGGCGGCTCGGTCGGGGAGAAGGCGCACAGTGCGCGGACGCGGCCACCGCCACGGCGCACCGCCTCCGTCCCCTCCATCCTGCACCGCCATGTCCTCGCGAGGCCACGCTCCCGGGGGACATCAGGGACATCTCCGGGTCACCTCCTACTGGAGTGCCGGTCCGGCGCCGTACCTTCCCCGCGCCCGGGCACGGCGGCCGTGCCGTTCCGATTGGGTCAGCCGCGTCCGGCCTGGGAGACTGGTCGGCATGAGCGACTCCTCCCCCGCACGCACCGACGCCCTCGTTCTCGACGTCTGGTGCGAACTGCAGTGCCCCGACTGCCGTACCGCCCTGGACGACGTCCGCGCCCTGCGCGCCCGTTACGGCGACCGGCTGGAGCTGCGACTGCGGCACTTCCCGCTGGAGAAGCACAAGCACGCCTTCGCCGCCGCGCAGGCCGCCGAGGAGGCGCTGGAGCAGGGCAAGGGCTGGCCGTATGTGGAGGCCGTGCTGGAGCGGGTCGAGGAGCTGGACCGTCAGGGAGAACCCTTCCTGGTCGGGGTGGCCCGTGAACTCGGGCTCGACGCCGAGGAGTTCGACACCGCACTGATCGACGGCCGGCACATCCTGATCGTGGACGCCGACCAGGCCGAGGGCAAGGCGATCGGTGTCACCGGCACCCCGACGTACGTCATCGGCGGCGAACGCCTCGACGGCGGCAAGAGCCAGGAGGGGCTGCGCGAGCGCGTCGAGGAGATCGCCGACCGGCTGCTGGGCGAGCAGGACGCCTGAGCCCCCGGGGCCCCTGGCCCTACAGCAGGGGCTTGGCGAGGGAGCGTTCCGTGGTCTCGTAACCGAGCGACTCGTACAGCCGCTCGGCCGGGGTGTTGCCCGCGAACACATTGAGGCCGAGGACCCGTCGGCCGGCCTCGATGGCCTGGCGCTCGGCGAGCAGCATGAGCGTGCGGCCGTGGCCCCGGCCGCGGTGGGCCGGGTCGGCCGCGACGTCGAAGACGAACGCCTCGCCGTCCCGCAGGGCCACCCACAGGGTGCCCACCCGGGCCCCTTCGTGCTCCAGGACGCTGAAGAGCATGCCGTCGGTGCCGAGCCCGTGCGGCAGCAGTCGTTCGTGGTCGCTGCGGGCCTTGGCGTGGGCCGCGTCCGCGGAGAGGCCGCGCTCGGTCCACATGCGCGCGTACTGCTCGCGCTCGTACTCCTGCCAGGCGTCGAAGTCCGCCTGGGTCATGGGTCGCGCGCTGCTGCCGGGCGGCAGCTCGGGCGGGGCGGTGCCGAGGCGCTTCTCCATGCCGCGGTTGCGCAGGGTGTAGCCCAGGGCGCCGAAGAGCGGCAGGGCCATGTCAGCGGAGGCGGGGACGCGGATCTCGATCTGGGTGCAGCCCCAGCCGCGCGCCACCTCCTCGGCGGCGAGCGCGGCCACCGTGCCCCGGCCGCGCCGCCGGTCGGGCTCGGCGATCCACAGATCGATGACGCGGGCCACCGAGTCGCCGAGGGACGGCGAGGTGCCGAGGTGGATCTCGCCGACGGGACGGCTGTTCACGCACACCTGGTAGCGGCGGGAACGGGTGCCGTCGGCGTTGCGCTGGAGCGGCTCGACCGGCCGCAGGGTCGTGGTCATCACAGGTGTTCTACCCGCAGCCGGCCACCCAGTCAGCCCGTTTTGCGGCGCGCCCCGGCCCAGTCCCGGGCTCGGACCCGGCTCAGGGGTCCAGGTCCTGTCCGGCCCGCTCGTCGAAGATCTGCATCGCCTTCGCGGTCACCGGGCCCGGAGCGCCGGGCAGCTCCCGGTCGTCGACCCGGTGCACGGCCTGGATGTCGCGCAGGGTCGAGGTGAGGAAGACCTCGTCCGCGCGCTCCAGCACGTCCAGCGGCAGATCGGTCTCCTTGGCGCCCGTCCACTCGACGGTCAGCGCACGGGTGATGCCCGGGAGGCAGCCGGAGGCGACCGGCGGGGTGTGGATCTCGCCGTCCAGGACGACGAAGACATTCGACCCGGTGCCCTCGCAGAGCTGTCCGACGGTGTTGCCGAACAGCGCTTCCGAGGCGCCGCGTTCATGGGCGCGGGCGAGGGCGACGACGTTCTCGGCGTACGAGGTGGTCTTCAGGCCGGTCAGCGCACCGCGCTCGTTGCGGGTCCACGGGACGGTGATCACGGCGGTGGTGTCCGGGCGGCGGGTGGTCTCGCCGAGGGCGACCACGAGGGTCGGGCCGTGCTCACCGCGGTCGGAGCCGAGCGGTCCGTGACCGCCGGTGTAGGTGATCCGCAGCCGGCCGAGCGGCATCGGGTTCGCCTCCAGGACGGCCGCGCAGGCCTCCCGTACCTCGTCGTGGTCGGGCTCGGGCAGGCCCAGGCCACGGGCCGAGCGGCTCAGCCGGTCCAGGTGCCGGGTGAGCGCGAAGGTCCTGCCGTGGACCGCCTTCACCGTCTCGAAGACGCCGTCGCCGACGGTCAGCCCGTGGTCGAAGACGGAGACCCGGGCGGACTCCAGGTCGCGCAGCCCGCCGTCCAGCCAGATCCTCATGAGTACACCCCTCCACTTGCCGCGTACGCTCCCGACGCTACCGCGAGCAGCCGGGACGCCTTCAGTTCGGTCTCCCGCCACTCCCCCTCGGGGTCGGACCCCCACGTGATGCCGGCGCCGGTGCCGAAGCGCAGCACGGCCGTACCGCCGTCGGGCCGGTCGATCCAGAAGGTGCGGATGCCCACGGCCAGCTCGCCCGTGCCCCGGTCGGCGTCCACCCAGCCGATGCCCCCGCAGTACGGCCCGCGCGGGGCGGTCTCCAGGGCCTCGATGATCCGCAGGGCGCTCGACTTCGGCGCGCCGGTCACCGAGCCGGGCGGGAAGGCGGCGGCGAGGAGGTCCGGCCAGCCGGCCGTGTCCCGCAGCTCGCCGCGGACGGTGGAGACCAGGTGGACCAGGCCCGGGTGCTTCTCCACGGCGCACAGGTCGGGGACGGTCACGCTGCCGGTCGTACAGACACGCCCGAGGTCGTTGCGGACCAGGTCCACGATCATCACGTTCTCGGCGTAGTCCTTCTCCAGGAGGTCCGCCTCCGTGCGCCCGGTGCCCTTGATGGGCCCCGACTCCACGACACGGCCGCGGCGGCGCAGGAACAGCTCGGGCGAGGCGGTGGCGATCTCCACGCCGTGCTGCGGCAGCCGGATCGTTCCGGCGTACGGCGCCGGGTTGCCGCGGGCCAGCAGGGCGGTCAGGGCGTCCACGTCGGCGTCCGGGGGAACCGGCGCGCTGAGCACCCTGCAGAGGTTGGCCTGGTAGACCTCACCGGCCGCGATGTGCTCGCGTATGCGGCGGACGGCCGTCGTGTACGCGGCCCGGTCCAGGGAGGAGGTCCAGTCCTCCACCGCGGGCCCCCGCCAGCCCCCCGGCACCGGCGCGGGCACCGGCGCCTCGTGTACGTCCGCGAAGCGAGCGCAGGTCAGCCGGCCCTCGAAGTCCGCGCAGACGGCCCAGAAGCCCGCGGAGTCCAGGGCGGCCGGGTCACTCGTGACGTCCAGGAGTCCGGTGGCGACGCGGTCGCCGAAGCGGGCCAGGGCAGGGAGCGGGGAAGGATGGTGGAGCACGGGGTCGAGTCTAGGTCGGGTGTCCGAGAGGTGGCCCTGGGATGACCCCGAGGGGGCCTTGACCACGTGGTCCGCCGGAGGCACCGCAGCACGCTGCGCAAACGCGTTTTTGTGCTGGCCCGGGAATCCGCTAGAGTTCAACACGTCGCCGGGACGCGGAAGCGGACCGAAACGACAAGCGGACGTAGCTCAGTTGGTAGAGCGCAACCTTGCCAAGGTTGAGGTCGCGAGTTCGAGCCTCGTCGTCCGCTCGAAGGAAGAAGGGGTCATCCCGATCCCCTACACTCCTGGTGGAGTGGCCGAGAGGCGAGGCAACGGCCTGCAAAGCCGTCTACACGGGTTCAAATCCCGTCTCCACCTCCAAGGACGATTAGCTCAGCGGGAGAGCGCTTCCCTGACACGGAAGAGGTCACTGGTTCAATCCCAGTATCGTCCACTGGATCTTCTCGCAAGATCCACGGGTCTTCTCGAAGATCCCACCCGCGCGATTAGCTCAGCGGGAGAGCGCTTCCCTGACACGGAAGAGGTCACTGGTTCAATCCCAGTATCGCGCACTGACTGTGACCCCAGGGTCACGGCCCGCGGACGATTAGCTCAGCGGGAGAGCGCTTCCCTGACACGGAAGAGGTCACTGGTTCAATCCCAGTATCGTCCACACAGCAAGGAGCCCCCGGCCGTCTCGTACGGCCGGGGGCTCTTTCGTGCCCCGCGCCGCTCAGCTGGAGAAGAGCATGTGGGCCCAGCTCTTGTGGCCGTGGTGCCCGTGGTGGCCGTACTGTCCGTGGCCGCCGTGGTGACCGCCGTGCGGGGCGCCCCAGGCGGGCGCGGGCGGGGCCGGGTACGGCTGCGGGGCGGCGGGCGGGGCCGGCGGGACGGGCTTGGACCACTGGGACTCCAGCTGGGTCAGCGCCTCCAGCTCCCCGTAGTCCAGGAAGATGCCCCGGCAGCCGCTGCACTGCTCGATCTGGACGCCGCTGCGGTTGTAGGTGTTCATCGGGGCGTGGCACTTCGGACAGTGCATGGTCGGCTCAACTCCTCGCCGGTCGGTCCTGCTTCGTGTTTCCCCAGGACAGACTCCGTCCAGCCCCGGTCGGTTGCAGCCTAGCCCGTGTGTCTGTTCGTGTCTGCGGACGCCAACTGGTGCGGAATCGGAGCCATTCGGGCGCATGCGTCGACGAGTGCCTGTTCCACCTCGTCCAGCGGCCGGCCGGCCGTGAGCGCCTTGGCGAGGGCGAGGGCGGCCGTCTGTACGGTCAGTGCGCGGGCCGGGACGTCCAGGGCGGGCCAGGGGTCGCCGGCCGAGGGTACGGCGGGGCCGCCCGAGCGCTGGTACGCCCCGAGGAGACGGGTCCATGCGTCGGGCGGGAGCAGTCCGCAGGCGTACCAGGCGGCCGGGCGGGCGAGGTCCCAGGCGGGGACGCCGGTTCCCAGGTCATCCACGTCGATCAGCCGCCAGGGGCCGCCCGGAGCCGGGTGGCGGACGAGCTGGCCGAGGTGGAGGTCGCCATGGCAGAGGGCCGGGGTGCCGGGCATGGGGGCCTCGGCGCGGGCCCAGGCGGGCAGGGCGGCCCAGGCGGCGAGAACGGGGCCTGCTGCCAGGTGGAGCCCGGCGCGGGGTTCAGCAGGGGGCTCGGGGCGGGGTTCGGCAGGGTGCTCGGCGCGCAGGGCCGTGCGGAGCCGGGTGACGGCGCGGGCTGCCTTCTCCGGACCGCGCATCGGGGGCAGACCGTCGGGCGGGGAGGCCCGGTGCAGGCGGGCGAGAAGGGTGGCGGTGGCTTCCCAGGGGGCCGCGTCCGGGGCGTCGGGGTCCACGGGGGCGCCGTACGGCCAGAAGGTGACCAAGCGGTCCTGCAGGAGGGTGGGTGTCGGGGTGAGCGGAGGCAGGAGGACGTCCGGGAGACGAGCGGCCACGGCCAGGCGGAGGGTCAGCGCGGCGGGGTCGGTACCGGGGGCGTGGGCCTTTGCGACGGTGTCGGCGTGCCGTACGACGGTGGCGTCGGGGCGGTCGGCGAGCGGGGCGGGTGGCTCGCCGCAGGCGCAGGGGGCTCCGCCGGGGACCGGGTGGGCGGCGGCTCTGGCCTGGGCGGTGAGAGCGGGGAGCAGGGTCAACGGGGGCCTCGGTGGTCGGGTGTCCCGGTGAGCGTACGGGGATGGGGGGCGCGGTGCTTCATCGGTGCGCGGTGTTGGGGCCGGGGGGTGGCTGCGGGGGGCGGTTTCCTCGGCGCCGGTGCCGGTGCCCGGGCGGGGCGGGGGGTGGGGTCGCTTGCCCGCGCCGGCGGGGTGCCGCGTGCGCCCGTCCGTGCCACCGCGGGGTACCTCCTGGGCCCTTGAAGCACGGGCACGACTGCCCGCGGCTGGGTACATGGGTCGCTGAGAGCGAGCGGCGGCCTCACGGCACGACCGCCTGGAGCTGCCGGGTCAAGGCAACCCCCGCCCAGCCGGCACCGGCCCCGGCACCACTGCCCACAGCTGCGACAGGCACGCGGCCCACTGACAGATGCGCGACCTTCTCGCCGCACGACCGCCCACAACCGCCCGGGCCAGGACAGCCACCGCCGAGGCCGCACCAGCCCCCGGCACCACTGCCCGCAGCTGCGACACGTACGCGCACGCCGGGGCTCTGCCAGGCGGCGGGCCGGGGCCGGAGAAAGCAATGCCGGCGCAGCTCCCCAGCTGCGCCGGCATCATGCCGTCCGTCGCACCCCCGTCCCCACGGGGTTTCCTGGATGGATGTCCCCGCCCGGACCGCTCTTCCGGGCCTGGGGCGCCGCTCAGCGCCCCAGCATCGCACCCACGGACGACGCCTGTGTGGCCACCGTCTCCCAGCCGTCGAAGACGAGCAGGAGCAGGGCCGCCAGAGGAAGGGCCATGAGCGTCGCCACCAAGGGGTGGCGGCGGCCCGTCCGGCGCGGCGCGAACGCCGGGCTTCGCGGTGCCGTGTGGGCCATGGTCCCTCTCCTGACCGTGTCTCTTGTGGTCGGCAGCGGCGGGCGCCTGACCTCGGGGGACGAGTGCTGCACCCGCCGCTTGACCTCAAATCTAGGCGGGGGGCGAGCGACGGGCGTCATGCCCTCGTACCGATTGCCGGGCCTCCCGGAGGATGAGCCATGACCTGGGATGTACTCCCCTGGGTGGAGACGCGGGTCCGGGCCTAGGGGTCTTCCCGGAGGGGGGCCCGCTGTGTCCGGTCATGCCGGAAGCGTCCAGCGGGCCGGAAGGAGTGACTTCGATCACTCCGGAGGGGTGGTGGCGGTGTGGTGTGTGCGGGCCGTGGTCCGCACCGCGGCCTGGCCTCTCGTCGCTACCAGGTGTCCGCCGGGTGGAGACATGAACCGGCACCGGCTGCCCCCTCGCACTCTCAACGCCCGTTCGGTGGAGATCGGTTGGGAAAGCGGATGGCTCAATGCCCCGACGCCCGCCGTCTTCCTGACCGCACATCACCTCGTACCGGCGGGCGGCACAATCCGTCGGCCCCGGAGGGCGCGGCCTCTGCGCGCAGGCGGCCGTGGAAACGTAAGCTGTGCCACGTCACAGGGACCGGGCAGCGGGGATGAACATGGCGATGATGCGCCTGAGGCGCGAGGACCCGCGCGTCGTCGGCTCGTTCAGGCTTCACCGACGGCTCGGCGCGGGCGGGATGGGTGTGGTCTACCTCGGCTCCGACAAGAAGGGGCAGCGGGTCGCCCTGAAGGTGATCCGGCCCGATCTCGCGGAGGACCAGGAGTTCCGGTCGCGGTTCGCCCGTGAGGTCTCGGCGGCCCGGCGGATCAGGGGCGGCTGCACCGCCCGGCTGGTCGCCGCGGACCTGGAGGCGGAGCGGCCCTGGTTCGCCACGCAGTACGTCCCCGGACCCTCCCTGCACGACAAGGTCGCCGACGAGGGCCCGCTGGGCGCGGCCGACGCGGCGGCGATCGGCGCGGCGCTGTCCGAGGGGCTGGTCGCCGTGCACGAGGCCGGTGTCGTCCACCGGGACCTCAAGCCCTCCAACATCCTGCTGTCCCCGAAGGGGCCGCGGATCATCGACTTCGGTATCGCCTGGGCCACCGGCGCCTCCACGCTCACGCACGTCGGTACGGCGGTCGGCTCCCCCGGCTTCCTCGCCCCCGAGCAGGTGCGCGGCGCGGCCGTCACCCCGGCGACGGATGTCTTCTCCCTGGGCGCGACCCTCGCCTACGCATCCACCGGGGACTCACCCTTCGGGCAGGGCAGTTCCGAGGTCATGCTGTACCGGGTGGTGCACGAGGAACCGCACCTGCACGGCGTACCCGACGCGCTCGCCCCGCTGGTCCGGGCCTGTCTGGCCAAGGACCCCGAGGAGCGGCCCAGCACGCTGCAGCTGTCGCTGCGGCTCAAGGAGATCGCCGCGCGTGAGGCACAGGGCCTGGCCGACGTACGGCCGCCCGCGCCGCGCGCCGCGGAGGCGGACCGGCCCACCGGACGGCTCGCCGACACCTACCCCGAGCAGCAGCGCACCCAGCGGCGTACGTCCCCCGGCACACCGGTGCCGCGCGGCGGCGCCCCCTCCCGGGGCGGTGCACCGGCCCGTGGCTCAGTCACTTCGCGGGGTGGCAGCGGCGCGCGCGGCGGTGGCACGGGTGCTCCCGCGCGGCCGGGTGCGGCGCGCCCGACCCCGCCGCCGCGCGGCGGCCGGCGCTCGGGCGGTGGGCACCACCCCGCTCCGCGCAACGGTGCCGGGCGGCCCGCGCGGCGTACGGCGGGCGGCGGGCGCCGGCCGGCCAATCCGCGTCTGCTGCGCCAGCGGCTGTTCGTGTTCGTGGTGGTGACGCTGCTCGTCGCGCTCGGCATCGCGGTGGCGCAGGGCTGCCAGGGACCGGCGCGCGGACTCGGCGGCGACGGCGACCGGCAGCAGCGGCACGCCCAGCCGGACTACCGGCCGGCGGACGCCGACCAGCCGGTGTCCGGCCAGCACGAGCCGACCCTGAGCCGCGACTTCGGCAACTGACGGCGCCTTCGGCGAGCAGGACGGCGGTGACCCGGGCGGCCTGGGCCCGGGGGTGGCGGCGTCCCGGAAGGGAACGCGGGGCGGGAGGTCAGGGGCGGGGGCGCCCGGTGGCCACCGCGTAGAAGGCGACCGCCGCGGCCGCGCCCACGTTCAGTGAGTCGACGCCGTGGGACATCGGGATGCGGACCCATTCGTCGGCGGCGACCAGGGCCTGCCTGGACAGCCCGTCACCCTCGGCGCCGAGCATCAGGGCCACCCGGTCCATGGTGTGCGGAGCGGCCTCGTCGAGCGAGCGCGCCTTGTCGTCCGGGGTGAGCGCGAGGAGGGTGAAACCGGCCTCGCGGACCGAGTCCAGGCCCTTCGGCCAGGTCTCCAGCCGGGCGTACGGCACCGAGAACACCGCGCCCATGGACACCTTGACGCTGCGCCGGTACAGCGGGTCGGCGCAGTCGGGCGACAGCAGGACCGCGTCCATGCCGAGCGCCGCCGCCGAGCGGAAGATCGCGCCGATGTTGGTGTGGTCGTTGACCGACTCCATGACCACGACCCGGCGGGCCGAGCGCAGCAGCTCGGCGGCCGTCGGCAGCGGTTTGCGCTGCATGGACGCCAGCGCGCCGCGGTGCACGTGGTAGCCGGTGACCTGCTCGGCGAGATCCGGACTCACCGCGTAGACCGGGGCGGGGAGTTCGTCGATGACGTCGCGCATCACGTCGACCCACTTGGCCGAGAGCAGCATGGAGCGCATCTCGTAGCCCGCTTCCTTGGCTCTGCGGATGACCTTCTCGCCCTCGGCGATGAACAGGCCCTCGGCGGGCTCGCGCTTGCGGCGCAGCTCGACATCGGTCAGGCCTGTGTAGTCGCGCAGGCGCGGGTCGTCGGGATCCTCGACGGTGATGAGATCGGCCACAGAGTGATACTGCCTTGTCCTCGGTGCGGTGCCAACGGCTCGGAACGGGTCGTGTTACCCGGGGTTACGCATGATCAGGGTCGGTGATCAAGCGGCGGGCTGCGGGCCGACCCGTACGACCTCGCCGATGACGATGACCGCCGGCGGCTTCACGTCCTCGGCGCGCACCGTCTCGGCGACCGTGGCGAGCGTGGCGTCGACACGTCGCTGCGCGGCCGTCGTACCCTCCTGGACCAGCGCGACGGGGGTCTGCGGGGACCTGCCGTGCGCGACGAGCGTCTCGGCGATCTTCCCGATCTTGTCGACGCCCATGAGGATCACGAGTGTGCCGGTGAGCTTGGCGAGGGACGGCCAGTCGACCAGGGAGCGCTCGTCGTCGGGCGCCACGTGCCCGCTGACGACGGTGAACTCGTGGGCGACCCCGCGGTGGGTGACCGGGATGCCGGCCGCGCCCGGGACCGAGATCGAGCTGGAGATGCCGGGCACCACCGTGCAGGGGATGCCCGCCTCGGCGAGCGCCTGCAGTTCCTCCATGCCGCGGCCGAAGACGTACGGGTCTCCGCCCTTGAGCCGGACGACCGACTTGCCCTGCTTGGCGTGCTCGATGAGCGCGTTGTTGATGGCCTCCTGGGCCATGAAACGGCCGTACGGGATCTTCGCCGCGTCGATCACCTCGACGTGCGGCGGGAGTTCGGCGAGCAGGTCGCGCGGGCCGAGCCGGTCGGCGATGACGACGTCCGCCTCGGCGAGCAGCCGCCGGCCGCGGACCGTGATCAGGTCGGGGTCGCCGGGGCCGCCACCGACGAGCGCGACGCCGGGTGTGCGGCTGCGGTGGTGGGGCGCCACCAGGGTGCCGTCGCGCAGGCCCTCGACGACCGCGTCGCGGATGGCGGCGGTGTGGCGGGGGTCGCGGCCACGCGCGTCCGTGGTGAGGACCGCGACGGTGACGCCCTCGCTGTGGCCGGTCGCGGGAGTCCAGGCGGTCGCCTGGTCGGCGTCGTCGGAGCGGACGCACCAGACGCGGTGCCGCTCGGCTTCGGCGGAGGCCTGAGTGTTGGCCTCGGGGTCGCTGGTGGCGATGAGGGCGTACCAGGCCTCGGCGAGGTCGCCGTCCTGGTACGGGCGCCTGACCCAGCCGATCTCGCCCGCGTCCGCCATGGCCTCGACGGAGGGGGTCGCCTCGGGGGACACGAGGACGATGTCCGCGCCTGCCGCGATGAGCGCCGGGAGGCGGCGCTGGGCCACCTGTCCGCCGCCGAGGACGACCACGCGGCGGCCGGAGAGGCGGAGGCCTACGGGGTAGGCGGGGTGTTCGGCCATGAGGGCGGCTCCTCTTGAGGCTGCGGTGCGATAGCCCTGACGTGCGGATTTTATGGGGCGCGGAGTTTCGGCGGGTCAGGTGTCCGGTGGCTGGGCATCGCCTCCGGGTGCGGGTGCGTGGGTGCGTGCGCACCCGTTCCGCGGGATGGCTGCCCACGGACCCACGGGTGTCTGCCGGGTGCCCGGAACCGCCGTCCCGGGCGCCCACGCCGGCAAGGGGGCCGGCGCTGCGGCCCGGGACCCCCTGCACAACGTCACTACTTCTCGGTAACTCCCGCCGAATCGAACGTGGCCACCTCGTGCATCGCCCGCGCCGTGCTCTGGACCAGCGGAAGCGCCAGGAGCGCGCCCGTGCCCTCGCCCAGGCGGAGGTCGAGGTCGACCAGGGGGCGCAGGCCCAGCTTGTTGAGGGCGGCCACGTGGCCGGGCTCGGCGCTGCGGTGGCCGGCGATGCAGGCCGCGAGGACCTCGGGAGCGATCGCGCGGGCGACCAGGGCCGCGGCACCGGCGCTGACGCCGTCCAGGATCACCGGCGTACGCAGCGAGGCGCCGCCGAGGAGCAGCCCGACCATGGCCGCGTGCTCGAAGCCGCCGATGGCCGCGAGGACGCCGATGGGGTCGGCCGGGTCCGGCTGGTGGAGTTCCAGGGCGCGCCGGACGACCTCGGTCTTGCGGGCCAGCGTCTCGTCGTTGATGCCCGTGCCGCGGCCGGTCACCTCCGCCGGGTCGGCACCCGTGAAGACCGAGATGAGGGCAGCCGAAGCCGTGGTGTTGGCGATGCCCATCTCGCCGGTGAGCAGCGCCTTGTTGCCGGCCGCCACCAGGTCGCGGGCGGTCTCGATGCCCACCTCGATGGCCTGCTTGGCCTCCTCGCGGGTCATCGCGGGGCCGGTCGTCATGTCGGACGTGCCACCGCGGATCTTGCGGGGCAGCAAGCCGGGGGTGGCCGGGAGGTCGGCGGCGACGCCGACGTCCACGACGCACACTTCGGCGCCGACCTGGGTGGCGAAGGCGTTGCAGACCGCTCCCCCGCCGAGGAAGTTGGCCACCATCTGGGCGGTGACCTCCTGCGGCCAGGGGGTGACGCCCTGGGCGTGCACGCCGTGGTCGCCGGCAAAGATGGCGACGGCTGCGGGCTCCGGGATCGGCGGCGGGCACTGCCGGGACAGCCCGGACAGCTGTGCGGAGATGATCTCCAGCATGCCGAGCGCGCCGGCCGGCTTGGTCATGCGCTTCTGGCGCTCCCATGCCTCGCCGAGCGCCTTGGCGTCGAGCGGGCGGATCTGTGCGACGGTCTCGGCAAGCAGGTCGTGGGGTTCCTCTCCGGGCAGGGCGCGGCGGCCGTACGTCTCCTCGTGCACCACCCAGGACAGGGGGCGTCGCTTGGACCAGCCGGCCTGCATCAGCTCGGGCTCGTCCGGGAACTCGTCGACGTACCCGACACACAGGTAGGCGACGACCTCCAGGTGCTCGGGCAGGCCGAGCGCGCGGACCATCTCCCGCTCGTCGAAGAAGCTGACCCAGCCGACGCCGAGGCCTTCGGCGCGGGCGGCGAGCCAGAGGTTCTCCACCGCGAGCGCCGAGGAGTAGGGCGCCATCTGCGGCTGGGTGTGACGGCCGAGCGTGTGCCGGCCGCCGCGGGTGGGGTCGGCGGTGACGACGATGTTGACCGGGGTGTCGAGGATGGCCTCGATCTTCAGTTCCTTGAACTGCTTGGCCCGGCCCTTCGGCAGCGACTTGGCGTAGGCCTCGCGCTGACGCATCGCCAGTTCGTGCATCGTCCGCCGGGTCTCGGCGGAGCGGATGACGACGAAGTCCCAGGGCTGCGAGTGACCGACGGAGGGCGCGGTGTGCGCGGCCTCCAGGACTCTGAGCAGCACCTCGTGCGGGATGGGGTCGCTGCGGAAGCCGTTGCGGATGTCCCGGCGCTCGCGCATGACCTTCAGGACGGCCTCACGCTCGGCGTCGGCGTAGCCGGGCGCGGCGGGGCCGGTGGACTGTCGTGGCTCGGCCATGGCAGCCGTCTCTGCTTCCTGGTCGTCGGGCGCTGTCTGCAGGTCTTCCGCACGTTGTACGGCATCGGGGGCCGGCTCGCCCTCGCGCGGCGCCGGCACCATGGCCACCGGCTCCTGTGCGCCCTCTGCGGGCAGGACCAGGGGCTGCGGCGGGGTCGGCGCCAGATGCGGGGCGGTGGGCACCTGGCCCTCGACCTGCACGAACTGCCCGAGCGGCTCCTGCGGAGCGTCGTGGCCGGCCGGTGCGGCGCCGGCCTCGGCGGGCTGTGTCTGCGGGCCGGCGGGTGCGCCGGGTCCGGTGGCGGTGACCTGGGCGGTCGGCTGGGGCTGGGCCGACGGCACGACGGCGGCCGGGGCCTGCGGGGCGCCGACTGCGGACGCCGCGGGGTCGGCCAGCTGGGGGCCCTGGGCGGGGTAGGGCTGCGGCTCGGGCACGGCGGCGGCCGGGACCGGTACGGCGTCCTGGGCCGGGGCGGCGGCAGGGGCCTGGGGTTCCGTCGCCTCCGGCGCGGAGCCCGGGGTACCGGACTCGGGCGCGGCCACCGGCTCGGGGGCCGGTACGGCCCCCTCGGCGGGCGCGGGCTGAGCCGCGGGCGGTGCCGCCACCACGCCGGGCTGCGGCTCCACTGCGACCGGGGTGTTCGGACCGGCCTGCGCGGGGGCGGCGGCCTGCGCCGCGTCCGACGCCTCGGGCGCCGGGGCGGTGCTCGCGCTGTCGACGGCAGCACCGGCCGCCGCAACAGCCTGCCCGGCGTCGGCGGCGACGGTCACATCCTGCACCTGCGGCACGGGCACGCCCTCGCCGGGCTGAGCGGCGCCGGTTGCCTGAGCGGCCGCGGACAGCTGATCGGCCTCGGACGGCTGTGGGCCCTCACCCGGCTGCGTAGCTCCAGACGCCTGAGCAACCCCGCTCACCTGAGCACCCCCGGACTCCTGCACCGCCTCGCCCGGCTGTACGACCTGGCCCGGCTGTACGACCTGGCCCGGCTGTACGACCTGGCCCGGCTGAACAGCCTCCGACGGCTGAGCGGCCACGGACGACTCCGAGCCCTCGCCCGGCTGCACGGCTCCAGACGGCTGAGCAACCCCGGACTCCTGCACCGCCTCACCCAGCTGAGCGGCCTCCGACGGCTGAGCGGCCACGGACGACTCCGGACCCTCGCCCGGCTGCACGGCTCCAGACGGCTGAGCAACCCCGCCCGGCTGAGCATCCCCGGACTCCTGCACCGCCTCGCCCGGCTGTACGACCTGGCCCGGCTGAGCGACCGCACCCAGCTGAACAGCCTCCGACGGCTGAGCGGACCCGGACGACTCCGAGCCCTCGCCCGGCTGAGCCGCTCCAGACGGCTGAGCAACCCCGGACTCCTGCACCGCCTCACCCGGCTGCACGACCTCGCCCGGCTGAGCGACCTCGGACGGCTGAGCGGCCACGGACGGCTGTACAACTCCGCCCGGCGCAACGCCTTCGGCCGGCTGTACACCCCCGCCCGCGTGAGCACCCTCCGGCGTCTGCGTCCCCTCCGCCGGCTGAGCGGCCCCGGACGCCTGAACAGCCCCGGACGCCTCGATGGCGGAGTCGGCCTGTGCGTCCTCCGGTGCCTGTTCCGGCACCGGGACGGCACCCTGCTCGCCCGGATGTGCCGGCGCCTCCTCGGCGACGGGCGGTGTGGGTCCGGGCTCGGCCGGTCCGGCCTCCGTCACCGGCGTCTCGGCCGCGAGACCGCTGTTCCCGGCGGCCGTACCGTCGACAGGCTGTACGTCCTCGGCAGCGACCCGGTGGACACCCTCCGGCCCCTGCCCTTGCTCCGGTCCTTGCTCTGCGGCGAACGGCTCGGCGCTCTCGGGGGCCGTGTACACGCCGTCGTGGCCGTGCGCGGGCTGCACGCCGTCGTGGCCGTGCACCACCTGCGCGGTACCCGGTGCCTGCCCGGCCGCCTGGTTCGTGAGGCGGGCGACGGCGGCCTGGGCGGCGTCGGACGGTTCGGCCGGTGCGGCGGCGTCAGCGGGGGCGGCGGGGGCGGCGGCCGGGTCAACCGTTTCGGCAGCCGGTGCCCCCGTGCCGGCCTGGGCCACGGCGGGGGCGGCGGGCGCCGCGCCCCACGGGGCCGCGCTCTGCGGGGCCATGTCGTGCAGCGGCTGGGCGTCGAGGTACTCGGGGCCGGCCGGCGGCGGACCGGGCTGCCGTACCGGCGCGCCGGCCGGGCCGCGGTCGGCGAGGGAGCGGACCGGGCTGGCGGAGGCATCGGGGATCGGCGGCCCCAGGTGCAGTGGACGGCGCGGCGGCTGCGGCGCGGCCTGCTGGTCCTGCGGGGCCGCGAGGATGGGCGACGGCGGCACGGAGGCCGGGGCCTGGTTCGGCAGGCGGACGCCGCTGAGGTCGACGGAGCCGCTGTCCCGGCCGGCCGTCTCGTGCGGGCCCGGCTCGTGGACGGCCTCCAGGACCGGTTCCGGAGCGGGTGGCGGCACCTCGTTGCCCCACGCGCCCTGGGCACCCGGCAGCAGCAGGTCTTCGTCCTCGGCGGGTGCCTCGGAGAGGTAGGCGTACGCACCGTGCGCGGCAACGCCCGGCTGCTCCACCATGCCTGCGCTCTCCGGCTGCCCCTCGGCCGGGACCTGGCCGGTGTCGGTCATGCGTACCCCTCGCCCATCGGTTAGTGCTCCTACGACCAGCTCACCCGGAACGGCGCACCGACCGCCCGTAGTGAAGAACGAGCGTCCGTGCCCAGCGGCACGAACGACCCGCCGGAAAAGGCGACAAAGCCATTCAGTGGCATTGTCCCGGCCGTTCCGCCGTCACGACAGCATGATCCGCGACAGCCCGCTGTGGACTGCGCCACGTTGCGCGTCCTCCGGTTCCGCAGTACCACACCCACCCCAAAGCGGGCGCGCTTTCCGGACATTGGCGAACGAAAGTCCGGGCCACCGGTGCGGTACAACGATCGGCCAGCCTACCGCGCGCGGTACGACAACAGGATCACGGGGCACGGTCGGGGAGAACCCCGCTGAGCAGGAACGCGACGCTCCGCTCGGTCTCGGTCCAGGCGCGGGTGTCGAGTTCGACGGACTGCAGCAGGGCGCACTCGACGCGGTACCCGTGCTCGGTCAGGTCACGGCCGACCAGTTCGGCCGCGTCGCGGGTCGCCGCGTGGGTGACGATGCGCTGCGGGCGCCGGTCGGCGACCGCGGAGACGACGGCCGCTCCTCCGCCGCCCACCCGGACGACGTCCGGCTCGGGCAGGTTCTCCAGGACCTGCGGGGCGGTGCCCTGGACCACGTGGAGCTGTACGCCGTACCGCCGCGCGGCCGCGTCGGTCCGGGCACAGGCCCGGGGATCCCGGTCGACGGCGATGACGGCGGCCCCGGCGCGCGCGGCCTCGGCGGCGAACGCGCCGGAGCCGCAGCCGATGTCCCACACGAGGTCGCCGACTCGGGGGCCGAGGCGGGCGAGTTGGGCGGCGCGCAGCAGTTCCGTCTCGCCCTCGCCGAGGCGGCTGCCGGGCCCGTCGCCGTAGGTCTCGTCGGGCTGCACCCAGCCGCGCGGCCCGGCGCCCGGTTCGCGGCCGGCGATCCAGCCGCCGCCCTCCCCCGCGCCGGCCGGGCCGCCGATGACGATGACGACGTTGGGGTCGCGCCAGGTGTGGTCGGGGGCCTTCTCGGAGGTGACGACCGTGACCTGCTCGCGTTCGGTGCCCAGTTCCTCGCAGATGACGAAGGTCCGGTGCACGCCCTCCAGCAGCAGCCCGAGTTCGGCGGGTCCGGCGCCCGGTGCGGTGAGGACGGCGACCTTGGAGTGGGCGCGGCAGACGTTCACGGCCCGGCGCAGGGTGCGCGGGTGGGCGACGACCACCTGGGCGTCGTCCCAGGGCATGCCGGCGCGGGCGAAGGCGGCGGCCACGGCGGAGACGGCGGGGACGACCTCGACCTCCAGGCCGAACTCCGGTGCGCGCAGGGTGCGTACGACGCCGAAGAAACCGGGGTCGCCGTCGGCGAGCACGACCGCGGTGCCGCGGTGGGCGGCGATGCGGCGGGCGGCGAGCGCGACGCTGCCCAGGCGGACGCGTTCGGCGGCGGGCGGGACCTCGGGCAGCGCCAGGTGGTGGGCGGCACCCGCCACGAGCGTGGCGGCGCCGAGGGCGGCGCGTGCCGCGTCGGTCAGCGGCGAGCCGTCCCAGCCGATCACCGTGACCCGGTCGGCCATCGTCGTCTCTCCAGGTCTTCGCAGGTCGTCATGGGGGTGGGGCCCGTGTGCGGACTCCGTGAGGGTACCTGGTGAGGGCCCGAGGGCTCAGTTCCAGTCCGAGTGGGACGTGAAACCGCGCGTGTCGGCCAGGTCCTCCGGCAGCAGGCTCCAGACGATGACATCGGTGCGGACATCCGCCCATGTGCCGTCGCCGGACCTGCTGCGCGCTATCCAGGCGTTCCGCAGGACGCCCTCGCTGATGCAGCCGATCTTCTGGGCGACCTGCTGGGAGGCGGTGTTGTCGGCGGTGGTGCGCAGCTCCAGGCGTTCGAACTTCTGGGTGTGGAACAGCCACTGCGCGGTCGCCAGGGCCGCCTCGGAGGCATAGCCCTCGCCGCGGGCCCACGGCGCGATGACGTAGGCGATCTCGGCCGAACGCACCCGCCAGTCGGTGTTCTGCAGATGGACGATGCCGACCAGGCGCTGGGTGAGGAACTCGTCGACGGCGAACACGATGCCGCGGCCCTCGGTGCGTTCGGCCGGGGCGAGTTCGGTGATCCAGTGCCGGGCGTCGGCCTCGGTGTAGGGGTGGGGTACGGAGGTCCAGGCGGTGACGAGTTCGTCGTTCATCATCTCGGCGTAGGCCTCGATGTCGGACTCCTCGAAGGGGCGCAGCACCAACCGCTCCGTGCTGATGGAGACGTTGGGAAAGGTGCCAGTCATGCGCCGCTCCGTTACTTCGGTAAATCTTCAGGGCCTGCGAACTGCCCAGCATGCAGCATGAAGCCACTGAATCGCACGACGGGGTCCACCCCGGGTGAGGGGGTGGACCCCGTGCGTCACGAAACGTCGTGTACGTGCCGGCTCAGAAGGACGGGATGACCGAGCCCTGGTACTTGTCCTCGATGAACTTCTTGACCTCGGGCGAGACGAGGAGCTTGGCGAGCTTCTTGACCCGCGGGTCCTTCTCGTTGCCCTTCTTCACGGCGAGGAAGTTGGCGTAGGGGTTGTCCTTGGCGGACTCCAGCAGGATCGCGTCCTTGGCGGGCTTCAGACCGGCGGAGATGGCGTAGTTGCCGTTCACGACGGCGGCGTCCACGTCGTCCAGGGAGCGCGGGGTCTGGGCCGCCTCGACCTCCTTGAACTTGAGGTTCTTGGGGTTCTTGGCGATGTCCTGCGCGGTGGCCTCGTTGCCGGCGCCGTCCTTGAGGGTGATGAGCCCGTTGGCGGCGAGCAGCTTCAGGGCGCGGGCCTCGTTGACGGCGTCGTTCGGGACGGCGATGGTCGCACCGCTCTTCAGCGCGTCGGCCTTCTTGACCTTGTGGGAGTACAGGCCGAGCGGCTCCAGGTGCACCGTGACGACCGGCACGACGTGGGTGCCGTGCTTGCTGTTGAAGTCGTCCAGGTACGGCTGGTTCTGGAAGTAGTTGGCGTCCACCGAGCCGTCCTCGGTCGCCGTGTTCGGCGTGATGTAGTCCGTGAACTCCTTGACCTCCAGGTCGAGGCCCGCCTTCTTCGCCAGGTTCTTCTTGACGAAGTTCAGGATCTCGGCGTGCGGGGTCGGGCTGGCGGCGACGACCAGCGGGCCGCTGTAGTCGTGGGAGGCGGAGGAGCTGCCGGAGCCGCAGGCGGTCAGCCCGAAGGTGAGGGCTCCGGTGGCGAGGACGGCGGTGGTGAGCTTGGCGGTGTTACGCACGAAAAGTGCCTTTCCTTAAGGGTGGTGCGACCCCGTGTACGGGTGAACGGGGAGATCAGGGGTGCTTCAGGCGACCTTGCCGACGTCGGCCGCGGCCGGCTCCTTCGCCTTCAGCAGGCGGAGCTTCGGCGCCGGGCCGGAGCGGCCGCCGCGGCTGTGCAGGGAGCGGGCCGCGAAGTCGCCGGCGAACTGGATGAGGGAGATGACGACGGCGAGGATCGCGACGGTGATCCACATCAGCTGGGTCTCGAAGCGCTGGTAGCCGTAGCGGACGGCGAGGTCGCCGAGGCCGCCGCCGCCGACCGTGCCGGCCATGGCGGAGTAGCCGATGAGCGCGATGACCGTGGTGGTGGTGGAGGCGATCAGCGAGGGCAGGGCCTCGGGTACGAGGACCTTGCGGACGATCGTCCAGGTGTTGCCGCCCATGGACTGCACGGCCTCGACGAGACCGTGGTCCACTTCGCGGACGGCCGTCTCGACCAGGCGGGCGAAGAACGGGATGCCGCCGATGGCGAGCGGCACGATCGCGGCGGTCGTACCGATCGTCGTCCCGGTGACCCAGCGGGTGAAGGTCATCAGGGCGACCATCAGGATGATGAACGGCATGGACCGGCCGACGTTCACTATCTGGCCGATCACCTTGTTGGCGAGGACGTTCTGCAGCAGGCCGCCCCGGTCCGTGAGGACGAGGAGGAGGCCGAGCGGGAGGCCGGCGGCGACGGCGATCAGGGTGGACCAGAGCACCATCTGGAAGGTCTCGGTACACGCCTGCGACAGCAGCGGCTGCATCTCGGACCAGGTCACTTGGCACCTTCCTTCACCAGCAGGGCCTCCTGGCCCACCACGTCGATCTGCAGGCCCTGTTCGCGCAGGAAACCGATCGGCACCACGTTGTCCTCGTAGCGGCCGGGCAGTTCGATGCGCATCCGGCCGATCTGGAGGCCGCCGACGGTGTCGATGGCGGCGCCGAGGATCGAGATGTCGATGTTGTAGGTGCGCGCGAGCTGGGAGATGACCGGCTGGGTGGCGGCCTCGCCGTGGAAGGTGACGTCGATGACGGTGCGGTCGGCGCCCGTGCGCTCCCCGCTCACCGGGAACAGCGCGGCGGCGAGCTCCGAGCCGGGGGTGGCCAGCAGCTCGCTGACCGTGCCGGACTCCACGATCCGGCCCCTCTCCATGAGGGCGGCGGAGTCGCAGATCGACTTCACGACGTCCATCTCGTGGGTGATGAGCAGGACGGTCAGGCCCAGCTGCCGGTTCAGGTCGCGCAGCAGCTGGAGGATGGAGCGGGTGGTCTCCGGGTCGAGGGCGCTGGTGGCCTCGTCGGACAGCAGCACCTTGGGGTCGCCGGCGAGGGCGCGGGCGATGCCGACGCGCTGCTTCTGGCCGCCGGAGAGCTGGGCCGGGTGGGCCTTGGCCTTGTCGGCGAGGCCGACCAGGTCGAGGAGTTCGAGCGCCTTGCGGGAGCGTTCCCTCCCCGACTTGCCGAGGATCTCCAGCGGCAGCTCGACGTTGTCCTGCACGGTGCGCGAGGCGAGCAGGTTGAAGTGCTGGAAGACCATGCCGATCCGGCTGCGCGCCCGGCGCAGCTCCTTGCCGGCACGGGGGCCGCGACCGGCGAGCGCGGTGAGGTCCTGCCCGGCGACGGTCACGGTGCCGGAGGTGGGGCGCTCCAGCAGGTTGACGCAGCGGATGAGGGAGGACTTGCCGGCGCCGGACTGGCCGATGACGCCGTAGACCTCGCCTTCGCGGACGTGCAGGTCGACGCCGTCGAGGGCGGTGACCTCACGGCCGCGGGAGCGGTAGACCTTGGTCAGGCCCGAGGTGGTGATCACAGGATTTCCGTCACTGTCGAGTGCGCGGGCGTGGGTGTGCCCGGGCACGGGTGCATGCGGTTCAGGCATGGTGAGTGGATGTGCGTCTCGTACGGCTCACGGCGCACGGACATGCCACGGCTCTCGCTTCGGGGCGCGAGGCTCAGCTGATGCGGGGGCCCTCTAGCAGGCGCACATTCGACACATCAGGCGACACATACAACGAGCACCGGGCGTCGGGGTCGCCTCGGTCGCAAGGATGCGGCAGCTCGTCGTGGTCATGCGATCAGTAAAGCAGACGTACGGTCCTGACCGGCCGCCGCCGTCCGCATAGTGGACAGCGGCGGACAGCCGGTGCGGTGGGGTCAGCGGCGGACGGAGATCTCCACGCCCCCGTCGGTCACCAGTGCCGACAAGGCCGACAGGTCCTCGACCACCAGGTCGGCGTCCAGGTCCTCGGCGCGGTGGGTTGTGGCCAACGCCACGGTGGTCATTCCGGCGGCCCGGCCCGCCTGGAGTCCGGCCGGGGCGTCCTCGAAGACGACGCAGCGGGCCGGGTCGACGCCGAGCCGCCGGGCGGCGAGCAGGTACGGCTCGGGGTCGGGCTTGCCGCGCGTGATGTCGTCAGCGGCGATCAGTGTCTTGGGCAGGATCCCGACGGCGTCCAGGCGGGCCTCGGCGAGCCGCCGGGTGGCGGAGGTGACGACGGCCCACCGGTCGGCCGGCAGGGAGTCCAGGAAGTCCCGCGTCCCGGGCAGGAGCCGCACGCCTCCGTCGGGTACGTCGTCCACCTCCAGCTGCTCGACCCGTGCGACCGCCTCTGGTACCAGGTGGGCGGGCAGCAGGTCGGCGACTATCTCGGTGGCGGGCCGGCCGTGCAGTGCCACGCGCCGGAACTCCTCGGCGGTGACGCCGTATTCCCGGGCCCAGCGGGTCCAGCAGCGCTCGACGGAGTGGAGGGAGGAGACGAGGGTGCCGTCGTTGTCGAACAGGAGGGCGTGCGCGTGGATCGTCATGCCTAGACCCTACGGTGTGGTCTAGACCCTGTGGCCCACGGGCGGGGTCGGCGCCAGGCGCCCGTTTCGGCCGTAATAAGGTCACCGCATGCTCAATGCCCTGACGCTGGCGACCGGGGTCGCCGCGCTGCTTCTCGCCGCCTGGTGCGGCTGGGCCGCCTATCGCGACCAGCCGACCAAGGACTGGCACTTCATCGGCATGGCTGTGGTGTCGTTGCTGGCCGTGGTCCAGCTGGTCGTCGGCATCGTGCAGCTGGCGCGGGGCGAGAAGCCGGAGCAGGGTACGACGATCTTCGTGGCGTATCTGCTGGGCGCGTTCGCGTGCGTTCCGGCGGCGGGGTTCATGTCCCTGGCCGAGCGGACCAAGTGGGGTTCGGTGACGGTGGCCGCGGGCGGTGTGGTGCTGGCCGTGCTGGAGGTGCGGCTCTATGACATCTGGGGAGGCTGAGATGACGGCGGTGGAGGAGAAGCCGACCCGGTTGACCAGCGGGCCGGGCATGCTGCTCGTCTGGTTCTACGGCGTGATGGTGGTCGGCGCGGTGTCGCGTTCGGCGTTCGAGATCAGCACGGAGTTCGATCGGGCGCCGCTGGCGTACTCCTTGTCGGCCGTGGCCGGGCTCGTGTACGCGTTCATCACGTACACGCTGGTCCGGGGCGGGGAGACAGCTCGGCGGGCGGCCATGGTGTGCTGCGCCGCCGAGCTCTCGGGCGTGCTGGTCGTCGGTTCGTGGACGATCGCGGACCCCTCGGCGTTCCCCGACTCGACCGTGTGGTCGAAGTACGGGATGGGCTACCTCTTCATTCCCGTTCTGCTGCCGCTCTCCGCGATGTACTGGCTGCGGAAGGCACGGACCATCGTCAAGCCGTAGCCGCGTAGGTCCCGGCCTGCTTCTCCAGGACGATCATCTCGACCCCGTCCGCACCCTTGGAGCGGCCCACCGTCTCGTAGCCCGAGCGGCGGTACAGGCGGAGGTTGCCCTCGCTGCGGTGGCCGGTGAAGAGGCGGAAGCGGGTGGCGCCGCGCTCCTCCACCAGCGCCGCTTCAGCCGCGCGCAGCAGACGTGCGCCTATGCCGTGGCCCTGAAGGCGCGGGTGGACGCAGAGCTTGCCGATGGCGGCCGTGCCGTCCTCGGTGGTCTTGCCGCGCACCGAGCCGACCACCTCCTCGCCGAGCCGGGCGACGAAGACGCAGTCGGAGGCGACCTCCTGACGGACGGAGTCCAGGGTCTGGACCAGCGGGTCGATGCGGTAGTTGCCGTACAGCGCCGCCTCGCTCTGGAAGCACAGGTACTGGAGCCTGAAGATCTGCTCCGCGTCCTGCTCGGTCGCCACCGAGATGGTCACGCTCATGCCCATGTGCGCATGCCTCCCGCTCACCTGATCACCTGTCGTCCCTCACTCCTATCCCCGCACTTCGCCGGAAGCAACCTCCGGTGTGAGCAATCGGCGCAGACAACCCAGACATCTGGAGCGTTCCGGGCCGAGGCTGCCCTGTGAGATACCCAACTCCCCCGCGATCTCCCGGTATGTGAGGTCCTTCGGGGACAGCAGGGCCTCGATGAGCCGGGGGCAGCGGCCGGGCAGGCGGCGCACCGCGTCGCGCAGGGCGCGGTGCCGGGCGGCGGTGAGGACGTGCTGCTCGGGGTCGGCGCGGGCCTCATCGGCCGGTTCGGTGCCGTACGGGCGTTCCCGGCGGCTGGTACGGCGGCTGCGGCGGGCCTCGGCGCGCACCGCCTTGCGCAGCCAGCCCTGCGGGTCCGGTGGCGGACCGTCGGTCTCCAGGCGCTCCAGCAGGCGGAGCCAGACGGCCTGCTCCAGGTCGCCGGGCTCACCTCCGGCCGCATATGCCTCGGCCGAGGCCTCGGCGGTGAGCAGCGGGTGCAGGGCGGCCACCAAGTCATACGTCATATGCGGAACGACGTACCGCCCCGGGAGCAGGTTTCCGGGGCGGCGCACGGCCACCCGAACGGGTGCGGGAAGGGCTGTTCGTTGACCGGGTCAGCCCGCCAGGAAGTCGGCGCGGGCGAGCACACCGGTGTCGGCGTTGTCGGTGAAGACGCCGTCGATGCCGGTCGCGAAGTACGTCTTGAACGCGCCGAAGGGGTCGCCGTAGGCGTCGGCCGCGCTGCCCTTGCGGTACTCGGCCGGGAGGAAGGGGTTCTCGTTGCGCATGGTGTACGGATGCAGGATCAGGCCCACCTTGTGCGCGTCGGCGACCAGGGTGGTCGGCTTGCCCAGGGTGCCGTCGGCGTTCTTGGGGATGACCAGGTCCAGGGTCGGGCCGATGCCCTGCGCGTAACCGGCGATCTCCCGCAGGCCCTTGGGGGTGATGAGGTCGGCGACCGTGCGCGGGTCGCCCGACGCGACGAAGTCGTAGGGGCGGCTGTCGGCCGTGGAGAGCAGCACGACGAGCGGGTTGTCGACCAGCTGGTTCAGCTTCTGGATGCTGGTGGGCTCGAAGGACTGGAGGATGACCGGTGAGTTCCGGCCGTCCTTGCCGTACTTGCGCAACAGCTTCGCGACCCGCTCCTCCAGGCCGAGGCCGAGCCGCCGGAAGTACGTGGGGTGCTTGGTCTCGGGGTAGATGAAGACCTGCTTGCCGCGCTTGCGGGTCTGCTCGTCCTGCCACTTCAGGACCTCTTCGAAGGTGGGTATCTCCCAGCGCCCGTTGTAGAGGGTGTTGTGCGGCCGGTTGGCCGGGATGCGCTCGACGGCGCGCAGCGTCTTCAGCTCGGCGAGCGTGAAGTCCTCGGTGAACCAGCCGGTGGTGGAGACGCCGTCGAGGACCTTGGTGGTCCTGCGGTCGGCGAACTCGGGGTGGGAGGCGACGTCCGTGGTGCCGCCGATCTCCGGTTCGTGCCGGCAGACGAGATGACCGTCCTTGGTGGGCACCAGGTCACCGGCCTCGACCACGTCGGCGCCCAGGTCCAGGGCCAGTTCGTAGGAGCCGAAGGTGTGCTCGGGGCGGTAGCCGCTCGCCCCGCGGTGGCCGATGATCGTGGGCACCGGCAGGCTCTTCAGCCCCCGGCCGCCGTGCCCGCCCGTCCGGGCCCCGGCGGCCTCGGCCACGTCCGGCAGCCCGAGCACCGCTCCGCTCGCACCGAATACCGCCGCGCCGAGGATCGCCCGCCGTCCGGTGCCCTGCGTCTTCTCATTCGCCTGGTCGCTGCCCATCAGCGCCCTCCTGCCGTCTGATCGTGAGTGCGGCCCGATCGTAGGGGCCCGGACATGACCGAAGGGAGTCCTGGGCCGGAACAGGCGGGTGTTGCCGGGTGTCCTGTGGAAGGCGCACGGTGAGGACCGTCGGGGGGCGCGCTGGGTGACGGGCCGGGGGGGATGTGCAGGGTGGGGCTGTCGGGGGACGTGCCGGATGAGGGCCGTCGGGTGAGGTGCCGGATGACGGGTGTCCGGGGATGTGCAGGATGAGGGGTGTCCGGGGATGCGCAGGGCGGGGGCGGTCGAGGGAGCGCAAGGTGACGGGCCGTCGGGGTGGTGTGGAAGGTGACGGCCGTCGGGGGGACGCGCAAGGTGACGGGTGCCCGGGGACACGCAAGGTGACGGGTGCCCGGGGACACGCAAGGTGACGGGTGTCCGGTGATGTGCCGGGTGAGGGCCGTCGGGTGAGGTGCCGGGTGACGGGTGCCCGGGGATGTACAAGGTGACGGCCGGCGGGGGATCCGCAGAGTGACGGGCCCTGGTGCCGGTGACGACGGCTGGCCGGGGAGGCGAGTGCGGGGGGCCATCGGGGACGCCCCTGAGGACCGGCTGCCCGTGGAATCGAGTGGGCAGCCACCGGGGACGCCCTTGACAACGGGCCGCCCGGGGAAGCGAGTGCAGGCCACCACCAGGGACCCGGGATCCCCCTGGTGACCGGCCGCCGAGGGAAGCGACTGCAGGCAGCCACCCGGGATCCCCTTGATGACCGGCGCCCAGGAAAGCAAGTGCAGGCAGCCGCCGGGATACCGGCACCCCCGGGCCGCCCACGGAAGCGAGTGCGGGCAGCCGCCAGGGGGTACCCGTGATGACAGCCGACTGGATGGCGGTCGGGGGGGTGTCGCCGGCCGGAGGGGTGGCTCGCGCGATCTCCGTCACACCGTCACCGGCGCGTTACGGCTCGTCCCCGTCGCGCCACCGCAGGTAAACCCGCGTCAACTCTTCGTAAGACCTCGGTGAACCGGGCGTACCCGATGTGCGCCCGCCCGGCACCCGCGAGTAATGTCCTCACCTGCACAGACTCATATCGATCCCCTCGACATCGGAGGACCCGTTGTCCCGCTTCGCGCTCATCAAGGCAGTGCTCGGACCGATCATGCGCCTGATGTTCCGCCCACAGGTGGAGGGCGTGGAGCGCATTCCGGGAGACGGTCCGGTCATCCTGGCCGGCAACCACCTCACGTTCATCGACTCGATCGTGCTGCCGGTGGTCACCAAGCGGCAGGTGCACTTCATCGGCAAGGACGAGTACGTCACCGGCAAGGGCTTCAAGGGCCGCCTGATGGCCTGGTTCTTCACCGGTGTCGGCATGATCCCGGTGGACCGGGACGGGGCCAACGGCGGCGTGGCCGCGCTGATGACCGGGCGGCGGATCCTGGAGGAGGGGAAGATCTTCGGGATCTACCCCGAGGGCACGCGCTCGCCCGACGGCCGGCTGTACCGGGGCCGCACCGGGATCGCGCGGCTGACCCTGATGACCGGTGCACCGGTGGTTCCGTTCGCGATGATCGGCACCGACAAGCTGCAGCCGGGAGGCAAGGGCATCCCGCGGCCCGGCCGGGTCACCGTCCGCTTCGGCGAGCCCATGGAGTTCTCGCGGTACGAGGGGATGGACCGGGACCGCTATGTGCTGCGGGCCGTGACCGACTCCGTGATGGCCGAGGTCATGCGGCTGTCCGGACAGGAGTACGTGGACATGTACGCCACGAAGGCGAAGGCCGCCTAGACCTTCCGGTGGACCCGCCGGCGGGCCGGCTCCGTCCGCCTGCCGGTGGAATCTGCTCCGACACTTCAGCCATTCCGCCGCATTTACCGGCCATATGAGCGCACAACATGTCTTATTCAGACATGCAGAAACCTTCGCGGCGTACCCTGCTCCGTGCTCCGATCGCCACCGCCGGGGCGGGGCTCCTGGCGGCCTGCTCCGGTTCCGGCTCCAAGCCCCCGCACCACGGGAGCGGTGCGGGCAGGTTCGTGCCACCGGGGCCCAAAGGGTACGTGAATCCGTCGGATCCGGAGGTTCTCGCCGCCGAGCGGAAGCGCGGGGCAGGTCCCGTACGCACGTTCAGGTTCACCGCTGCCGAGTCGACGCTGGACCTGGGCGGGAAGTCCGTCCGGAGCTGGGCGTACAACGAGGTGCTCCCGGGGCCGCTGGTGCGTGTCACCGCCGGTGACGTCCTCGACCTCACCCTCACCAACCGGCTTCCCGTCACGACCACGCTGCACTCCCACGGGGTGCGTCTGCGCTGCGACATGGACGGCACTCCGGACCTGACCCAGAACGCCATTCCCTCCCGGGCGGACTTCACCTACCGCTTCGTCGCCGCTCACCCGGGCACGTATCTGTTCCACTCGCACGTCGGGCTGCAGCCCGACCGCGCCCTGTACGCGCCGTTCATCGTCGACGATCCCAAGGAGTCCCTCGCCTACGACAAGGAATGGGTCGTCGTCCTGGACGACTGGGTGGACGGGGTGGACGGCTCCACCCCCGACCAGGTGCTCGCCCAGCTCAAGCCCGGCGGGAGCGATGCCGCGATGCCGGGCATGGCCATGGGCCCCGGACACGGCACCCCGAGTCCCCGTCGGTCGTCGTCCCGCGGGCGTGCGGCGGGCCCCTCCCGGGTGCTGCGCGATTCGCACAGCCGCATGCTGCACGGCGAGGGCGGCAGCGTCGCCTATCCCCTCTACCTGGCCAACGGGCGCCTGGGCAGCCGTCCCTCCGTCTTCCGCTGCCGCCCCGGCGACCGTGTCCGGCTGCGGCTCATCAACGCGGGCTCGGAGACCGCCTTCCGGGTCGCGCTCGGCGACCACAGGATGACCGTCACCCACACCGACGGCTATCCCGTGGTGCACCAGGAGACCGACGCCCTGCTCATCGGCATGGCGGAGCGGTACGACGTCCTGATCACCGCCAAGGACGGCGTCTTCCCCCTCGTCGCCCTCGCCGAGGGCAAGAAGGGAAAGGCGCTCGCCGTCCTGCGCACCGACAAGGGGAAGAACCTTCCGGCGCCGGACGTGCACCCGGACGAACTCGACGGAAAGGTCGTCCCGGCCCGCCGGCTCAAGCCCGCCGACTCCGTCGCCCTCGCCGACCGCCACCCCGACCGCGAGATGCGCATCCGGCTCACCGGCAGCATGGAGAAATACGACTGGGCGTTCGACCACAAGCCCTACGACGTGCGGCAGCGGCATCCCGTCCGGGCCGGCGAGCGGGTCCGGCTCACCCTCATCAACGCCACCGACATGTGGCACCCCGTGCACATGCACGGCCACACGTTCGCGCTCACCGGACTGGACGCGGTGGGGGCCCGCAAGGACACCTCGATCGTGCTGCCGCACCGCAAGCTGGTCGTCGAGTTCGACGCCGACAATCCCGGGCTGTGGATGCTGCACTGTCACAACCAGTACCACTCGGAGAGCGGGATGATGACGGTGCTCGGCTATCTCCGCTGACCCCAGGGGCCCTGCGGAGCCGCGCTCAGCCCGCGCTTTCCAGTTTCTGGTTCTTCAGCATGAACCACGCCGCGATCGACGTCAGCAACAGGACCACCGCTCCCACGCCCGAGGCCAGGGTCAGGCCGTGGACGAAGGATTCCCGTGCTGCGGACAGCAGGGCCTCCGCCGTGGGCGTCGGCATGTGCGCCGAGGCCTCGACCGCCGCGCCCAGCGACTCGTGGGCCGCGGCGGGGGTGCCCGCGGGGCCGGTGAAGTCGCGGTAGACGCCCGTCACGATGGAGCCCAGCAGGGCGATGCCGAGCGCCGCGCCCAGTTCGTACGCCGTCTCGGAGACCGCCGAGGCGGCGCCCGCCTGGTCCTTGGGGACGCTGGAGAGGATGACGTCCGCGGTGACCGTGAAGGAGAAGCCCGCGCCGATCCCGACGACCAGGAGGGCGGCGCCGAGGACCGGGTAACCGGTGGACTGGCCGAGCGCCGTCAGCACGGCGAGGGCCAGGCCGACGGCCGCCAGACCGCCCGATACCACCGCCCGGACCGAGAAGCGGCGGGCCACGCGGCCCGCGACGAGACCGGCCGCCACCGCGCCGACGGCGGCGGGCAGTTCGGCCAGGCCCGCCTCGAACGGGCGCCTGCCCTGGACGAGTTGCAGGTACTGGGAGAGGAAGAACACCAGGCCGGACAGGCCGAGCACGGTCAGCAGGTCGGCGAGGACCGCTCCGCTGAAGCCACGGCGCCGGAACAGACGCATGTCCAGCAGCGGGGCGGGCATGGTGAGCTGGCGGTGTACGAATCCGTGGAGCGCGGCGGCGCCCAGCAGGCCGGCGGCGGCTGTGGGCCAGGTGAAGCCGTGGGTCGCGGCCTCCTTCACGGCGTACACGATGCCGATCATGCCGACCAGCGACAGGACGACACTGCTCAGGTCCCAGGGCCCGGGAGCGGGGTTGCGGGACTCGGGCAGGGTGCGGATGCCGACCAGGACCAGGACGGCCATCACGGGCAGGTTGATCAGGAAGACCGAGCCCCACCAGAAGTGTTCGAGGAGGAAGCCGCCGGTGATCGGGCCGACGGCCGTGCCGGCGGAGGCGGTCGCGCCCCAGATGCCGACGGCGAGGCTGCGCTCGCGCGGGTCGTGGAAGATGTTGCGGATCAGGGCGAGGGTCGCGGGCATCAGCGTGGCGCCCGCGACACCGAGCAGCGCCCGCGCCAGGATCATCAGTTCGGGAGTCGTCGCGTAGGCGTTCAGGACGGACAGCGCGCCGAACGCCGTGGCGCCGACGAGCAGGATCCGCTTGCGGCCGATGCGGTCGCCGAGGCTGCCCATGGAGACGAGCAGACCGGCGATGACGAAGGAGTAGACGTCCCCGATCCACAGGAGCTGGGTGCCGGAGGGGTCGAGGTCTTCGCTGATGTACGGGGTGGCCAGACCGAGGACGGTGGCGTCGACGGCCACCAGCAGCACGGCGAGGACGAGGACGGAGAGCGCGAGCCAGCGGCCCGGGCGCTTCACCGCCTCCGTCGTCGTGGCCGGCTGCAGGGTGCTGGTCATGATTCCTCTCTTCGTAGCGCGCCGCCGAGCAGCAGCTCGGCGACCATGGTCGGAAAGTCCCGGGCGGCCACACGGCCGTCCAGGGTGGCCCAGGCGCAGGAGGCGGTCAGGCCGTACAGCGCCTCGGTGAGCCAGACGGGAGTGAGGTCGATCCGGAACTCTCCACTCCGCTGCCCGCGCTGGAAGACCGCCCCGATCCGGGCGTCCAGCCGCTGCCAGCCCTCGTTCTGCCGGTCGCCCTCCCAGAGCTGGCTCTCGCCGTACAGGAAGGCGAGCAGTCCGGCGGCGGGCTGGATCTCCCGCACCAGTCTGCGTACGGCCTCCGCCGCCGGCCCCTCGTCGAGCCGGGCCGCGTCCACCGCCGCCTCGCACTCCTCGATGCCGAGCGCCTCCAGCGCCCGGACGAGCGCGTCGCGCCCGGCGAAGTGGCGGTGCAGGGTGGCCCGGCTGATACCGGCGGCCTTGGCGACCTCGTCCATGGTCGCGGTGGACTTACGGGTCAGCAGGGCGGCCGCGCTGCGCAGCACCTGGTCACGATCGAGGGCCATGAGACAAGGGTAGCCCATGTGAGACATTCATGTCTCATTCCAGGCATGGATGACTCGTCGCTGCTGGTCAGAGCGCTGATCGTCAGTGCCAGGGCAGCTGTCCGCGCCGCTCCCAGTAGGCGCGCGGGTCCTCGGCGAGCGAGGCGAGACGCGTCAGCCGGTCCGTGTCGAGGTCGACGGCGGGAGCGTGCAGGTTGGAGGCGAGCTGGGTGACGGTCGCGGCGCCGGACAGGACCACACCCGCCCAGGGCTGGCACAGGATGAAGGCGAGGGCCACGGCGTCGCAGCCGAGGGAGGTCTCCTCGGCGACGGTCTTCAGCGCCTCCGGCGCGTGCGGCGCGGCCAGCCGGCCGTTGGCCATGCCCTCCTTCACGATCACCGTGAGCCCGGCGTCGTGCGCCTCGGCGAGCGCGGGGGCCGCCGAGGTCTCCAGCACGTTGTAGGTCGACTGGACCGTACGGAAGAGCGGCTCGCCGTCGACGGTCACGGCGAGCGCGGCGCGGACGGCGTCGGCCTGGGCGGGGCCGCTGGTGGAGAAGCCGATGGTCAGACCCTGGGCGGCGGCCTCGGCGAGCCGGGCGTGCAGGTCCTTGTCGGTGAGGGCCGGACTGTCCGGGGTCACCGAGTGGATCTGGTAGAGGTCGAGCCGGTCGCCGAGCAGCGCGTCGGTCTCGGCGCGCTGCCGCTCGTACGTGGCCAGGCTGTGGTCCTTGACCTCGTGCGTCTCGGCGTCCGCCGACCAGCCCGCCGTGTAGGTGTAGCCCCACTTGCTGCCGATGACCACGTCGTTCGCATGGGGGCGGGCGTTCAGCCAGTCGGCGAGGAACTCCTCCGAGCGGCCGTAGGAACGCGCGACGTCGAAGTAGCGGACGCCCTGGGCGTACGCGGCGTCGAGGAGGTCGTGGGTACGGCTGCGCATCGCCTCGACGCTGCGGTCGTCTCCGAGGTCGTGGTCGCGCCCCAGGTTGATGTAGCCGGGGCGGCCGACGGCGGCGAGACCGAGGCCGATGTGGCAGGTCGGGGTGGTTGCTGTGGCCAGTCGGGCGAAGGGCATGGGGAGTTCCGTTCGGTCGGCTCCGGTACGGCTTCGACCAACGTAACCCCCGATGCCCTTGAGGTCAGCCCGTGTCTGTCGGGGCGCTGTGGCTCAGCCCCGCTGCTTGGCGTGCGCCCACTCGTGCTGGGCCGCCACGTCCGCCTTGACCTCGGCCAGCTGGACGGCGACCGCGCTCGGGGCCGTGCCGCCCCGGCCGCTGCGGGACGCCAGCGCGCCCGGGACGTTGAGGACGGTCCGCACCTCCGGAGTGAGGTGGGCGGAGATCTTCGCGAACTGTTCGTCGGTGAGGTCGTCCAGTTCCTTGCCCTCGGCCTCGGCGACCTTCACGCACTCGCCGGCCACCTCGTGCGCCACGCGGAACGGCACGCCCTGCTTGACCAGCCACTCGGCGATGTCGGTGGCGAGCGAGAAGCCGGCCGGGGCCAGCTCCTCCATGCGCTCGCGGTGCACGGTGAGCGTCGCCATCATGCCGGTGAACGCCGGGAGCAGGATCTCCAGCTGGTCGACGGAGTCGAAGACCGGCTCCTTGTCCTCCTGGAGGTCGCGGTTGTAGGCGAGGGGCAGCGCCTTCAGGGTCGCCATCAGCCCCGTCAGGTTGCCGATCAGACGGCCGGACTTGCCGCGTGCCAGCTCGGCGATGTCCGGGTTCTTCTTCTGCGGCATGATCGACGAGCCGGTGGAGAACGCGTCGTGCAGGGTCACGAAGGAGAACTCCTTCGTGTTCCAGATGATGATCTCCTCGGCGATCCGGGAGATGTTCACGCCGATCATCGCGGTGATGAAGAGGAACTCGGCGACGTAGTCCCGGGAGGCCGTGCCGTCGATGGAGTTGCCGGCGCTGCCGTGCTCGAAGCCGAGGTCCCGCGCCACCGCCTCGGGGTCCAGGCCCAGGGAGGAACCGGCGAGGGCGCCGGAGCCGTACGGGGAGACCGCCGTGCGCTCGTCCCACTGGCGCAGGCGCTCCGCGTCCCGGGACAGGGACTGGACGTGGGCCAGTACGTGGTGGGCGAACAGGACCGGCTGGGCGTGCTGGAGGTGGGTGCGGCCGGGCATCGCGACGTCCGGGTGCGCCTCGGCGAGGCCGATCAGGGCGTCCTGGAGGTCGGCGATCAGGCCGCCGATGATGCGGGCGTGGTCCCGCAGGTACATCCGGAAGAGGGTCGTCACCTGGTCGTTGCGGGAGCGGCCCGCGCGCAGCTTGCCGCCGAGGTCGGGCCCGAGGCGCTCCAGCAGGCCCCGCTCCAGGGCCGTGTGGCAGTCCTCGTCGGCCATCGTGCCCACGAACGAGCCGTCGGCCACATCGGCTGCGAGCTGGTCGAGGCCGGCGATCATCCGGGTCAGTTCGTCGTCCGTGAGGAGCCCGGCCTTGTGCAGCACGCGCGCGTGGGCACGCGAGCCGGCGATGTCGTACGGCGCGAGCCGCCAGTCGAAGTGGACGGACGCGGACAGCTTCGCCAGGGCCTCGGCGGGACCGTCGGCGAAACGGGCGCCCCAGAGCCGTACGTCACCGCTGTTGCTGCTCACTTGCGCTGCTCCTAGAGAGATTGGTGGATGGACCGTACTCACGCGAGGTCTCGCCTGGCGGCGATCTTCGACGACAGGCTGTAGATGTCGATGAAGCCCTTGGCGGCGGCCTGGTCGAAGGTGTCGCCGGTGTCGTAGGTGGCGAGGTTGAAGTCGTAGAGCGACGACTCGGAGCGGCGGCCGGTGACGACCGCGCGGCCGGCGTGCAGGGTCATCCGGATGTCACCGGTGACGTGCTGGTTGGCCTCGTTGACGAAACCGTCCAGGGCGCGCTTGAGGGGGGAGAACCACTGGCCGTCGTAGACGAGTTCGCCCCAGCGCTGCTCGACCTGCCGCTTGTAGCGGGCGAGTTCGCGCTCGACGGTGACGTTCTCCAGCTCCTGGTGAGCGGTGATCAGGGCGATCGCGCCCGGGGCCTCGTACACCTCGCGCGACTTGATGCCGACGAGGCGGTCCTCGACCAGGTCGATCCGGCCGACGCCCTGGGCGCCGGCGCGGTCGTTGAGCTGCTCGATGGCCTGCAGGACGGTGACCGGCCTGCCGTCGATCGCGACCGGGACGCCCTGCTCGAAGGTGATGATCACCTCGTCGGGCTCGTGCGGTGCGGCGGGGTCGTCGGTGTACTCGTAGATGTCCTCGATCGGGGCGTTCCAGATGTCCTCCAGGAAGCCCGTCTCGACGGCGCGTCCGAAGACGTTCTGGTCGATGGAGTAGGGGGACTTCTTGGTGGTGGCGATCGGGAGCTGCTTGGCCTCGCAGAAGGCGATCGCCTTGTCCCGGGTCATCGCGTAGTCGCGGACCGGGGCGATGCACTTCAGGCCGGGGGCGAGGGCGGCGATGCCGGCCTCGAAGCGGACCTGGTCGTTGCCCTTGCCGGTGCAGCCGTGGGCGACGGTCGTGGCGCCGTGCTTCTGCGCGGCGGCGACCAGGTGCTTGACGATCGCGGGCCGGGACAGGGCGGAGACCAGCGGATAGCGGTCCATGTAGAGGGCGTTGGCCTTGATCGCCGGGAGGCAGTACTCGTCGGCGAACTCGTCCTTGGCGTCGGCGACCTCGGCCTCGACGGCCCCGCAGGCGAGGGCGCGCTTGCGGATGACGTCCAGGTCCTCGCCGCCCTGGCCGACGTCCACCGCAACGGCGATGACCTCGGCGCCCGTCTCCTCGGCGATCCAGCCGATGGCGACGGAGGTGTCCAGACCGCCGGAATAGGCGAGTACGACGCGCTCGGTCACGGGATTCTCCTCACACTGCACGTGCTGTCATGCATGAGTATGCAGACCTCTGCATGATTCGTCAATCCTCGGAGTTCTTGAACAGCAGCAACCGCTTTCCCGTACTCACCGGCAGACGCAGGCGCCGCGTCGGTCACCGCTGAACCCACTCCTGACCCAAGTGAGGCATCCGCATGTCCAGGGCTCTTCCGAAGTACAACAAGCGTCGCGTGGCGATCATCGGCGGTGCTGCCGCCGTGGCGCTCTCCGGCGCGGTGATCGCAGGCTCGGCCCTCGCCGGAACGCCCGACAAGAACAGCGGCACCACGAACGCCCGCACCCTGGCCAGTCCCGGCACCATCACCTGCCCCGACGTCGCCTCCAGGCTCCCCGCCGTCCCCGCCACCGCCAAGGCCGAGGTCGACCGCAACCTCACCCTCCTCCAGACCCAGATCCAGGAAGCCGACAAGCGCCTGCAGACCACCGTCGGCCAAGGCGGACCCAACTTCGTCAACAACGCCATCCTCGGCCCCCTCAAGGACAAGCGCGTCTCCACCATCGACCGCATCGCCACCGCCATCGGCCGCACCACCACCAAGCCGACCGGACTCGACTCCCTGGCCGCCTGCGCCCTGAACGGGAGCGGGGGTGCGGCGGCCGGTTCCGGCGCACCGAGCACGGCCGCCTCCCAGCAGGCGGGCACCGGCGCGAAGACCGCAACCGGCACCATCACCTGCCCCGACGTCGCCTCCAAGCTCCCCGCCGTCCCCGCCACCGCCAAGGCCGAGGTCGACCGCAACCTCACCCTCCTCCAGACCCAGATCCAGGAAGCCGACAAGCGCCTGCAGACCACCGTCGGCCAAGGCGGACCCAACTTCGTCAACAACGCCATCCTCGGCCCCCTCAAGGACAAGCGCGTCTCCACCATCGACCGCATCGCCACCGCCATCGGCCGCACCACCACCAAGCCGACCGGACTCGACTCCCTGGCCGCCTGCACGCTCACCCGGTGAGGTAGCGGGCGGCCGTGTGCCGCCCCGCCCGGGGCGGCACACGGCCACGGCGAGTCCGGATGGCGGGCTTTCCCGTGAATTCCTTAGACAGGCGAACGAGTTGCGCCCATAATCGTTAGACATGGGAAAGACCTATGAGCGCATCGACGGCAGGCTCCGCACGTTCATCGAGGAGCAGCCCCTCTTCTTCACCGCGACCGCCCCGCTGTCCGGCGACGGCACGGTCAACCTCTCCCCCAAGGGCCTCAAGGGCTCGTTCGCCGTCATCGACGAACTGACCGTGGCCTACCTGGACTTCGCCGGGTCCACCGCGGAGACCATCGCGCACCTCAGGGAGAACGGCCGGATCACCCTGATGTGGTGCGCCTTCCAGGGCCCGCCGAACATCGTCCGCGTGCACGGCCGGGGCGAGCCCGTCTTCCGCGACGACCCTCGCTTCAAGGGGCTGCTCGGTCACTTCCCTGACATCGACCCGACCCGGCACGGACTGCGCGCGATCATCGTCGTACACGCGGACCTGGTCCGGGACAGCTGCGGGTACGCCGTCCCCCGCATGGCGTACGAGAGCGACCGCGACCTGCACGGAAGGCGTTTCGCACGGGACGACGACGCCTCGCTGAGCGCGTACTTCGAGAAGAAGGAGCATGTCGCGACGAGCCTGGACGGACTACCCGGGCTGCCGTTGCCGCTTCCGCCGTCTACCGTCTGAGCCATGCGCCCCGGTGTCGTGCTGGCCCTCGTGTCCGCGTCCTCGCTCGCCCTGCTCGGCTCCGCCCCGGGCGCCGGGTCGGAGCCGTTGCCCGTGCGGATGGCGGACACCGGCGGCGGCAGCCAGCTGATCATCGCGCAGGCGGACAGCGCCGGCTCCTCCTCGGGCACGCTCAGCTGGTGGGACCTGAAGGACGGGCAGTGGGTGCGGGCCGGCACCGCACCGGCGCGGTTCGGAGAGAACGGGCTCGTCGACGGCGGCTCCCGGGTGCAGGGCACGAACACCACACCGACGGGGCTGTACGGCCTCCCGTTCGGCTTCGGGATCAAGGCACCGCCGAGCGGGACGAGCGTCGAGTACCGGCCGGTGAAGGAGAGTTCGTGGTGGTGCCAGGACAATGACTCGGCGGCGTACAACCGGTGGGTGGATCCGTTGCCGGGCGACTGCCGGGCGTCCGAGTCGGAGCACCTGATCTCCTACGCGACGCAGTACGCGTACGCGCTCGTCATCGGGTTCAACTACGACCAGCCGGTGCGCGGGCGTGGCGCCGGCATCTTCCTGCATGTCAACGGGCAGGGGGCGACGGCCGGTTGCGTGTCGGTGCCGGAGGACGCGATGCAGCGGATTCTGCGGTGGGCCGACCCCGGGAAGGAGCCGCACATGGCCATCGGGACCGCGGACGGGGTGACGGCTCTCACCCGGTACTGAAGGCCGGCAAGCGCACCCGGAAGGTCGTGGAGCCCGGTGTGCTCTCCAGGTCCACACCGCCTCCGTGAGCCTCCGCCACCGCCGCCACGATCGACAGGCCCAGGCCCGCTCCGGCGCCGGGGGCGTCCGCGCGGCGGCGGTGTTCTGCTCGGGTGAAGCGTTCGAAGACCTCGGGCTGGATGCCCTCGGGGACGCCGGGGCCGTCGTCGTGGACGGACATGAGGGCCGAGTCGGTGGTGGTCTCCAGGGTGACGGTGACCTCGGTGCCGACGGGCGTGTGCAGACGCGCGTTGGCCAACAGGTTGGCCAGCACCTGGTGGAGTCGGTGGGCGTCTCCCGGTACCGTCACCGGTTCCTCCGGGAGGTCCAGGGTCCAGCGGTGGCCGGGGCCGGTGGCGCGGGCGTCCGTGACCGCGTCCAGGACGACGTGGGTCAGGTCGACCGGGCGGCGCTCCAGCGGGCGGCCCGCGTCGAGGCGGGCCAGCAGGAGCAGATCGTCGACCATCTCGCCCATACGGGCGGACTCGGCCGTGATGCGCCGCAGGGCGCGGGTCACCTCCGGTGGTACCGGGCCCGGGTGGAGGAGGGCCAGTTCGGCGTGGCCGCGGACCGAGGCGACCGGGGTGCGCAGCTCGTGGCTGGCGTCGGCGGCGAAGCGGCGCAGCCGTTCCTCGCTCGCGTGCCGCTTGGTCAGCGCGTCCTCGACATGGCCGAGCATGCGGTTGAAGGCCCCGCCGACCCGGCCGACCTCGCTGTCCGGGTCGGTGTCCGGAGCGCGCGCCGGCAGCGCCACCTCCCCGCTGGCCAGCGGAAGCTCACTGACCCGCGTGGCGGTGGCGGCGACCCGGCTGAGCGGGCGCAGCGACCAGCGCACCCAGAAGGCGCCGGCCACGCCGGTCACCACGAGCGCGAGCCCGAAGACGATCCCGGCGACCAGTTCCAGGTGGTGGACCGTGGCCTGGACCGGCTCCAGCGGCAGGCCGACGATCAGCACGTCCCCGTCCCGGCCGGCGGTGGCGATGACCCGGTAGTCGCACAGGGCGGAGAGTTCCACCGTGTGCGGTCGGCCGTCGACGGGCACGGCGGCCAGCCTCCCGGCGTCCTGTGCGGTCAGGTCGACGCTCAGGTCCGCCGCCGGGTCGCCGGAGCGGATGAGGCCGTTGTTGGTGACCGTGCCGTCCAGCAGGCGGGCGCCGAAGGTGCCGGTGGCCATCCGGCGGGTGTCGGCGTGCTCGTCCCCGTCGTGGTCGCTCGGCAGTGTGCCGTTGCGTTCGAGGCTCTCCGGGAACCGGGTGCCGACCTGGGCGAGCTGTTCGTCCAGGCGCTGGGTGAGGGAGCCGTTCAGCTCGACGACCGCCGCCAGGCCCACGGCCGCGCAGCTCACCGCCAGCAGCACCACCAGGCCGAAGGTCAGCCGGGCGCGCAGGGTGCGGAGGCGGGGCAGGCGCGGGTGCCGTACGGACCTCACCGGGGCACCGGCTTCAGGACGTAGCCCGCTCCGCGCACCGTGTGGATCATGGGCTCGCGGCCCGCGTCGACCTTCTTGCGCAGGTAGGAGATGTACAGCTCGACGACATGGGCGCGGCCCCCGAAGTCGTACGACCACACCCGGTCGAGTATCTGCGTCTTGCTCAGCACCCGGCGCGGGTTGCGCATGAGGAAGCGGAGGAGTTCGAACTCCGTGGGTGAGAGTTCGATCAGTTCGCCGGCCCGGGTGACCTCGCGGGCCTCCTCGTCCATCACCAGGTCGCCGACGATCAGCCGCGGCCCCTCTTCCTGCTGCCGGGCCATGCCCGCCCGGCGCAGCAGGCCGCGCAGCCGGGCGACGACCTCCTCCAGGCTGAAGGGCTTGGTGACGTAGTCGTCGCCGCCCGCGGTGATGCCCGCGATACGGTCCTCGACCGCGTCCCGTGCCGTGAGGAAGAGGACACAGACGTCCGGCTTCACCTCGTGCAGCCGGCGCAGCACCGCGAAGCCGTCGGTGTCCGGGAGCATCACGTCCAGGACGACGGCGTCGGGCAGCAGCTCGCGGGCGGTGGCCAGGGCCGAGGCGCCGTCGCCGGCCGCGCGGACCTCCCAGCCCTCGTAGCGCAGGGCGCCGGTGAGCACCTCCGCGAGGTCGGGGTCGTCGTCGACGACGAGGACGCGCAGCGGGGTGCCGTCGGGTCGGGTGAGGGCCGGGCGGCCGGAACGGGTGGTGTTCATCGCGCTTACCAGCATCACCCACGTGGCCGGGTCGGACGTACCGCCCGCCCTCTGAGTTTTCTCTGAGTGCGCTCGCCCGTCAGGTACGGCCGACGAGGGGACAGCCACTGATGACCACCGTGGATGCGGGGCCGCTGAACACCCACCGCATGCGGCACGTATCTCTGGGCCAAGGGTCAAGTCCCCACGGAGGAACCGTGACCACCACGCTCGCAGGCGGACGTGCCGCCCGCCGACAGACGATGCGCCGCATCCGCCCGCGCCGCTCCCCGGCCGTCCCGCTGCTGCTCGCCGTCTGGGCGGGCGCGGCGGCCGTGCTGTGGCTCTGGTGGCACAACACACCGTCGGTCGCCGACGACAGCAGCAGGATCCTCAACGCGGGCCGGATCACCGGTCTGCTGGCCGGCTATCTGGTCGCGCTGGTCGTGCTCCAGATGGCGCGCGTGCCCGCACTGGAGCGGCGGGTCGGCTCCGACCGGGTGGCCCGCTGGCACGCGATGAGCGGCCGCTACACGCTCTGCCTGATCGTGGCGCACGTGTTCCTCACCATGTGGGGGTACGCGCTGCAGGCGGGCAAGTCGCTCGGCGACATCGTGCAGCAGACCACCGACTCCATCAACCAGCTGCCGGACGTGGGCAAGGCGGCCATCGGCACCGGCCTGTTCGTGCTCATCGGGCTGACGTCGATCGGCGGGGTCCGCCGCCGGATGCCGTACGACACCTGGTACCACGTCCACCTGCTGACGTACGCGGCGGTGTTCCTGACGTTCTGGCACCAGATCACCACCGGCAACGACTTCGCGGTCGAGCCCGCCGCCAAGACCTTCTGGTACGGCCTGTACGGCACGGTCACCGCGCTGGTGGCCTGGTACCGCATCCTCACCCCGATCCGGCTGAACCTGCGGCACCGCATGCGGGTGGAGGCGGTCATCGAGGAGACGCCGGGCATCGTGTCGGTGCTGATCGGCGGGCGGAGGCTGCACCGGATGGGCGCGGAGGCGGGCCAGTTCTTCCGCTGGCGGTTCCTCGCCCCCGGGATGCGGTTCAGCTCGCACCCGTACTCCCTGTCGGCGGCGCCCCGCCCGGACCTGCTGCGGATCACGGTCAAGGCCATCGGCGACCACAGCGAGCGGCTGCGCGAGCTGACGCCCGGCACCCGGGTGTGGGCGGAGGGCCCGTACGGCGCGATGACCGCGCAGCGCCGCAGCCGGGGCAAGGTGCTCCTGGTCGCGGGCGGCGTCGGGATCACGCCGATGCGCGCGCTGTTCGAGACGCTGCCCGGCGCGGCCGGCGACATCACCCTGCTCTACCGGGCCAACAGCACCCAGGACCTGGCGCTCTGGGACGAGCTGGCGAAGATCGCCGACGAGCGGGGCGCCCGGCTGATGTACGCGGTGAACAGCCCGGAGGGCGAGCGGCCGGACATCTCCGCGGAGAACCTCCAGCGGAAGATCCCGGACATCGAGCGCCACGACGTGTTCATGTGCGGCCCGGCCGGGTTCGCCCAGTCGGTGTACGAGGCGCTGCGCGGCGCGGGGGTCCCCGCCCGCCGCATCCACCACGAGTCGTTCGAGATGTGAGCAGGAGCTGCGAAGCGATGAGGAAGAGCCACCCGATCCGCCGGGTCGTCCTGGCCACGGCCGCCACCGTGTCCGGTGTCGTACTGCTGCTGGCACTGAAGCCGGCCTCCGGCCCGGCCTCCGCGTCGGCGGTGGGCGCGGCGCCGTCGCAGGGCGCGGGGGCGCAGCAGTCACCGCAGGGCGGCACCGCGGGCGGCGCGCAGGCCTCCACCGGTTCCGGCACGGTGACCGGTGACGCGGCGCAGACCCAGTACGGGACCGTGCAGGTACGGCTGACCGTGGCCGGCGGCAAGGTCACCAAGGCGGAGGCGGTACAGGCACCGAAGGGCGGGCTCAGCGACCAGAAGACCGCCATGGCGGTCCCCAGACTCAACCAGGAGGCCGTCGCGGCGCAGAGCGCGCGGATCGACTCGGTGTCGGGGGCGACGTACACGAGCGCGGGATACAGGAAGTCGCTGCAGTCGGCGCTGGACAAGGTGAAGTCGGCGCCGGCGTCGCACGCCGGGTCCTCGGGGGCCGCGCAGGCGCGCACCGTCACCGGGAAGGTCGCGCAGACGCAGTACGGTCCCGTCCAGGTGCGCGTCACCGTCGCCGGCGGCAAGGTCACCGAAGCCGAGGCGGTACAGGCGCCCAAGGGCGGGCTCAGCGACCAGAAGACCGCCATGGCGGTGCCGAAGCTCAACCAGGAGGCGGTGGCGGCCGGCACCGCGGACATCGACGCCGTCTCCGGCGCCACCTACACCAGCACCGGCTACCGGCAGTCGCTGCAGTCCGCGCTGGACCAGGCCGGTGGCTGACACCATGACCGGGCCGGCCGAGGCTCCCGCCGCGGTGCGTCACGCGGAGGAGGTCATGGGGACCGTCTTCTCCTTCGACGTCCGCGGCGGGGATCAGCGTGCGGTACGTGAGGTGCTGGCCGAGGCGGTCGCCGGGCTGCACCGGGCGGACGCGGTGTTCAGCACCTACCGGGAGGACAGCGAGATCGCGCGGCTGGCCCGGGGTGAGCTGACCGCGGCGGAGTGCGCGCCGGAGGTCGCCGAGGTGCTGGACCTCGCGGCCGAGGCGGAACGCACGAGCGGGGGCTGGTTCAGCGCCCGGTACCGGGGTGCGCTGGATCCCACCGGGATCGTCAAGGGCTGGGCGGCGGAGCGGGCCGCGCGGCTGCTGGCAGGGGTGCCGGGGGTGTGCGGGGTCAGCGTGAACGGCGGCGGGGACGTGCAGATGCTGGGCGCGCCGGAGCCGCACCGGCCGTGGCGGGTGGGGGTGGCGGACCCGCTGCGCCCGGGCGGTCTCGCGGCGGTGATCTCGGCGGCGGGAGCGGACGAACTCTCGGTGGCGACGTCGGGCACGGCCGAGCGGGGCGCGCACATCGTGGACCCGCGCACGGGCCGGCCGGCGGTCACGGACCTGGTGTCGGTGACGGTCGTGGGGCCGCGGCTGACCTGGGTGGACTGCTGGGCGACGGCGGCGTTCGCGATGGGGGCGCGGGCGGGCCTGGCATGGCTGGAGTCGCTGCCGGACGTGGAAGCGCTGCTCATCACGGCCGGCGACGAGGTGCGGTGCACCGGGGGGCTGGCCGCCAGGTTGGGTTGAAAAGGGAATTTTTTTCTGAAAACAGCCATCCGATGTCCACCCTGACACGTATCCCGTGTGCAGAAAGTTTCGGGAGGAACGCAATGGCTATCTTCAGCAGTCTCATGCCGGCCATGCGCCGGGACCACGGCGATGACTCGTCGGGCGGCAACGACTTCTCGGGGCACGGTCACGACCACGGTGACCACGGCGACCACGGCGACCACGGACACGGTCACGGACACGGTGACCACGGTCACGGCGGCCACGGACACGGCGGTCACGGCGGCCACGGCGGCCACGGCGGCTACTGATCACCCACGAGGGCTGAGCGGACCGGGAACCGGAGGACCCGGTCCGCTCCGCCGCACTCCGAGGAACTCGTCCCATGGCGCGTCTGCTGCGGCGTCTGCTGGCGGTCGGCGAGGGCTCCGACGCCGTCGTCGCGGCCGCGCCCACCGTCTCGCCGCGTGAGGTGTTCCGCCGGTTCTGGCCCTACACGCGCGGGGGCCGCCGATGGCTCGTGCCCCTGCTCCTGTTCAGCCTGTTCGGCCCGGCCGTCGACGCCGCGGAGATCTGGCTGTTCAAGTCCGTCGTGGACGGCGTGCTCGTCCCCCGCGACCTGCGGCCCCTGGAGTGGATCGCACCCGCCTACCTGGGGCTCATCCTCTGCTCCGGGGTACTGGGGTTCGCCGACGACGTGACGTCCACCTGGGTCGGCGAGCGCTTCTTGCTCTCGCTCCGCTCCGCCGTGTTCCGGCACGTCCAGGGGCTGTCGCTCGGCTTCTTCGAGCGCCGGCGGCTCGGGGACGTGCTGTCCCGTGTCACGGGCGACGTCGACGCGGTCGAGACGTTCCTGCTCTCCGGGGTGGCGGACGCCCTGTACTACGTCATCTGCCTGGGCGTCTATCTGGGGCTCCTGCTCTACCTGCGGTGGGACCTGACCCTGCTCGCCCTCGCCGTCGTACCGCTGTTCTGGGCCACCGCCCGGCACTTCTCACGGCTGGTCAAGACGGCGTCGCGGGAGCGCAGGCGCCGCAGCGGCTCGCTCAGCGCGGTCGCCGAGGAGGCGCTCGGCAACGTCGCCCTGGTGCAGGCCTACAACCGGCAGGGCTGGGAGGCGCACCGCTTCGACCGGGAGAGCATGGGCAGGTTCCGGGCGGCGATGGCCTCGGCGCGGATCCGGGCCGTCTACGCGCCCGTCGTCGAGATCATCGAGGTGACCGGCGGCCTGGCGGTGATGGGCCTCGGCACCTGGAAGCTGGCCCAGGGGCAGCTCACGCTGGGCGGACTGCTCGTCTTCCTGGCGCTGATCGGCAAGCTGTACGGCCCCGTCCACGGTCTGTCCCGGCTCGGCACCGGCTTCTACTCCGCCTCCGCCGCCGCCGAACGGATCATCGAGTTGCTGGACCAGCAACCGCAGGTGGCCGAGCCGCCGGCCCCCCGGCGGATCGGCCGGGCACGGGGCGATGTGTGCTTCGACGGCGTCTGGTTCCGTTATCCCGGCACCTCCCCGTGGGCGCTGTCGGACGTCTCCTTCCAGGCGGCGCCCGGCGAGACCCTGGCGCTGGTCGGGGCGAGCGGAGCCGGCAAGTCCACGGTCGCCAAGCTCCAGTTGCGGTTCTACGACCCCGACCGGGGCGCGGTCCTGCTCGACGGCACCGACCTGCGGGAGCTGAGCCCGACCGCCGTACGGGAGAACATCGCGGTGGTGCTCCAGGAGACGCTCGTCTTCCACGGCACCGTGCGGGAGAACATCGCCTACGGCCGGCCCGGCGCGAGTGAGGCGGACATCGTGGCGGCGGCGCGGGCCGCCGACGCCCACGAGTTCATCGAGCGGCTCCCGGAGGGCTACGACACGCTGGTCGGCCAGCGCGGCCGGACGCTGTCCGGCGGGCAGTGCCAGCGGCTGGCGATCGCCCGCGCGATGGTCAGGGACGCCCCGGTGCTGCTGCTGGACGAGCCGACCACGGGGCTGGACGCCCGGTCCGGCCGGCGGATCATGGACCCGCTGCGCCGGCTCATGGCCGGGCGGACCACCGTCGTCATCTCCCACAACCTGCTGACCGTCCGCGACGCCACGCGGATCGTGGTGCTCGACCACGGCCGGGTCGTGGAGTACGGCGCCCATGCCGACCTGCTCCGCGCCGGGGGCACGTACGCCCGGCTGCACCGCCTCGGCGCGGGCGCGGTGCTGTCATGAGCGGCCCCGAGCCCCTCGCACCGGGCACCAGGCCGGCGCCGGGATACGAGATCCTGGCACAGCTGGCGCGCACCGGATGGCAGGACGTGTACGACGCCTGGAGCGAGGAACGGTCCTGCCGCTGTGTGCTCAAGGTCGTGCGGCCGGACCGGCGGGACGAGGCGCAGCTGGGCGAGCGGCTGCTGCGGGAGGGCCGGTGGCTGCGGGAGTTCAGCCATCCCCATCTGGTCCGGGGCTACGACGTCTTCGCGTCGCCCGAGCCGCTCGTCGTCCTGGAGACGCTGACCGGTGAGACGCTGGCCCACCTCGTGCACCGGTTGCGGCGCCGGCCGGGCGCGGCGGACGTGGCGCTGCTCGGCGTGCAGCTGTGTTCCGCGGTGCACTACCTGCACGGCCGGGGCCTGCTGCACCTGGACCTCAAGCCGGCCAACGTGGTGGTGGAGCGTGGCCATGCGAAAGTGCTGGACCTGAGCGTCGCGCGGCCGCCCGGACCGGCGCCCGCGGGCGTGGGCACCCGCTGCTACCTGGCTCCGGAGCAGGCCCGCGGGGGGCCGCTCACGGCCGCCGCCGACGTGTGGGGCATCGGCGTCACACTGTTCGAGGTCGCGTGCGGTGAGCCGCCGTTCAGCCGCGCCGGGACGGGATCCCGGGGCCGGGCCGAGGCGGCCGACGCCGCCACCGGGGACCCGGACGGCCGGTATCCGCAGACGGAGGGGACCGCCCCGCCGATCGCCTCCCGGCGGCGGCTGCCGCCCGCGCTCGCCGCCGCCGTCGACGCCTGCCTGCTGATCGACCCGGCGAGCCGGCCCACGGTCGCCGAACTCGCCGCCGCCCTGGCAGCGACGCTGCCCCCGGCGCACCGTCCGTGAGCCGGACGGGCGGTGTCTCAGGCGCCCTCCGGTTCGACCACCTGGCCCTTCTCCAGTTGAGCCGTGGCGAGGACGGTGCCGTCCGGGGACGTCAGCCGGGCGCGGAGGACGGCCGACAGGTCGCCGGGGGCCCCCACGCCCCAGTCGCCGCGACCGCCACGCACGGAGAAGCTCCCGACGTCGACCATGCTGCCGTCCGCTCGCTCGAGAAGACAGGAGACCGTTCCGGTGTAGGAGCTGCGGCGCCCGGCGAGATCGACGGACATGAAGACCCAGGCATGGCTGCCGGGGTGGGCGTAGAACTCGCCGACCGACCGGCCGCTGGCCGCGATCATGTCGCCCACCAGCATGGGCTCGGACACGGTGGCGGGCGCGCTCACCGTGGCCTCCTGGACGGCGGTGCCGACCGCCCAGCCGGCGAACCCGACGGCGACCGCGAGCGTGCCGGCGACCGCCGCGAGCCGCAGCCGGGCCCTGCGGGCGCGGCGGGCACGGTCACGGAAGCGCCGGGGCGTACGGCCGGACGCGCGCGCGGGTCCGCCGCCCTCCTGCGCCGCCGCCTGCTGGGCCAGGCTGCGCGCCACCCGGGCCTCGAACCCGGAGGGCGGGTCACTGCACGGCAGCAGGCCGATCAGCCGGTCGCCGACCAGGGTCAGTTGCCGGACGTACTCCCGGCAGTCCGCGCACCGGTCCAGGTGGGCGACCGCTTCGGCCCGCTCGCTGCCGCACAGCACGCCCAGCGCGAGCTCGGCGCCGATCTCCCGCAGCGTGTCGCAGTTCGGGTCACTGGACATGGTCGCCTCGCTGCGGAGACGCGAGGGTGGTGCGCAGCTTGGCCATCGCGGCCCTGACCCGCGTCTTCGCGGTGCCCAGCGGGATCCCCTCCCGCTCGGCGATCTGCTGCGCCGTCAGTCCGTAGATGCCCGCCATCACCAGGGCCCGGGCCTGTTCCCGGGGCAGCCGCGCCACGGCGGCCCGCAGCTGGGAGGAGGCCTCGTCGGCCAGCGCCCACCGCTCGGGGGTCTGGGTGACGACAGCGAGCAGGGCGTCCAGGTCCTCGGACGCCATCGGCTCGGTCCGCTGTGCGCGCACGGCGTCGACGGCCAGGTTGTGCGCGATGGTCGTCAGCCAGGTGGCGACCGAGCCGCGCCGCGAGTCGTAGATCTGGGCGTGCCGCCAGGCCCGCTCGAACGTCAGCTGGGCGACGTCCTCGGCGAGCTGCTGATCGCGCGTGACCGCCATGGCGACTCCGAAGACCCGGTACTGGAACCGTCGTACGAACGTGTCCGCGAGTTCCGGATCACCGGTGGCCAGCCCGGACAGGAGAGCCTCGTCCGAGAGGCGGCTCACGGGGAACCGGAATCCCGACACACCTCTGTATACGGTCGAGGGCCGCCATGGGATTGCCGACCCACCTCTCCCCCCGCCGCGGAAGATCACATGCCCATTCTGCGCCGACCGGCGGGCCCCCGCATGCGGGGTCAGTGGCCGTTCTGCGCCAGCCGCAGCAGATGGTCCGCCAGAGCCTGCCCCCCGGTCGGGTCCCGGCTGATCAGCAGCAGCGTGTCGTCGCCGGCGATCGTGCCCAGGATGTCGTGCAGTTCGGCCTGGTCGATGGCCGAGGCGAGGAACTGGGCGGCACCGGGCGGGGTGCGCAGGACCACGAGGTTGGCGGAGGCCTCCGCGGAGATCAGCAGCTCCTGGGACAGGCGCCGCATCCGCTCCTCCTTCGCCGACTCCCCGAGCGGTGCGCGCGGGGTGCGGAATCCGCCCTCGCTGGGCACCGCGTAGATCAGCTCGCCGTCGGTGTTGCGGATCTTCACCGCGTTCAGCTCGTCGAGGTCCCGGGAGAGCGTCGCCTGGGTGACGCTCAGCCCGTCGTCGGCGAGCAGCTTCGCCAGCTGGCTCTGCGAGCGCACCGGCTGCCGGTTGAGGATGTCCACGATCCGGCGGTGCCGCGCGGTACGGGTCTGCGGCACGGCCGGTCCGGCACCCGCCGCCTGCTCGTGGTCCTGCGCCTGGCTCATCGTCGTCCTATTCTCCGGATCGTCCGTCCCCATCCACTGGGTTCGCTGCGTCGAGGATCCCGGGCAGCGCCTGGAGGAAGGCACCCACCTCGGCGTCGGAGAGGTTCAGCGGCGGCATGAGCCGTACGACGTCGGGGGCGGGCGCGTTCACCAGGAACCCGGCCTCCTGGGCCGCCTGCTGCACCTGCTGCGCGCGCGGCCCGGTGAGCACGATACCCAGGAGCAGGCCGGCACCCCGCACATAATCGATCAACGGGTGGCCCAGTCCCTCGATTCCCTCGCGCAGCCGCTCGCCCTGCCGCTTGACGTTCTCCAGCAGTCCTTCGTCCGCGATGGTGTCGAGGACGGCGAGTCCGGCGGCGCAGGCGACCGGGTTGCCGCCGAAGGTGGTGCCGTGGTGGCCGGGGTGGAGCAGTTCGGCGGCCCGGCCGAAGGCCACGGTGGCGCCGAGCGGCAGTCCGCCGCCGAGCTGCTTGGCGAGGGTGACGACATCCGGCAGCACGCCCTCGTGGGCCTGGTACTCGAACCAGGTGCCGGTACGGCCGATGCCGGTCTGCACCTCGTCCAGGACCAGCAGGGCGCCGGTGGCGGCGGTGATCGCGCGGGCGGCCTTCAGGTAGCCGGCCGGCGGCACCACGACCCCGTTCTCGCCCTGGACCGGCTCGATGACGACCAGCGCCGTCTCCTCGGTGACCGCGGCGGCGAGCGCCTGGGCGTCGCCGTAGGGCACATGGGTGACGTCGCCGGGCAGCGGCCGGAAGGGGTCCTGCTTGGCGGGCTGGCCGGTGAGCGCGAGGGCGCCCATCGTACGGCCGTGGAAGCCGCCGCTGGTGGCGACCATATGGGTGCGCCCAGTGAGCCGGCCGATCTTGACGGCGGCCTCGTTCGCCTCGGCCCCGGAGTTGCAGAAGAAGACCCGGCCCTCCCGGCCGAAGAGCTGCAGCAGCCGTTCGGCGAGGGCGACCGTGGGCTCGGCCATGAAGAAGTTGGAGATGTGGCCGAGCTGCCCGATCTGCCTGCTGACGGCCTCGACGATCGCCGGGTGGGCGTGCCCCAGGGCGTTGGTCGCGATACCCCCGACGAAGTCGTGGTACTCCCGGCCCTCGGCGTCCCACACCTTCACACCCTCGCCGCGCACGAGGGGCAGGCGCGGGGTGCCGTAGTTGTTCATGAGCGCGCCCCGCCAGCGCTCGGTCAGCTCCTGGTTGCTCATGACTCCCCCTGTTCGACCGGGATGTCGTCGGGCACGACCATGGTCCCGATGCCTTCGTCGGTGAAGATCTCCAGCAGGATCGAGTGCTGGACCCGGCCGTCGATGACGCGGGCGGTGTGCACGCCGTTGCGCACGGCGTGCAGGCAGCCCTCCATCTTCGGCACCATGCCGGAGCTCAGCTCCGGCAGCAGCTTCTCCAGCTGGGAAGCGGTGAGGCGGCTGATCACCTCGTCGGAGTTCGGCCAGTCCTCGTAGAGGCCCTCGACGTCGGTGAGGACCATGAGGGTTTCGGCGCCCAGTGCCGCAGCGAGTGCCGCAGCCGCCGTATCAGCATTGACGTTGTAGACATGGCCGTCGTCCTGACTGCGGGCGATGGAGGAGACGACCGGGATCCGGCCGTCGGCGAGCAGCGCCTCGATGGCGCCCGTGTCGATCGCGGTGATCTCGCCGACCCGTCCGATGTCGACCAGTTCGCCGTCGATCTCGGGCTGGTGCCTGGTGGCGGTGATGGTGTGCGCGTCCTCGCCGGTCAGGCCGACGGCGAGCGGCCCGTGCTGGTTGAGCAGACCGACCAGCTCGCGCTGCACCTGGCCGGCGAGCACCATCCGTACGACGTCCATGGCGTCCTCGGTGGTGACGCGCAGGCCCGCCTTGAACTCGCTGACGATGCCGTGCCGGTCGAGGGCGGCGCTGATCTGCGGGCCGCCGCCGTGGACGACGACGGGCTTCAGCCCGGCGTGGTGCAGGAACACCACGTCCTGGGCGAACGCGGCCTTCAGCTCCTCGTCGATCATGGCGTTGCCGCCGAACTTGATGACGACGGTCCTGCCGTTGTGCTTGACCAGCCACGGCAGCGCCTCGATGAGGATCTGGGCCTTGGGGAGCGCGGTGTGCTTACGCGTGGTGCTCATGACGAGTAGGCGCTGTTCTCGTGGACGTAGTCGGCAGTGAGGTCGTTGGTCCAGATGGTCGCGGTCTCGGTGCCGGCGGCCAGATCGGCGACGATGTGCACCTCGCGGTAGCGCATGTCGACCTTCTCGCGGTCCTCGCCGACCGAGCCGTTCTTGCACACCCAGACGCCGTTGATGGCGACGTTGAGCCGGTCGGGCTCGAAGGCGGCCCTCGTGGTGCCGATCGCGGAGAGCACGCGGCCCCAGTTGGGGTCCTCGCCGTGGATCGCGCACTTGAGGAGGTTGTTGCGGGCGATGGAGCGGCCCACCTCGACGGCGTCCTCCTCGCTGGCCGCGTTGACCACCTCGACCTTGATGTCCTTGCTGGCGCCCTCGGCGTCGCCGATCAGCTGCCGGCCGAGGTCGGCACAGACCTGCCGTACGGCGTCGGCGAACTCCGCGTACTCCGGGGCGATGCCGGAGGCGCCGGAGGCGAGCAGCAGCACGGTGTCGTTGGTGGACATGCAGCCGTCGGAGTCGACCCGGTCGAAGGTGACCCTGGTGGCGGCGCGCAGGGCCTTGTCCAGGGTCTCGCTGCCGAGGTCGGCGTCGGTGGTGAGGACGACGAGCATGGTGGCGAGGCCGGGGGCGAGCATGCCCGCGCCCTTGGCCATGCCGCCGACGGTCCAGCCGTCCTTGGTGACCACGGAGGTCTTGTGCACGGTGTCGGTGGTCTTGATGGCGATGGCGGCCTTCTCGCCGCCGTGCTCGGACAGCTGTGCGGCGGCCGTCTCGACGCCGGGCAGGAGCTTGTCCATGGGGAGCAGGACGCCGATGAGGCCCGTGGAGCAGACAGCGACCTCGATGGCGCCCCGGCCGAGCACCTCGGCGGCCTTCTCGGCGGTGGCGTGGGTGTCCTGGAAGCCCTTGGGGCCGGTGCAGGCGTTGGCGCCGCCCGAGTTCAGTACGACGGCGGAGACCTCACCGCTCTTGATCACCTGCTCGGACCACAGCACCGGTGCGGCCTTCACACGGTTGGAGGTGAAGACGCCCGCGGCGGCACGGCGGGGCCCGTCGTTGACCACGAGGGCCAGGTCGGGGTTGCCGTTCTCCTTGATCCCGGCGGCGATACCCGCCGCCGTGAATCCCTTGGCTGCCGTGACGCTCACGGTGCGACTCCGATCGTGGAAAGACCCGTGGTCTCGGGAAGACCCAGGGCGATGTTCATGCTCTGGACGGCACCGCCGGCGGTGCCCTTGGTCAGGTTGTCGATGGCGCTGATCGCGATGATGCGGCCCACGGACGCGTCGTACGCGACCTGCACCTGAACGGCGTTGGAACCGTGGACGGACGCCGTCGCGGGCCACTGGCCCTCGGGGAGCAGACGGACGAAGGGCTCGTCGGCGTAGGCCTTCTCGTAGGCGGCGCGGACGGAGTCCGCCGTCACCCCCTCGACGGCGGACGCGCTGCACGTGGCAAGGATCCCGCGGGGCATCGGCGCGAGGGTCGGCGTGAAGGAGACCTTCACGGCTTCACCGGCGGCGCCGCTGAGGTTCTGGACCATCTCGGGGGTGTGCCGGTGGCCGCCGCCGACGCCGTACGGCGACATGGAGCCCATGACCTCGCTGCCGAGCAGGTGCGGCTTGGGTGCCTTGCCCGCGCCGGAGGTGCCGGACGCAGCGACGATCACCGCCTCGGGCTCGGCCAGTCCGGCGGCGTAGGCCGGGAAGAGAGCCAGGGACACGGCGGTGGGGTAGCAACCGGGCACCGCGATGCGCTTGGACCCCTCCAGCGCGGCGCGGGCACCCGGAAGTTCGGGGAGGCCGTAGGGCCAGGTACCGGCGTGCTCGGAGCCGTAGAAGGCCTCCCAGTCTGCCGGGTCCTTCAGCCGGAAGTCGGCGCCCATGTCGACCACGAGGACGTCCGGGCCGAGTTGCTCGGCGACGGCGGCGGACTGTCCGTGCGGCAGCGCGAGGAAGACGACGTCGTGCCCGGCGAGCGCCTCGGCCGTGGTCGGGGCGAGCACGCGGTCGGCCAGCGGCAGCAGATGCGGCTGGAGCGCGCCGAGCCGCTGGCCTGCGTTGGAGTTCCCGGTCAGGGCACCGATCTCGACCTCGGGGTGCGCGAGGAGCAGGCGCAGGAGCTCTCCGCCCGCGTATCCGCTCGCTCCGGCAACCGCCGCACGTACCGCCATGTCCATCCTCCTCGTGATGGCATGACTATACGTAGCACTGCACTTTTATGCAACGGCTCTGCACGCTGGGCCACTCGTTGCATCCCGTGCAGGCCGGGATCTCGGGAGCCCTAGACGGCACCCTCCTGAACGGGGGCCCGGGATTCCGGGTGGTCTGGATCAACAGCCGGGGCGGCGGCACGCAGCGCCGCCTCGACCCGGCGGTTGCTGGTCATGGTCGCCGTGACGGCGGTCATGGTGAGGAGGAGGCCGGCGGCGGCGCAGAGCGGGGTGCGTACGTCGTAGGCGGTGGCCAGCCAGCCGCCGAGGAAGGCGCCGAACGGGGCGGCGCACATGGCGAGCATGCGGGAGGTGGAGGCGACCCGGCCCATCAGGTGGGCGGGGACGATCGCCTGCCGGAGGGAGGGGCCGAGCACCATCGTGGCACCCATGCCCGCTCCGCAGACGGCGAGCGCGAGGCCGGCGACGTACGGGTTCGGGGCGGCGGCAAGGCCCAGGACGGCGAGTCCCTCGACTGCGGCCGTGCAGGTCAGCGCGGCGCCCGTGCCGAGTCGCCGGCCGAGGAAGGAGGCGATGCCCGCGCCGAGCAGACCGCCGGTGGCCTCCGCCGTGAGGAGCAGGCCGAAGCCGAAGGCGCCGATGCCGAGCCGGTCGTGCGCGAAGAGGGCGAGTACGGTCTCCACGGCGAGGAAGGCGATGTTCCCGACCGCCGGACGCAGCGCGAGCCCGAGCAGCAACCGGTCCCGGAAGACGTACGAGGCGCCGGCCCGCGCCTGCCGCAGCAGAGACTCACGGGCCTGCGGTACGGGCCGGGATGCGGCAGGCAGCGACCGTACGAGCAGTGCGGAGAGCGCGAACGACACCGCGTCGGCGAGCAGCGGAAACGCCCGCCCGAGCGCGAGCAGGGCACTGCCCGCAGGCGGCCCCGCGAAGCCGGACGCGGCGGTCTGGGCGCCGCGCAGGCGGGAGTTGGCGCGCTCCAGGAGCGCTGGGGCGCGGCCGAGCAGATCCGGCAGATAGGCCGTGGCGGCCGTGTCGAAGAAGAGCCCGCCGAGGCCGAGCAGGAAGGCGACGGCCGCGAGCAGCGGAATGCTCAGCACGTCGAGCGCGGCCGCTGCCGCCGGTATGGCGAGCAGCACCGCACGCGCCGCGTCCGTGACCCACATCGTGCGCCGGCGGTCCCAGCGGTCCACCAGCGCACCGCCGAGCACCCCGAAGAGCAGCCACGGCAGCGTTCCGGCGGCCGAGACGACGGCGAGCGCCATCGGATCCCGCGTCAACGTCAACGCGAGCAGCGGCAGCGCGGCATGCGTCACCCCGTCACCGAGCGAGGACACCGTCTGGGCGGTCCACAGCCGTCCGAACCCGGTCGGCAACTTCCGGTCGTCCGAGGTCACTTGGCGTCTCCTTCGGTCTGCGCGTGCCGCGCCGGGTGGAACAGCGCGAAGACGAGTGACGCGTCCGGCAGCGACGGGTCGGACAGCTCCCGGTACTCGTCCGCCAGCGCCTGCAGTCGCGCCCCCAGCTCCGCGAACTGCTCATCGGTGAGCCGCAGATGCGCCATCCGCACGTGCCGCTCACTGTCCGCCGGCGCGGCCTCCAGGTCCGCCACCGCGTGCCGCATCAGCACATCCGGCCCGCCCTCGCCCGGATCCGGCAGCACGATCGCCCGCGCGGCCATCGCGTAGTACCGCTCGGTGACCCCCCGGACCTTCCGCGTGCGTACCACCTTCACCAGGCCGGCCCGTTCGAGCAGCCGTACGTGGTAGCTGGAACTCCCCTTCGCGAGGCCCACTCGCTCGGCGATCTGCGTGATCGTCGCGGGCTCGAAGCGGAGCACGGCCATGATCCGGTGACGCGTGAGGTTGGAGACGGCGCGTAGCTGCTCGTCGGTGGTGACGTGGAACGTCTCGGGAACATCATCGGTAGGCATGGAGCTAATGGTCAACGTTTCTTGACCATTGCGCAAGGGGTTTGGCCCGGCAAGAGTTGGGAGCCACCCTCACGCGTCGCGCATGTCTTCGTCACACAGATCTGGGGAGCATCACCCAGCGCGAGACGACGAAGGTGACCGGGATCGCCGCGGCGGACGCGAGCAGCGGGGCGAGACGGTTGCCGGTGTGCAGGACGTCGACGATCACATACACGCCGGCCGTGGTGATGAGGAAGTTGGTCACATTGGTCAGCGGGAACAGCAGGAACTTCCGCCAGGTGGGGCGCGTGCGGTAGGTGAAGCGGGCGTTCAGGAAGAAGGAGCCGACCATGCTGAGCGCGAAGGCGAGAACATGCGCGGCCAGGTAGGGCAGCCACGTGAGGAACATCAGGTAGAGGCAGTAGTAAGCGGCGGTGTTGAGGACGCCGACCAGCGCGAAGGTGAGGATCTGCCGTTTCAAGGAGTGAGGTCTTTCGTCCGTTCCGCAGGGGTCCTCTCAGCATGACCATGTACACGCCCGCCAGGGCGGTGACGGCGGTGATGATCGTCACATGGCCGGGGTCCGGACCGTCACGGCTTAAGCTCGATCGCGCCTGAAGGGGAAACGGAAGGGCAGTGCGGTGAACGAGGAGTTCTGGCCGGTGGCCGACCTGCTGGCGCACCTCACCGGCCGCTGGCGCGTCGAGCGGGACGTGCGGGATCTGGCGAGCGGGGACGAGGGCCGCTTCGAAGGGGTCGTCCGCTTCACCCCGCTGACCGGCGGAGGCCTGCTGCACGAGGAGTCCGGCGCGTTCACCTGGCAGGGCGTGACGCGCCCGGCGGCCCGGACGCTGCGGTTCCTGCCGGGGCCCACGCCGGGCACCGCCGACGTGCGGTTCGCGGACGGGCGGCCCTTCCACCAGCTGGACCTGACCTCGGGGCGGTATGTCGCCGACCACCCGTGCGCGGCCGACCTCTACCGGGGTGAGTTCACCGTCCAGGACGCCGACCACTGGCGCACGGTGTGGCGGGTCGGCGGTCCGGCGAAGGATCTGGTGCTGACCACGGACTATGTGCGGGGCTGAGCACGGAAGGCGTCCAGGCGGAGGTTCCAGCGGCCCGTGCGGCCGGTGACGGTGGACGTGGACAGGGGGCGCACGTCGATGTTCCAGTAGGTCGCGGGCGGCGCCTTCAGGGCGTAGACCAGGGCCGCGCGGATCACGGCGGGCTCGGCCACGGCGACGATCCGGCCGGCGTCGTCCGCCGGCCGGGTGTCCAGCCAGCCGCCGACCCGGGAGATGAAGGCCAGCAGGGACTCGCCACCGTGCGGGGTGGCGCGCGGGTCGGCGAGCCAGGCGTCCACCGCCTCCGGCTCCCGGGCCATCGCCTCGCCCAGCGTCATCCCGCGCCAGCGGCCCATGTCGCACTCCCGCAGGGCCAGTTGGACCAGCGGGGCATATCCGAGCGCGTCGCCGGTGGCCCGGCTGCGCGGGGTCGGCGAGCAGTAGCGCAGCTCGGCCGCCGCCAGCGGCAGCAGGTCCCCGGCGGCGCGCTGGACCTCGTCCCAGCCGGCCTGGTCCAGCGGCCGGTCGTCCTCGAAGCGCTCCGCGAGCAGCGGCGAACTGCGCGCGGCGGCGACGAACGTCACCCTCAGTGGCATGCGGTGATGGTGAGCCCGGAAGGTGCGCAGGTCAAGGGCTGTTGCCCAGGAGTTGTCAGTGGTATGCGCATGCTGACTCGAAGGGGTGGACCATCCACGCCATGGCCCGCTCGTGCTTCTCGCGGGTCCGGCCGATCGCCCAGTAGGCGTCGGCCGACAGCCGGCCGTGGACGCGGTCGACGTCGACGCGGCCGGTGCCGGCGGATTCACCCGCGCCCTAGAACACCTCGTCGCAGGCCGTCCGCAGGCGCCGTACCCCCTCGGTGATCTCGCCGGTTCCGGCGACCGCCGCGAAGCTCAGGCGGAGGTGGGCGGCGGGGGGCTCGGCGCTGAAGTAGGGGCGGCCGGGGGTGAGGGCGACGCCGGCGCGGAGGGCGGCCGCGGTGAGGGCGGCTTCGTCGGCGCCGTCGGGCAGGCGGAGCCAGAGGTGGTAGCCGCCGGACGGGATGTGCGGCAGGGCGAGTTCGGGCAGATGGGCGGTGAGTGCGGCCGCCATGGTGTCGCGGCGGGTCTTCAGCTCGGCCGACAAGTTGCGCAGATGACGGGGCCAGGCCGGGGAGCCGACCAGTTCAAGGGCCGCCTCCTGCAGCGGCCGGGGGACGAAGAAGCTGTCCACGACCTGGATGGCGCGCAGCCGTTCCAGTACCGGGCCGCGTGCGGCCAGTGCGCTCACCCGGAAGCTGGGCGAGGTCGCCTTGGTCAGCGAGCCGACGTGCACGACCACGCCGTCCGGGTCGTCGGCGGCCAGCGGGCGGGGCAGCGGGCCCGCGTCGGCGTGCACGAGGCGCCGGACGAAGTCGTCCTCGATGACGAACGCGCCCGCCTCGCGGGCGATGCGCAGCACCTCGGCGCGCCGGGCGGGGGCCAGGACGGCACCGGTGGGGTTCTGGAAGAGCGGCTGGCAGACGAACACCCGGGCGCCGCTGGCCCGGAAGGCGTCGGCGAGCAGGTCGGGGCGTACCCCGTCGGGGTCGACGGGTACCGGTACGGGGCGCAGTCCGGCGGCGCGGGCGAGGGCCAGCATGCCGGGGTAGGTGGGCGACTCGACGAGGACCGGGGCGCCGGGCTGGGCGAGCGCGCGCAGGGCGGTGGCCAGGGCGGACTGGCCGCCGGCCGCGATCAGCACCTCGGCGGCCGTGACGGCGCCGCCGATGCCGCGGGCGAACCACTCCCGCAGTTCCGGCAGTCCCTCCAGTGGCGGCCTCCCCCAGGCGCCCGGCCGCCGCCCGGCCCGGGCCAGGGCCGCCGCCATGGCCCGCTCCGGCTGCAGGGAGGGATGCGGATAGCCGCCGTTGAACTCCAGCACGCCGGGTGGCGGCGCGGCCAGTGACACGGTGACCCCGGAGGCGTCGACCGTGCGCGGTACGAGCTCGGCGGCACCGTCGGCGCTCAGCGCGACCTCCTGCCAGGAGGTGTCCCCGGCGGGCGTCTCCGCGGTGCGCGGTCCGGCCCGGAACGCACCGGCTCCGGGCCGGGTGACGACCAGCCCCTCGGCGGCCAGCTGGGCGAGGGCCCGCGAGACGGTCACCGGACTCACACGGAACCGCTCGACCAGCGCCCGGCTCGACGGGAGCTTTCCACCCGGGGAGTAGCGGTTGAGGTCCCGGCGGAGCTCTTCTGCCAGTTCACTGACGCTGCTACGCTGGTACATGAGAGCACAGAGTAGCGCTACTGTTCCGAGCACGATAGCGGTCACCGTTCCCCGCGAGCGGCGCGGCCTCGGCACCGGCCTCGCCGCCCTCGGCGTCGCCTCCTTCTCGCTGACCTTCCCCGCCACCGCCTGGGGCCTGGAGAGCTTCGGCCCCTGGTCCCTGGTGGCGGTGCGCAGCGTCCTCGCCGCGCTCGTCGCGGGCGGTTGTCTCCTCGCGCTCCGGGTCCGGCTGCCCGAGCGCCGGCATCTGCCGGGTCTCGCCGTCGTCGCCGCCGGCGTCGTGCTGGGCTTCCCGATGCTGACCACGCTCGCCCTGCAGACCTCCACCACGGCGCACGCCGCCGTCGTGGTGGGGCTGCTGCCGCTCACCACCGCCGTGTTCTCCGCCCTGCGCACCGGCAGCCGGCCCTCGCGCCGGTTCTGGCTGGCCGCGCTGGCGGGGGCCGCGGCCGTCGTCGCCTTCACCGTCACCCAGAGCGGCGGCGCGCTCACCGTCGCCGACGGATACCTGTTCGCGGCCCTGCTGGTGTGCGCGGCCGGCTACACCGAGGGCGGCCGGCTGGCCCGGGTGATGCCGGGCTGGCAGGTGATCGGCTGGGCGCTGGTGCTGTGCCTGCCGCTGAGCGTGCCCGCCGCCGCGGTGGCGCTGTCGTACGAGCCCGTGCACGCGACCGGGCACGGCGTCGCCGGTCTGCTGTGGGTGGCGCTCGGTTCGCAGTTCCTCGGTCTGGTCGTCTGGTACCGGGGCATGGCGGCCATCGGCATCCCGCGGGCCAGCCAGTTGCAGTTGGCTCAGCCCCTGCTCACACTGGTGTGGTCGGCGCTGCTGCTGGGCGAGCACTTCACGGCGGCCGCCCCGGTGACCGCCGTCGCCGTGCTCGTGTGCATCGCCGTCACACAGCGGTCGTGATCATGAGGAGGACCTGTCAGATGCGTGCATCCAAGGGCGACCGTCTTGTCCAGCACGGCAGGGTGGTCGGCCAACACGACCAGGTCTCTGAGGTAGTCGAAGTGCTGGGTTCCGAGGGCAACCCGCCGTACCGCGTCCGGTTCGAGGACGGGCACGAGGCGATCATGTCCCCCGGACCCGACTGCCAGGTCAAGCACCAGAACGCGCAGGCGATGGATCAACGGGGCGGCTTCGCCGATCGCCCGTAGTGGTCGGCGATCACGCGTGACATCGCCCCGATGGGGTCGGCCGCCACCTCCGTGGCGGCGAAGAACACATGCCCGCGCACCTGCGGGTGGCGAGCGGCGAGGGTGAGGTGCCGGGACAGCTCCACCGGGTCCTGCCAGGCCGAGGGCTGCCCGGCGGCCCCGGCCTTGTACAGGGCCTCGCCGAGGTACAGCCGCGTCCCGGTGCCCTGCGCGACCGACGCCCACCAGTCGGCCAGCTTCGCGTAGTCGGCGTCCGCGAAGCCGATGTTCCAGTACAGCTGCGGGACGATGTAGTCGATCCAGTGCTCGCGCACCCAGGTACGGGTGTCCGCGTACAGGTCGTCGTACGTCTGCACGCCCGCCCGGGTGTCCGAGCCGCGCGGGTCGGTCGAGGCGTTGCGCCAGACGCCGAACGGGCTGATCCCGAACCGGGTGCCGGGCCGGACCCGCTGGATGCCGACTGCCATCTCCCTGACCAGCGTGTCGACGTTGTCCCGCCGCCAGGCGGCCCGGCTGGAGAAGTCGTCGCCGTACCGGTCGTAGGCGTCATCGTCGTCGAAGGTCTGGCCGGCGACCGGGTACGGGTAGAAGTAGTCGTCGAAGTGGACGGCGTCGACCGGGTACGCGGCGACGGCGTCGAGCATCGCCTGCTGGACGAAGGCGCGGACCTCCGGCAGGCCGGGGTTGTAGTACAGCTTCCCGCCGTAGCGCACCACCCAGTCGGGGTGCTCCCGGGCCGGGTGCGAGGCGGCGAGCCGGCCGGGGTCGGCGTGGTTCGCGATCCGGTACGGGTTGAACCAGGCGTGCAGCTCCAGGCCCCGGTCGTGGGCCTCCCGCACCGCGGTGCCCAGCGGGTCCCAGCCGGGGTCGCGGCCCTGGGTGCCGGTGAGGTACCCGGACCAGGGCTCGTACGGTGACGGCCACAGGGCGTCGGCGGTGGGCCGAACCTGCAGGATCACCGTGTTGAGCCGGTCGCGGGCCGCCCTGTCGAGATGGGCGATCAGCTCCGCCCGCTGCGCGGCCGCGGGGAGACCGGGCCGGGACGGCCAGTCCCGGTTGGACACCGTCGCGATCCACACCCCCCGCATCTCGGCGGCCGAGCGCTGCCGACCAGCCGGTGCCGCGACCGCGAACGGCGCCGTGACCAGCGAGGACAGCGCCGCCAGGAGGAAAGCCCGCCGTGCCGGCCGCCTCATCCGCACACCCCCGTACGCTAGGGATCCGCTCCATCACGGATCGTTCCGCGCCCCAGGATGCACCGACCCGGGCGATCGATCATCGATACTTGGCGGTAACGTGCACGATCGGAGCAGGCGCCGAACCCGGAGGTCTGCCAGCGAGAGCCGGAACACCAGCGAAGGGGACGATGTCATGGGCTTCCCATCGGGAGACATTGCGCGGGTCGGAGTCGTGGGCTGCGGCCAGATGGGCGCGGGCATCGCCGAGGTGTGCGCCCGCGCGGGGCTGGACGTGAAGGTCGCCGAGACCACCGGCGAGGCCCTGGAGATCGGCCGTACCCGGCTGCTCAACTCTCTGACCAAGGCCGCCGAGCGCGGCAAGATCACCGAGGAGGAGCGGGACTCCACGCAGGCGCGCCTCAGCTTCACCACGGACCTCGGCGAGTTCGCCGACCGGGACCTCGTGATCGAGGCCGTCGTGGAGAACGAGCAGGTGAAGACGGAGATCTTCCAGGTGCTCGACCAGGTGGTGACCCGCCCGGACGCGATCCTCGCCTCCAACACCTCCTCCATCCCGCTGGTGAAACTGGCGGTCGCCACCTCCCGCCCCGACCACGTCGTCGGCATCCACTTCTTCAACCCGGCCCCCGTGCAGAAGCTCGTCGAGCTGATCCCGGCGCTCACCACCTCCGAGGGCACGCTGAGCCGCGCCCAGGTCTTCGCCGAGAAACTGCTCGGCAAGCACGCCATCCGCGCCCAGGACCGCTCCGGCTTCGTGGTGAACGCGCTGCTCGTGCCGTACCTGCTCTCCGCGATCCGGATGTTCGAGTCGGGCATCGCCAGCCGTGAGGACATCGACAACGGCATGGAGATGGGCTGCGCCCACCCGATGGGCCCGCTGAAGCTGTCCGACCTGATCGGCCTGGACACCATCGTCTCCATCGCCAACTCGATGTACGCCGAGTACAAGGAGCCGCTGTACGCCGCTCCCCCGCTGCTCCAGCGCATGGTCGAGGCGGGCCGGCTGGGCCGGAAGACCGGCTCGGGGTTCTACACCTACGGCTGATCGCCGAAGGTGACGTCCGTGGGCCCGGCACCCGGTGTGGGTGCCGGGCCCGTCTGTTTCACACACGGTGTGCGCGCCGGGCCCGCATATGCCCGTCACACACACTATCCAGCCGCCCACCAGGCGAGTTCACTCTTTATGCCCATGCAAGGAATGCGGGACCCACACGTTCGACTACGAAAAGGAGTGGACACGTGACCGCCGACCGGGAGCATCCCGTGGTCCATGGAGAACTCGCAGAGTTACGGCGCCGCCTCGACGTGGCCTACGCCCGCGTCGAGGGAGGGCTGGCGCTGCTCAGTCACCGCACCGAGGAGACCACCAAGGAGCTGGACGAGTTGAACACGCGCTTGACCTCGCTGGAACAGACACGCTGGCCGCTGCCGTCGCTCGCCGCACTCACCTCGCTGGCCGCCCTGTTCGTGACGGTCTGGCAGGCGCTGGGACGCTAGCCGTCAGCCGGCCTGAGGTGGTGCAGCAGGAGTAACGCGGCCGCCATGTTGGCGGCCGGAACCTCCCCACGGGCGATCAGGTCGGGGACGACTTTGAGGGGGACCCATTCCCTGCGGTCCGACTCGAAGTCGTCCACGGGGTGCCCCACATACTCACCCTGGTCGGACCAGTAGATGTGGTGCTGGGCGTCGGTGAGGCCGTTGGACGGCTCCACGGTCATGAGGTGGTGCAGCGGCCCCGGCCGCCAGCCTGTCTCCTCCTCCAGTTCCCGGGCCGCCGCGCCCGCGATGTCCTCGCCGTCCTCGACGACGCCCGCGGCCAGTTCCCAGCCCCAGCTGTCGGTGATGAAACGGTGCCGCCACAGCAGGAGAACCTCGTTCGCCTCGTTGACCACCGTGGCCACGGCCACCGGCCGCATCCGGATCAGGAAGTGGTCGAGGTGCCTGCCGTCCGGCAGCTCCACATCCGCCAGATTGACGCGGAACCACCGGTTCTCATACACAGTTTGTTCGCTCTGTTTCGTCCACTGCACGGTTCTGCCACCTTCCGCCGCGTAAGTGGCAATATGGCAGCAGAGACTTGTCCAGGCCTACAGCACGGCCGATGGAGTCCTAAAGCGGTACGCGCAGTGCCCCGTCGATGAGTTCGGCCGCCTCGGCGGTGTCGGCCGAGTCGCAGCGCGCCAAGTGGTCCCGGACCGCGCGGAGTCTGTCGCGCAGCCGCTGGGACTCCATCCCGCGGGCCTGCTCGGCCATCTGCACGGCGGTCGCCACCGCCTTGTCGGCGTTTCCCTGGCGCAACTCGATGGTGCTGAGCATGGCGAGCCGGTGCACCCGCCCCCGGTCGTGGGCGGGGTTGTCGACCGCCGCCGCGGCATGCTCCCGGGCGGCGGCCAGCTCACCGAGGCTCAGCAGCGCCTCGGCCACCTGCACATTGACCAGGCCCGGCTGGACATACCCCGTCTCGTCGGGCTCGTAGCCGCGCCGGATCCGCTCGGCCGCCCGCTCCGCGCGCCGGATGCAGGACAGGGCGCTGCCGGAGTCGCCGAGGTGGGCGTACGCCTTGGCCTGCATCGCGTACAGGTCCGAGGCGAGCGCCGGGGTGATGTGCTTGCCGGCGGCCCGCAGCGCGGCCTCGGCGAAGGCGACGGCCTGCCGGTACTCCCGCATGAACAGCGACTGGTTGACCAGCAGCGCTATGACGTAGGCGCCAAGTCCCCGGTCCCCGCTGGCCTTTGCCAGCCTGAGGGCCTGGTGGAAGTAGCGCTGGGCGAGTCCGTGCGCGTCGGAGTCGTAGGCGCAGATGCCCGCGATGGCCACCAACCCGCCCGTGGCCCGGTGCAGTTGGCGCCCGGTGGCGTCGGTGTAGCCGCCGCGCAGCAGCGGCGCCGCCTCCGCGTTCAGAAAGCCGACGATCCGGGTCCGGGTCGCGACGCCGCCGGCCTTGCGGTACATCTGCTCGTAGTGCGTCCGCGCGGCCCGCAGCGTCTCGATGTCGGCCGCGGTGACCCGGTGCCGGCCGCCGCGCGAGACGTCGACGTCCTCGGGCGGGTTCTCCCACTCCCACACCGGCATGACGGCCGGGGTCCCGGTGACGGCCGGAGCGCCCAGCACATGCGGCCGCTGCTGTTCGTCGGAACGCCACAGGGCGGTGGCGCGCTCGACGAACCCGTTGAGCGAACCGGCGTGCGGTGCGCTCGGCTGACCCGGCACTCCGAGGCCGATGTCGTCCAGCGTGACCGGCCGGTGCAGGCGCGCGGCCAGCACTTCGCAGATCAGGTCGGGCACCTGGCTGCGCGGCCGCTGGCCCTTCAACCAGCGTGCCACGGCGGTGTGTTCGTACCGGAGCGCGAGGCCCCGTCTCCGGCCCGCCTGGTTGACATGGGCGGCGAGACCGGCGTGCGAGATCCCCGCCTCGTCCAGGATCGCGTCGAGCAGAGTGTTGGGCTGCATGGGATGCCCCCCGAGTGGCCTGGTGCGGTCAGCGTAGTGGCTCCCCCTTCACACGGGGTGTGAACGGAGTGCTCGCATCCGGGCTGTACACGCGCTGTCGCTCAGCGTGTTGCGCCGGTTGACTGGGGATCCGGCCAAGCCGCCGGCTCCCCCTCGAAACATCGGTGGCTTGGCCGGGCGGCCGGCGGCTACCGGCGCGTGGTGGCCGGGCGCGTCCGCGGGGCGGAGCCGCATGTGTCACCGCGGCTGGACTTTCCCCGGTCGTTCCGCAGGACCAGCACAGCTATGTCGTCCGCGTGCTTGCCGCCCGTGTGGTGCAACAGGGCCGCGAAGAGGGTGCGCAGGATCGTCTGGGGCGAGACCGGGGTGTCCCGTACGGCCTCCCGCAGTGTTCCCGCCAGCGAGAAGAACCGACCCCGGCTGTCCCGCGCGTCCTCCACCCCGTCCGTGAAGAGGACCAGGGACTCGCAGGGACGCAGACGACCACAGGGCTGGCTCTCCAGCTCGGCCGGTAGCGGGAAGGGGCCCAGCGGCGGCAGGGGGTCCGCCCGGCTCAGCGGCTCGACCCGCGCATCGCTGATCCGATACGGCCACGGGTGACCGCAGTTGAGGGCGAACAGTGCACCCTCCCCGTCGATCTCCAGGAGCAGGAGGGTGACGAACTCCTCGGCGACCGGGTGGTCGGGGTCCGGGCCGCCGTGCGCGGGGTGTTCGGCGCGGGCCCGTTCGCGCAGGTGCCGGGCGAGGGCTCGCTCCAGCCGGCGCAGGACGCCGTCGAGTCCGGGCTCGTCGTGGGCCGCCTCACGGAAGCTGCCGAGGACGGCGGCGACGGTCCCGAGGGCGGTCAGACCGTGCCCGCGCACGTCCCCCATCACCACCCGCACCCCGTGCTCGGTGGCGATCGCCTCGTACAGGTCACCGCCGATGCACGCGCCCCGCTCCGCGGACAGCTGGGCGGCGGCGAGGACCAGCCCGTCGAGGCGGGGCGGCAGCGGACGCAGGACGACGCTCTGCGCTGCCCTGGCCACCCGGCGGGCCTGCCGCAGCTCACGCAGCAGCGCGCGGCGGACGTGGAATATCAGCCCGACACCGACGGCGAAGAACACGGCGCTGGTGACGACACGCGCGCCGATCCCGTCCTGCCGGGCGACCGGGCAACCCCACTTGTAGCCGACCGCCACGGCTCCCCAGGCCATGGTCAGTGCGACTCCACGCGCGGTGGGCGCCCGTGCCTTGGTGCGGTTCATGCCTCTGGTCCCCCAAGTGGGCCTGACGGAGCAGACGGACCGACCTCGAAAGGCCGGTCCGATTCTGTCTACGCCATGGCACGGAAGGACCAGATCGCCTCCCATTCCCACCCGAACGAGTGAGGCAACCCCAGCCAACCTGCATTTATGCAGCCGACGGCGGGGTCATGCGCCCCCGAAGGGGCGCGGGGTACCGCGCGACCGGCCGCAGAGAACCCGCAGCCGGCCGTGCACAGCACCCCTTACGGCGACTAGCCCCGAAGCACAGCCCCGGTCCGCTCGCCCGCGAGGGCAACAGCCGCGTCCCTCGCGGCCGAGGCCTCGTCCACGGTCAGCGTCCGGTCACCCGCGCGGAAGCGCAACGCATACGCCAGCGACTTCTTCCCGTCCCCCAGCTGCTCGGCGTTCTCGTAGACGTCGAACAGCCGGATGGACTCAAGAAGCTCGCCCGCGCCTTCCCGCAGCGCCGCCTCGACCTCCGCCGCCGGGACGGGCAGGTCGACCACGAGGGCGACATCCTGCGTGGCGACCGGGAACGTGGAGATGCCCGGCGCCTGCGGGGCACCGTCGCCCACCGCCTCCAGGGCGTCCAGGTTCAGCTCCATCGCACAGGTGCGCTCGGGCAGACCCAGGGCCTTCAGGACCCGCGGGTGCAGCTCTCCCGCGTGGCCCACGACCTTCTCCGTGCCGTCGGCGCGGACCACCAGGTCGGCGCAGCGGCCGGGGTGCCAGGGACCGTACCGGCCCTTGCGCACGACCAGTTCGGCACCGGCCTCGCGGGCGACCACACGCGCCGCCTGGACCGCGTCGGCCCACCCGGCCGGACGGCCCTTGCCCCACCAGCCGGCCTGTTCACGGGCGCCGGTGAGGACCACGGCGACGTGCCGCGGCTGCTCGGGCAGCGCGGCGTTCAGCGCGGCGATCTCGTCCTCGGTGGGACGCCGGTCGACGGGCAGGTGCCCGGCGACACGCTGCTCCGGGGCGGGGTGGAACACCAGCCCGGTCTCGAAGAGGGCCAGATCGTGCGAGCCCCGGCCGTCATTGCGCCGCAGGGCACCCAGCAGGCCCGGCAGCAGCGTGGTGCGCAGTGCGGGCTCCTCGTCGCTGAGCGGGTTGACCAGCTTGACGACCTGGCGGGCCGGGTCGTCGGGCTCCAGGCCGAGCTGGTCGAAGACCTGCTCGCTGACGAAGGGGTAGTTCGGCGCCTCGACGTAGCCCGCTCCGGCCAGCGCGCGGCCGACCCGGCGGTGCAGCCGCTGGCGGTGGGTCAGACCGCGGCCCGAGGGGAGCTTGGGCAGCGTGGAGGGCAGGTTCTCGTAGCCCTCCAGGCGGATGACCTCTTCGGCCAGGTCGTTCGGGTCCACGAGGTCGGGCCGCCAGGACGGCACGGTGACGATGAGCTCGTCCTGCCCGTACACGTCGCAGCCGACCTGCTGCAGGCGGCGGACGACCGTCTCACGGCCGTACACCACACCCGCCACCTTGTCCGGGTGGTCGGCCGGGACGGTGATGGTGTGCGGGGCCGAGGGCGCGATGACCTCGGTGACACCTGCCTCGGCCGTGCCGCCCGCGAGCAGCACCAGCAGGTCCACGGTGCGCTGCGCCGCGGCCGCGGCGGCCTGCGGGTCGACGCCGCGCTCGAAGCGGCGGGAGGCCTCGGACAGCAGCTTGTGGCGGCGGGCCGTACGCGCGATGGAGACGGCGTCGAAGTGGGCGGCCTCGATGACGACGTCGGTCGTGCCGTTCACGCCGTCCTCGGTGACCTCGTGGTCGGCGATCTCCGTGTTGGCGCCGCCCATCACGCCGGCGAGGCCGATGGGGCCGCGGTCGTCGGTGATGACCAGGTCCTCGGCGTGCAGCTTGCGCTCGACGCCGTCGAGGGTGACGAGCTTCTCGCCCTCCTGCGCGCGGCGCACTCCGATGGTGCCCTGGACCAGGGACCGGTCGTAGGCGTGCAGCGGCTGGCCCAGCTCCATCATCACGTAGTTGGTGACGTCGACGGCGAGCGAGATCGGGCGCATGCCGACCTTCTGCAGCCGGCGCTGCAGCCAGATCGGGGAGCGGGCCTCGGGGCGCAGGCCGGTGACCGTGCGGGCGGTGAAGCGGTCGCAGCCGAACGGCTCGGAGACCTGGACCGGGTAGCCGAAGGCGTTCGGGGCCGGTACGTCGATCAGGGCCGGGTCGCGCAGCGGCAGGCCGTAGGCGATGGCGGTCTCGCGGGCGACGCCGCGGATGGACAGGCAGTCGCCGCGGTTGGCGGTGACGGCGATGTCCAGGACCTCGTCGACCAGCTCCAGCAGCTCGATGGCGTCCTTGCCGACCTCGGTCTCCGGCGGCAGCACGATGATGCCGTGGGTGCCGTCGTCGCCCATGCCCAGCTCGTCGGTCGAGCAGATCATGCCGTGGGACGTCTTGCCGTAGGTCTTGCGGGCGGCGATGGAGAAGCCGCCGGGCAGGGTGGCGCCGGGGAGGACGACCACGACCTTGTCGCCGACCGCGAAGTTGCGGGCGCCGCAGACGATCTCCTGGGGCTCACCGGTGCCGTTGGCCTGGCCGACGTCGACGGTGCAGAAGCGGATCGGCTTCTTGAAGCCCTCCAGCTCCTCGATGGTCAGCACCTGGCCGACGACCAGCGGGCCCTTGAGGTCGGCGCCGAGCTGTTCGACGGTCTCGACTTCCAGACCGGCCGAGACCAGCTTCTCCTGGACGTCGCGGCCGGTTTCCGTCGCCGGCAGGTCGACGTACTCCCGCAGCCAAGAAAGCGGGACCCGCATCAGATCTCCATCCCGAACGGCCGGGTGAACCGGACGTCACCCTCAACCATGTCTCGCATGTCCTCGACGTTGTGGCGGAACATCAGCATCCGCTCGATGCCGAACCCGAAGGCGAAGCCGCTGTACTTCTCCGGGTCGACGCCGCAGGCGGTGAGCACCCGCGGGTTGACCATGCCGCAGCCGCCGAGCTCGATCCAGCCCTCGCTGGAGCAGGTGCGGCAGGGCCGGTCGGGGTTGCCGACGGACTCGCCCTTGCAGACGTAGCAGAGCATGTCCATCTCGGCGCTCGGCTCGGTGAACGGGAAGAAGTTCGGCCGCAGCCGGGTCTTCATGCCCTCGCCGAACAGGGACTGGACCATGTGGTCCAGGGTGCCCTTGAGGTCGGCCATGGCCAGGCCCTCGTCCACGGCGAGCAGCTCGACCTGGTGGAAGACGGGCGTGTGCGTGGCGTCCAGCTCGTCCGTGCGGTACACGCGGCCGGGACAGATCACGTAGACCGGCGGCTCGCGGTCGAGCAGGGAGCGGATCTGCACCGGGGAGGTGTGGGTGCGCAGCACGACACCGGACTCGGCGCCGCCGTCGGGGCCCTGCACGAAGAAGGTGTCGGCCTCGCCGCGGGCCGGGTGGTCCGGGCCGATGTTGAGGGCGTCGAAGTTGAACCACTCCGCCTCGACCTGCGGGCCCTCGGCGACCTCGTAGCCCATGGCCACGAAGATGTCCTCGATGCGGTCCGAGAGCGTGGTCAGCGGGTGGCGGGCGCCGGCCGGGACGCGGTCGTACGGCAGCGTGACGTCGACGTCCTCCTCCACCAGCACGCGGGCGTCCCGCTCGGCCTCCAGCTCGGCCTGGCGGGCGGCGAGGGCCTTGTTCACGCCGCCGCGGGCCATGCCGACGCGCTTGCCGGCCTCGGCCTTGGCGTGCGGGGGCAGGGCGCCGATCTCGCGGTTGGCCAGGGCCAGCGGGGAGGTGGGGCCGGTGTGGGCGACCTTGGCCTCGTGGAGCGCGTCGAGGGAGTCCGCGGCGGCGAAGGCGGCGAGCGCCTCGTCCCGCATGCGCTCGATCTCTTCAGGTTTCAACGCCTCGACCTCTACAGGGTCGTACGACTTATTCGGTGCCGACATCTCTTCCCGTGCTTCCGATTGGCTGGCGGATGGTCCCCGTCACCGGCTCATGGACAGTGCGTCATGGTATTCGGGACACAAAGGTGCCAAAGGCCGAGTCTAACGGGGTGGAGGCAGACGAATGCGCCCGCGGGGCACTCAGGCGTTCTCAGGCGAGGTACGCCGGTGCGCTCACGGGCAGCGTAAATCGGAACTCGGCGCCGCCACGGGGGGCGCGGCCGACCGTGATCGTGCCGCCGTGGGCCTCGACGATGCCCTTGACGATGTACAGCCCGAGGCCCGTGCCGCCGCGTTTGCTGCCCCGCCAGAAGCGGGTGAAGACGCGGTTCATGGACTCCTCCGGGATGCCGGGACCCTCGTCGCTCACCGTGACCGATGTGCCGGTTTCCTCGCCCTCGCGCGGGGATGCGCAGGGCGTGACGTCAATGGTGACGGTTCCCTCGCCGTGCCGCACGGCATTTTCGATGAGGTTGCTGAGCACCTGGTCGATCTTGTCGGGGTCGGCCCACAGGGCGGGCAGCGGCTGTTCGATGCGCAGCAGGAAGCGGCCGGCGGGCTGGCCGGCGGCGACATAGGCCTGGATGTGCCGGGAGACGGCGGCCCCGATGTCGACGGGCTGCCGGCGCACCTCCAGGCGCCCGGAGTCGATCCGCGAGATGTCGAGCAGCTCGGCGATGAGCCGGGTGACGCGGTCGGCGTCGGCGTCGACGGTCTCCAGCATCAGCCGCTTCTGGTCGTCGGTGAAGCGTTCCCACTTGGCGAGGAGCGTGGCGGTGAAGCCCTTCACCGAGGTCAGGGGCGAGCGCAGTTCATGGGCGACCGTCGCGATCAGCTCGGCGTGGCTGCGCTCGGTGCGGCGGCGGGCCTCGGTGTCCCGCAGCGAGACGACGACCTGCCGCACGGGTCCGAGCGGTTCGGCCCGCACATACCTGGCGGAGACGAGGACCTCCCGGCCGCCGGGCAGCAGCAGATTGCGCTCCGGCTGCCGGGTCCGGATGGCGAGCCCGCCATAGGGGTCGATGAGCTGCCACCAGCGGCGGCCTTCCAGATCCTCCAGCGGCAGCGCCCTCTCCAGGGGCCGGCCGAGGGCGTCGGCGGCGCGCTGGGCGGTGATGCGGGCGGCGGCCGCGTTGAAGCAGACCACCCGGCCGTGCTCGTCGGCGACGACGAGGCCGTCGGGCAGCTGGTCGGGGTCGAGGCCCGCGGGATCGCCCTGCCGGGGCACTGCTGTACGCCGCGCGTCCCGTCCCCCCGGCGCGGAACTCGTGCCGGCCACACTCATCCCCGTAGCCCACCTCTCAGACGGCGCAGGGCCCCGCGCTGGTCACCCTACTAAACGCCCCAGCCATACAAGGGAGATGCCCAGCTCACGGCCTTGTGCAACACCCTTAGCGGTCCGTGGCGGAGCGGCACCCTCCGGAGGCGCGCTGCGCACGGGCCGACGCGTACAGACATACGGCGGCGGCGGTGGCGAGGTTCAGGCTCTCGGCCCTTCCGTGGATGGGGACGCGGACGACGGCGTCGGCGAGCGCGCGGGTCTCCTCCGGGAGTCCCCAGGCCTCGTTGCCGAACACCCAGGCGGTGGGCCCGCCCATGGTCCCCTTGTCGAGTTCGTCGTCGAGGTCGTCGGTCCCGGCGCCGTCGGCGGCCAGGATCCGTACGCCGGCGGCCTTCAGCCCGGCCACGGCCCGCTCGACCGGGACGCCCACGGCGACGGGCAGATGGAAGTGCGAGCCCACGGAGGCGCGTACGGCCTTGGGGTTGTACAGGTCGACGGAGGCATCGGTGAGGATCACGGCCTCGGCCCCGGCGGCGTCGGCGCACCGCAGCACGGTGCCGGCGTTGCCGGGGTCGCGCACATGGGCGAGGACGGCGACCAGCTTCGGCCGGGCGGCGAGGATCTCCTCGAACGGCGTGTCCAGGAACCCGCAGACCCCGACCAGGCCCTGCGGGGTGACGGTGGTCGAGATGTCGGCGATGACGTCCTCGGAGGCCAGGTGCACACGGGCGCCGGCGTCGCGGGCCGCGCCGATGATGTCGGCGTACCGCTCCGCGGCCTCGACCGTGGCGAACAGCTCGACGAGGGTGGGGGTGCCGTTCGCGTCCCGGTGCCCGGCGGCCTCCCGCACGGCCTGCGGGCCCTCCGCGAGAAACAGCCGGTCCTTGCCCCGGAAGTTCCGCTTGGCCAGCCGCCGGGCGGCGGCGACACGGGCGGACCGGGGGGAGATCAGCTCGGGGCTGACGGGGGGCATCCTCTTCTTCACCTTCAGGAGATTTCAACGTGCAGCGCTCTTTCAACCGCGTCGCCGCAGCCGGCCCAAGGGGCGCGGGGAACTGCGCGAGAAGCCCCACCGGCCCGCAGTCGAAAGACCACCTGGGGACCCCAAACAACAGGACCCGCAAGCCGTAAAAGCCTGCGGGTCCAGTGAGCGTCGGCTCAAGGCCGGCGCAGCGTCACGCGGCCTTCGGCGCGTTGACGTCCGACGGCAGCGCCTTCTGCGCGACCTCGACGAGCGCGGCGAACGCGTTCGCGTCGTTCACGGCCAGCTCGGCCAGGATCTTGCGGTCGACCTCGATGTTCGCGGCCTTCAGACCCTGGATGAAGCGGTTGTAGGTGATGCCGTTGGCGCGGGCAGCGGCGTTGATGCGCTGGATCCACAGCTGACGGAAGTCGCCCTTGCGCTTCTTGCGGTCGTTGTAGTTGTAGACCAGCGAGTGGGTGACCTGCTCCTTGGCCTTGCGGTACAGGCGCGAGCGCTGACCGCGGTAGCCGGAGGCCTGCTCGAGGATCGCCCGGCGCTTCTTGTGGGCGTTGACTGCCCGCTTGACGCGTGCCACTTGTTAACTCCTTGTAGCGGGGTCGTGGGGGTACTCACACGACCCGGAATCGATTCGGTCCCGGTCCAGACGCACGGCGCTCAGGCGCCGCCGCGTCACTTGCCGAGAAGCTTCTTGATCTTCGCGGCGTCGCCCGGGGCCATCTCGGCGTTGCCGGTGAGGCGACGCGTGACGCGGGACGACTTGTGCTCGAGCAGGTGGCGCTTGCCGGCGCGCTCGCGGAGCACCTTGCCGGAGCCGGTGACCTTGAAGCGCTTGCTGGCACCGCTGTGCGACTTGTTCTTCGGCATAGCGCCGTTCTCTCCTCGTCGGTGGCGCTCCGGTGCCCGGTCGTGAAACCGGGCACGGTGGAGCGTCGTTCTTCTGTCGGTTACATCCTCGGGGACGTGAGTCCCCCGGGATCACGCCTCGGCAGGCTCCTCGGACGGCGCCTCAGCCTCGGCAGGGTTCTGCGACTTACCGGGGTTCGCCTTCGCTTCGGCCTTGCGGGCCTCCTGCGCCTGACGGGCCTCGGCCATCGCCTCGGTCTTCTTCTTGTGCGGACCGAGGACCATGATCATGTTTCGGCCGTCCTGCTTCGGGTTCGACTCCACGAAGCCGAGGTCCTGGACGTCCTCCGCGAGGCGCTGCAGCAGTCGGTAGCCCAGCTCGGGCCGGGACTGCTCGCGACCACGGAACATGATCGTGATCTTGACCTTGTCGCCCTGCTTGAGGAACCGGACGACGTGACCCTTCTTGGTGTCATAGTCGTGCGGGTCGATCTTCGGCCGGAGCTTCATCTCCTTGATGACCGTGTGCGCCTGGTTCTTGCGCGCCTCACGGGCCTTCATGGCCGACTCGTACTTGAACTTCCCGTAGTCCATGAGCTTGCACACGGGCGGACGGGCGTTCGCCGCGACCTCGACCAGGTCCAGGTCGTACTCCTGCGCAAGCTCCAGTGCCTTCGCGAGCGGGACGATGCCCACCTGCTCACCACTGGGACCGACAAGTCGCACCTCGGGAACGCGAATCCGGTCGTTGATGCGGGGCTCGGCGCTGATGGATCCTCCTCGGTAGCACCACACGGCGGTCTGGCGGACAGCCGCGTAACGTCTTTGTTCGTAAGACCTAACCGCGCCGACGCACAAAAAATGCCCCGGACGATCACAGGCGGGGCTCCAATGACTACCGGAGCACCGCCGCGGTGACCGCGGGGCGCACTTCGGGCGACTCCATCGTCCGTACGGAACGATGGTGGCCGCCTGACCGGATGACCCGCCGTCCCGGAGGACGGTCAGGTGGGAGATCGGAGCCTCCACTTGTGGGCCGGACACTCTGCTGTTGGCAGGGTTGTCCAGCCGGTCGTTACACAAGGTTAGCAGGGCCGCCGGGGAAGGGCTAATCGGAGGCCCCGCCGAAGGACCGCCTATCGTGTGGGGCATGAGTGAGACCCCTCCTGAGAACCCCGACTTCGACGCGATGGCCCGGGACATCGCCGAGGTCCCCGCCGTCGAGGTGATCGTGACGGTCGCCGTCAACCTGATGAGCGCCGCCGCCGTGAAGCTCGGGCTGAGCGAGGAGGGCGAGAAGTACAAGGACCTGGACGAGGCCCGCAAGCTGATCACCGCACTCGCCGGGCTGCTGGACGCGAGCACGACCGAGATCAGCTCCTTCCACGCGGCCCCGCTGCGCGACGGCCTGAAGTCGCTGCAGCTGGCGTTCCGCGAGGCGTCGATCGTGCCGGACGAGCCGGGCCAGGGGCCGGGCGAGAAGTACACCGGCCCCGTCTACAGCTGACCTACTCCTTCACATACAGGGGCTCGCCCGGAGGCGTGGTCCCGGCCGGCAGCAGTGCCAGGTCGAGGCCGCGCACCAGGCGGGCCCTCAGTGTTTCGTCGGCGGCGAGGCGCTCGGCGACCGCACGGGCCGCCTCGGCGGGTGCCGCGGCCGGGTCGAGGACGAGGGCGAGGGTGCCGTCGGCCTGTCCGGGGCCGAGGTGGGCGCGCAGCACGGCGGCTTCCGCCGCGACGGCCGTACGGACGGCGTCGATCACGGCCGGGTCGGCGAGCGGGTCGGTGCTGGTACGGCCTTCGGCGAGGGCGAGCAGCGCCGGTCCGGTCAGCTCGAACGGCACCGGTCCGGCGAGGTCCAGCACGACCGTGTCGGCCTTCTCGTGGGCGGCGGCCTGCAGCGCCTGGTGCAGGGGCACGGCGACCGGGCGGGCCCCGGGGTCCCAGCGGGCGAGCGAGTCGGTGGAGGTGAACGCGGGCAGGGCGGTGCGGTGGCCGGCCTTCAGGGTGGGTACGGCCATGTCGCTGGTCTTCTCGCGGCGCAGCCCGTGCTCGTCCTCCTCGACCTCGCCGAGCACGGCGACGACGGGCACGAGCAGGCGGGCCCCCTTCAGCGCCTCAAGCACCGGCCCGAGGGCGCTGCGGTCCTCGGCCCAGGCGGCGAGCGCGGCGCTCAGCCGGGGGTCGGCGGAGCCGTCGTCGTCGGAGAAGCCGGGGTCGGGAATGTTCTTGTTCGCCACAGTCACCGACCCTATCGGCACCTCACCGGCCCGCTGCACGGGAGCCTTCACCGGGGTCCCGGCGTGAGGGCGCGGGCGCGTGCGGGCACGACGGCCGTATCGCCGGCGGCGCCCCCGGGCCCCCGGCCCGGAAGGCCGGCGCCTCCCATGGGCCTGATGCGGTCCGCGGACGTGTGGTCCCCGGGCGTCGTCAGATCGTCTGTCTGCGGCCCCGCCACAGCACCACGCCGGCCACCAGCAGGACCCCGCCGGCGCCGCCGGCCAGCGGGCCCGCCCAGTCGGAGGCCGAGGAGCCGGCCCTGGGGGTGTCCGGGCCGGCGCCGAAGTACTTCTCGCCGTACGACGCCGCGCTCAGGTTCCGCGGCTTCAGCCGTCCGGCCGCCCTCAGCGCCGCCACCGGGTCGATCATGCCGAAGCCGCGGGAGTCGTCCCGGCCGCCGACCGGCGCGTCCTGGGCGGTGTCCTCCAGGAGCGTCTTGATCTGGGCCGGGCTCAGGTCCGGGTGGGCGGCCTTGATCAGGGCCGCGGCGCCGGAGACGAAGGCGGACGCGGCCGAGGTGCCCCAGCCCTCGTAGTACTTGTGGTCGGGGTCCGCGATGACCACGTTGACGCCGGGCGCGCTGACCGCCGCGTACCAGCGGCGGGTCGAGAAGGAGGCGCGGGTGCCGAAGCGGTCGACGGCGGTCGCGGCGATGACACCGGGGTAGGCGGCGGGGTAGGAGACGTGGTCGCCCTTGTCGCCGCCGTTGCCCGCGGAGGCGACGACCACCACGCCCTTCCCCAGGGCGTACTGCACGGCCTCGTCCTCGCTCGGCTCGGGGTGCGCGGAGTCCGAGTCGTCGCCGAGGGAGAGGTTGATGACGTCGGCGCCGTGGTCGGCGGCCCAGCGGATGCCCTCGGCGAGCGCGTTGCCGCGGCTGGTACGGGCCTTCGCGCGGGCGGGGTCGCCGTCCTCCAGGATCACGCGCACGGGCAGGATCTTCGCCTCGGGGGCGACGCCCATGACACCGGCGGTGCCGCCCGGGCCGTGGCCGTGCCCGGCGATGATGCCGGCCATGGCCGTGCCGTGCCGGGCCCAGGTGCGGTCGCCCTGCCGGGCGCCGAAACCGATCATGTCCTTGGCGGGCAGGACGTTGCCGGCGAGGTCGGGGTGGTCGGCCTCGACGCCGGTGTCCAGGACGGCGACGGTGACGCCGCGGCCCTTGGTGGTGCGCCAGGCCTCGTCCAGGTTCAGGGCCGACAGGGCCCACTGCTGGGCACGGATGCCGTCGGCGTGGGCGGCGGTGGACGGCAGCAGGGCGAGCGCGGCGGCGAGCAGCAGGCTCACCGCCGCCGGGGTGCGGAGCGGGCGGCGGTGGCCGCATATCGAACGCCTCATGAGGGTGTCTCCGTCACCGTGCCGATGCTCTGGCGCAGGCGCCGCTCGATGCGGTCGGCCAGGCCCTGGGCCTCGTTGCCGAGACCGGCCTGGGCCGGTGCGGTGGTCGCACCGGCGCTGACGGCGTCGGCGGCGGGCTGCGGGGCGTCGACGCTGCGGCCGTCGGCCCAGCCGGAGACGGCGTAGGCGACGACGGGGGCGTCGGTGAGGACGGAGATGGTCCAGGAGGCGCGCTGCTTGCTGCCGAAGCCGGCCGCGGGGGTGCCCTGGGCCGGGTAGGGACGGGGCATCAGATCGGCGCGCCGGTCCAGGCGCTCGGTGCGGAAACGGTGGGCCAGCGCGGACATGGCGGCGGGGTCGGCCTTGGTGAACAGCAGGCCGACGGTGGTGACGTAGCTCTGGGTGGCGTCGGTGTAGGTGGCGCGCAGCAGCCGACGGCAGCCGACGGGGGCGAGGACCTTCTGCAGCAGCGGGTCGAAGGCGTGGGCGCAGCCGCCGTCCGGGGCCACGGCGATCCTGGTCCAGGTGCGGTCGGCGCCGCCGGGTCCGGCGCCCGTGCCCTGGACGGTGGGCGGGAAGAGCTGGTCCACGGGCACGTTGTGCCAGAGCGTCCCGGCGGTGGCGAAGTGGTCGCCGGAGGCGCTGTCGTCATCGTCGGTGAGCCAACTCCCGGTCGCGGCACCGCCGATGAGACCGAGGCCGAGCACGAGACAGGCGGCAGCGGCGACGGTGCGGGAGCCCACCCGGTGCCGGACGGGCTCGCCGAACGCCTCGGGCGCCGCGAACGACACGACGGGCCGCGCGGCCGCGGCGGCACTCCAGGCCAGCGCCGGGTCGGGCCCGGCCGGGCCCGTGGCCGACGAGGGGCGGGCGGGCGCCGCGGGGATCCACGCGTCCGTCTGCGCCCGCCCGGCGGACACGGCGGAGCCACGAGGGACGGATGCGGCGGCGGTACGGCGTTCACCGCCGCGCCCGGCGGGTACGGGCGCGCCGTCGGAGCTCCGGGGCTCCGGGGCGGCGGGCACGGACCCGGCGCGGGCGCGCCGAGGCTCCGCGGAGTCGGTGACGGGCCGGAGCCGGGCGGTGGTCTCCGAGGAGGTCTCGGCCGGCGCTCCCGGCCGCCGGGACGCCGGGCCCGGTACCTGACGCCCCGTCGGGGGCGGAGCATCGGGGAACCGTGCCGAGGCGGGCGGGGGTGGCGGACTCGCGGGCTCGGCGACGTCGGGCACCACCGGATTGCGGCCGGGCGCACCGGCACGGCCCCCGGAGACCTCACCCACCGGCCGCCCGCCACGCACGGCCCGCCCACCGGCCGACCGATCCGCACGCCCGGGGCCACCGCCGGCCGAGCGATCCCCACGGCCAAGGCCACCTTCGGCCGACCGATCCGCACGCCCAAAGCCGCCTTCGGCCGACCGATCCGCACCCCGAAAGCCACCGCCGGCCGAGCGGCCGTCGCCCGCGGTGCCTTCGGCCGACCGATCCCCCCGCCCAAAGCCACCGCCGGCCAGCCGATCCCCGCGCCCAGAGCCACCGCCCGCCGAGCGACCGTCGTGCGGGGTACCTTCGGCCGACCGATCCCCCCGCCCCAAGCCACCGCCGGCCAGCCGATCCCCACGCACAAAGCCACCGCCCGCCGAGCGACCGTCGTGCGCGGTACCGTCGGCGGAGGCCCGGTCGTCGAGGCCGCCGCCGGAGAGCGGGACGTCTCCCGTCGACCGCCCGGCGGAACCGGAACCGTGACGCGCGAACCCTGCGGACGGCGTCCGGCCGTCATGCGCGAGTTCTGCGGCGGAGGGCAGGCCGCCGCCCGGCGCCCGCCCGGCGAGCCCCGGGCCCCTGTCTGCGACGCTGCCCCGGTCGCCAGGCACGCCACCCCTCGCAGCCGCCCGGCTCCCCCGCGCGAAACCCCCGGCAGCGGGCATACCACCGGCCACCGGACCCCCGTCGGAAGCCGAGCCGTTGCCGGCGGTCGGGCGGGGGGTGCGGGGCGTGAAGACCGACGGCTCGTCGTCGGGGTCCTCGGGGAGTGCCGTGTCGGCCACGCGGGCGGAAGCGGGGTGCGGCGGCGCCGGGGCGGCGGGCGGCCGGTGCGCGGGCGGCTCGGCACTGGTGTCCGCCGGGCGGCCGGGCGGAGTCGACGGGCGCGGTGGGGCCGAGGGGCGCGGCGGGATGGGTGCGTGGCGCGCTTCCGTGCTCATGCACCCCCCGTTTCCTCGTGCTGCCCGGGCCGTCCTCACGTACGCGGGCCGCTGCGCTGCTCGGCCGTGCCCGGGCGAAGGCTCCGTCCCGGGCACGCATACCCGTACGGCCGGAGCGGCATCCCGGTTCAGCGAAGCGGCCGGGGTCGTTCCGCCGTACGTGCGCGTCACTCTACGGGTTGTCCGGGCCGGAATCAGAACGAGTCCGGGGCGCCGGGGCATCTGCCCGGAACGTCCCCCTACCCTGCGGTAATCCCGTCTGGCAGGCTTCCGTCATGACTGCGCGCGCCGCCGACCGGGCCCGTTACGACCGGGCCACCGCCCATCTCGACGCCCCTCTCGCGATCGTGGACCTGGAGGCCTTCGACGCCAACGCGGCCGATCTCGTCCGCCGGGCCGCCGGCAAGCCGGTCCGGGTCGCCAGCAAGTCCGTGCGCTGCCGGGCCCTGCTGGAGCGCGTCCTGGCCAGGGACGGCTTCCAGGGGATCATGTCGTTCACGCTGGCCGAGTCGCTGTGGCTCGCCCGCTCCGGGTTCGACGACGTCCTACTGGCCTATCCTTCGGCCGACCGGGCCGGCTTCGCGGAGCTGGCCGCCGATCCCAAGCTCGCCGGTGCGGTGACCGTGATGGTGGACGATCCGGCGCACCTCGACCTCATCGACGCCGCCCGTGACGGGGGACGCGAAGTGGTGCGCGTCTGCCTGGAGTTGGACACTTCACTGCAGCTGCTGGGCGGTCGCGTCCGGGTCGGGGCGCGGCGCTCTCCGCTGCGCTCCCCCGCCCAACTCGCCGAGCTGGCCCGGAGCGTGGCCCGGCGGCCGGGCTTCCGGCTGGTGGGGATCATGGCGTACGAGGGGCACGTCGCCGGGGTCGGGGACGCGGTGGCCGGGCGGCCGCTGCGGTCCCGGGCGATCCGGCTGATGCAGGCCGCCGCCCGCCGGGAACTGGCCGCGCGGCGGGCCGCGGTCGTCCGCGCGGTGCGGGCCGTCGTCCCCGGTCTGGAGTTCGTCAACGGCGGCGGCACGGGCAGTGTGCAGCACACCGCCGCCGAGGACGCCGTGACCGAGATAGCGGCCGGTTCGGGGCTGTACGTGCCGCGGCTCTTCGACAACTACACGTCGTTCACCGGCCGTCCGGCGGCCCTGTTCGCCCAGCCCGTCGTACGGCGGCCGGGGGTCGGGGTCGTCACCGTGCTCGGCGGCGGCTATCCGGCCTCCGGCGCCGCGGGGCCCGACCGGCTTCCGGTGCCGTACCTGCCGCAGGGGCTGGCGTACGACCCCCAGGAAGGCCCCGGCGAGGTGCAGACCCCGCTGCTCGGCTCGCCCGCCGACGACCTCCTCATCGGCGACAAGGTGTGGTTCCGGCACGCGAAGGCGGGCGAGCTGTGCGAGCGGTTCGACGCCCTCCACCTGGTCGAGGGGGACACGGTCACCGCGACCGTGCCCACCTACCGGGGCGAAGGACACACGTTCCTGTGACGCGTCCTACAGGGGCGTGACGTACGCTCCCGCGATCCCGCCGTCCACCAGGAAGTCGGTGGCGTTGACGAAGGAGGAGTCGTCGCTGGCCAGGAAGGCGACCGCGGCGGCGATCTCCTCGGCCTCGGCGAACCGCCCGACCGGGATGTGGACGAGCCGGCGGGCGGCCCGCTCGGGGTCCTTGGCGAACAGCTCCTGGAGGAGCGGGGTGTTGACCGGCCCGGGGCACAGGGCGTTGACCCGGATGCCCTCCCGGGCGAACTGCACGCCCAGCTCGCGGGACATGGCCAGCACGCCGCCCTTGGAGGCGGTGTACGAGATCTGGGAGGTCGCCGCGCCCATCCGGGCCACGAAGGACGCCGTGTTGATGATGGAGCCCTTGCCCTGGCGGCGCATGTAGGGGATGGCTGCCTTGCAGCACAGGTAGACGGAGGTGAGGTTGACCTCCTGGACCCGCTTCCAGGCCTCCAGGCCGGTCTCCAGGATGGAGTCGTCGTCGGGCGGGGAGATGCCGGCGTTGTTGAAGGCGACGTCGACGCTGCCGTAGGTGTCGTACGCCGTCCTGAACAGCGCCTCGACCTGCTCGGGGTCGGTGACGTCGACCTTCACGAAGAGTCCGCCGACCTCGTCGGCGACGGCCTTGCCGCGGACCTCGTCGACGTCCGCGCAGACGACGTGGGCGCCCTCGGAGGCGAGCCGGCGGGCGGTGGCGAGGCCGATGCCGCTGCCGGCTCCGGTCACGACGGCGGTACGGCCGACCAGGCGGCGGCAAACACTGTTCTCGGTCACTGTGCGGGGCCCTCCGTGCTGGGGGAGACGTTGCTGATGAAGACGTTCTTGGTTTCGGTGAAGGCGGTCAGGGCGTCGGGGCCCAGTTCGCGGCCGAGGCCGGACTGCTTGAAGCCGCCGAACGGGGTCCAGTAGCGGACGCTGGAGTGGGAGTTGACGGACAGGTTGCCCGCGCGGACGGCCTGGGAGAGGCGCAGGGCGCGGCCGAGGTCCCGGGTCCACAGGGAGCCGGAGAGGCCGTAGGGGGTGTCGTTGGCGAGGCGGATCGCGTCCTCCTCGTCGGTGAAGGGGAGGAGGACGGCGACGGGCCCGAAGATCTCCTCGCGGGCCGCCCGGCTGTCCGGCCGCTCCCCCGTCAGGACCGTCGGCGGGAACCAGAAGCCGGGGCCGTCGGGGGCGCTGCCGCGCAGGGCGGGGGCGTCCGCGGGGACGTACGACCGTACGCGGTCCAGCTGCTGGCCGGAGATCAGCGGGCCCATCTGGGTCTTCTCGTCGGCGGGGTCGCCCACGACGACGGAGGCGAGCGCGTCGGCGAGGAAGTCCCGGGCCTCCTCCAGCACCGTCTCCTGCACCAGGATGCGGGTGCGGGCGCAGCAGTCCTGGCCGGAGTTGTCCAGGAAGGAGAAGGGGTCGAGGGCGGTGGTGAGGTCGGCGTCGGCGAAGACGATGTTGGGGCTCTTGCCGCCGAGTTCGAGGGTGACCGGCTTGACGAGCCGCGCGCAGCGCTCCATGACCTCGCGGCCGGTGCGGGTGGAGCCGGTGAACACGATCTTGGCGACGTCCGGGTGGTCCACCAGGGCGCGTCCGGCGGTGTGGCCGTAGCCGGGCAGCACCTGGAAGACGTGCTCGGGCAGGCCTGCCTGAAGGGCGAGTTCGGCGAGGCGGAGCGCGGTGAGCGGGGTGGTCTCGGCGGGCTTGAGGACGACCGCGTTCCCGGCCGCGAGCGCCGGGAAGGAGCCCCAGGCGGCGATCGGCATCGGGAAGTTCCAGGGCGCGATCACCCCGACGACGCCGAGGGGTTCCTGGAAGGTGACGTTCCAGCCGCCGGGCACCGGGATCTGCCGGCCGAGGAGGCGTTCGGCGCCGCCGGCCGCGTACAGCAGCAGGTCCCGGGCGTTGCCGGCCTCCCAGCGGGCGTTCCCGACGGTGTGGCCGGCCTCGCGGACCTCCAGTCGCGCCAGCTCTTCGACGTGGGCGTCGACGGTGTCGGCGAAGCGGCGCAGCAGGCGGGCGCGGTCGGCGGGGGCGAGGGCGGCCCATCCGGTCTGGGCGCGCGCGGCCCGTACGACGGCGGCGGCCACATCCTCCTCGCTCGCGGCGGGGACGGTGGCGAGGACCTCTTCCGTGGCGGGGTTGAGGACGACGAGCTCGTGCGGGTCGGACACGTGATGACCTTTCACAGGCGTTGTCACAGGCGTTCGAAGGAGCGGCGCAGCTCCCAGTCGGTGACCGCGGCGTCGAAGGCGTCCAGTTCGACGCGCGCCATGTTCCGGTAGTGGGCCACGACCTCGTCGCCGAAGGCGGCCTTGGCGATCGGGCTGGTCTCCCAGAGTTCGGCGGCTTCGCGGAGGGTGGTCGGGACGTGCGCGAAGTCGGCGGTGTAGGCGTTGCCCGGGCAGGGTTCGGGGAGTTCGAGTTTCTGCTCGATGCCGTACAGGCCTGCCGCGACGAGCCCCGCGACGGCGAGGTAGGGGTTGACGTCGCCGCCGGGGAGGCGGTTCTCGAAGCGCAGGGAGCGGCCGTGGCCGACCACGCGCAGGGCGCAGGTGCGGTTGTCGTGGCCCCAGGCGACGGCGGTGGGGGCGAAGGAGCCGGGCTGGAACCGCTTGTAGGAGTTGATGTTGGGTGCGTAGAGGAGCGAGAAGTCGCGCAGGGCGGCCAGCTGTCCGGCGAGGAAGTGCCGCATGACGTCGGACATTCCGTCGCCGTCGGCCATGGCGTTGTCGCCGGCGGCGTCGGCGAGCGAGAGGTGGATGTGACAGGAGTTGCCCTCGCGCTCGTTGTACTTGGCCATGAAGGTGAGCGAGACGCCCTCCTGGGCGGCGATCTCCTTGGCGCCGGTCTTGTACAGCGCGTGCTGGTCGCAGGTGACGAGGGCCTCGTCGTAGCGGAAGGCGATCTCGTGCTGGCCGGGGTTGCACTCGCCCTTGGCGGACTCGACGGTGAGGCCGGCGCCGGCCATGTCGTTGCGCAGCCGGCGCAGCAGGGGTTCGATGCGGCCGGTGCCGAGGATCGAGTAGTCGATGTTGTACTGGTTGGCGGGGGTCAGGCCCCGGTAGCCCGCGTCCCAGGCCGCCTCGTAGCTGTCCTTGAAGACGATGAACTCCAGCTCGGTGCCGACCTGCGCGGTGTAGCCGAGTTCGGCGAGCCGCTCCAGCTGGCGGCGCAGGATCTGGCGGGGCGCGGCGACGACCGGGGAGCCGTCGTTCCAGGCGAGGTCCGCGACGAGCAGGGCGGTGCCGGGGTGCCAGGGGATGCGGCGCAGGGTGGCGAGGTCGGGGTGCATGGCGAAGTCGCCGTAGCCGCGGTCCCAGGAGGACATCGCGTAGCCGTCGACGGTGTTCATCTCGGTGTCGACGGCGAGGAGGTAGTTGCACCCCTCGGTGCCGTGTCGCAGCACTTCGTCCAGGAAGAAGCGGGCGGCGAACCGCTTGCCCTGGAGGCGCCCTTGCATATCGGGGAAGGCCAGGACGACAGTGTCGATCTCACCGCTCGCTACGAGGGCGTGCAGTTCCTCGACGCTGAGCGGGGGTGTGCGGTCTGCCACGGGAGAGCCTCCTTCGGCGCCTACGCGCTTTTTCGGCCGGGCCGGGAGCCATAAGGTATTGCTCAGAACCATTGCTTGGGAAGGGGGTACGGCGGATGTCGCAGGACATCGGTACCGACGGGCTGGACGACCGGCTCGCTCCGGTGCTTCGGCCGGTGCGGGCGGGCAACGGCTTCGAGGAGGCACTGGAGCAGATCCTCCAGGTCGTGCGGCTCGGTCTGGTGCCGGGCGGGGAACGGCTGCCGGCCGAGCGCGAGCTGGCGGAACGGCTCGGGATCAGCCGGGTGACGCTGCGCGAGGTGCTGAAGGTGCTCCAGGACCAGGGGCTGGTGGAGGCGCGGCGCGGGCGCTACGGCGGAACGTTCGTGCTGCCGCGCGCGGACGCCGGCGGCGAGGACGAGCTGCGGCGCCGGATCGCCGAGGTCGACGTCGAGGACGTGCTGCGGTTCCGGGAGGTCCTGGAGGTGGGGGCGGCCGGGCTGTGCGCGGCGCACGGACTGACCCGGGAGCAGGCGGACCGGTTGCGCGAGGCACTGGACCGCACGCACGAGGCTCCGCTGGCGGACTACCGGCGGGCGGACACCCTGCTGCACCTGACCCTTGCCGAGCTGTGCGGCTCCCCCTCCCTGACCGCGCAGTACGCGGCGGTCCGGGCCACCGTGAACGACCTGCTCGACTGCATCCCGCTGCTGGTGCGCAACCTGGAGCACTCGCAGCGCCAGCACACCGCGATCGTGGAGGCGGTGCTGGACGCGGACGCGGACGGCGCGCGCGAGATGATGCGCGAGCACTGCGCGGGCACGGCGGCACTGCTGCGGGGCTTCCTGACATGACCTCGCTCTGCAAAGGTATCCGTGGACACCTTTGGATGACTGGGAGGGCGGCGTGACCGGACGGCCGTTGATCGGTGTGAGTACGTATCTGGAGACCGGTGCCCGGTGGGGCGTGTGGGAACTGGAGGCGGCCCTGCTGCCCGCCGCCTACCCGCGGCTGGTGCAGCGGGCCGGCGGGCTGGCCGCACTGCTGCCGCCGGACGCGCCGGAGCAGGCGGCGGCGACGGTGGCCCGGCTGGACGGGCTGGTGATCGCGGGCGGCCCGGACGTGGACCCGTCCCGGTACGGCGCCGAGCGCGACCCCCGCACGGGCCCGCCCGCCCCGGCCCGCGACACCTGGGAACTCGCGCTGATCGAGGCCGCGTTGGCCGCGGGGACGCCGCTGCTGGGCATCTGCCGGGGCATGCAGCTGCTGAACGTGGCGCTCGGCGGGACGCTGGTGCAGCACCTGGAGGGGCACGCGGAGGTGGTCGGCGTGTTCGGCGGCCATCCGGTGAAGCCGGTGCCGGGCAGCCTGTACGCCGGGATCGTGCCGGAGGAGACGACCGTGCCCACCTACCACCACCAGGCCGTGGACCGGCTCGGCACGGGACTGGTGCCCTCTGCCCACGCGGCGGACGGCACGGTGGAGGCGGTCGAGCTGCCGACGCAGCGGGGGTGGGTGCTCGGCGTGCAGTGGCACCCCGAGATGGGCGAGGACCTGCGCGTGATGCGAGCGCTGATCGCTGCCGCGAGCTGAGCCGGGCCGGCAGCGGTGATGCCGGGCCTGCTCAGAGCCGCTCCCTGAACCGACACCAGCCGTGGCCTCGGGCGTGGTCCCAGCTACTCCATGAGCCAACCGGGCAGCCGCGGCCCCGGGCCTGGTCACAGCCGCTCCCGGAGCCAACGCCGGGCAGCGGTAGGCCCGGCCTGGTCACAGCCGCCCCCCGAACCGACACCGGGCAGCCGCGACCCCAGCCCTGATCACAGCCGTTTTCTCAGCCAGGCCAGGGCCGCGTCGCCCTGGGCGCGCTGGAAGGGGCGCAGGGTGGGGAGGCCCGGGGGCGGCGGATTCAGGGAGCTGCGCAGGAAGTAGCCCGTGAGGGCGGCCAGCGCGGCGGTCACGGCGTCCCGGTCGGCGTCCCGGCCCAGGGGGTGCGCGGTGAAGACCTCCTCGGGATCGGGTCCGCCCTGCGCCCGCACGGACGGCAGCAGCACGAGAAGGTCGAACCAGGGGGCGGCGCGCAGGGCGTGCGGCCAGTCCACGAGGGCGACGCCACCGTCGTCGGTGAGCAGCACGTTGTCCGCGCGCAGGTCGCCGTGGGCCAGAGTGTCCCCCGAGGCGCCGTCGGCCCAGCGGGATTCCAGTGCGGCGAGGTCGGGCAGATGAGCGGCGGTCCAGGCACCGAGCCGGTCGCGTACGCCACCGGCCTCGCCGTCCAGGAGCCTGCGCCAGCCGCTGAAGCTGTCGGCCAGGTCCTCGGCGACGGGCGGAACGTCGAGGGGGCACGGTGTGCCGGTGCGGGCGAGCCCGGTCACGGCGTCGAGCACCCGGCGCAACTCGTCCGGCCGCCACGGCACGTGCGGCTGACGCCCCGCCACCTCCTCGAAGACCAGCGCCACCCAGGTGCCGTCGTCGTACGTCCCGAGCAGCCGGGGCGCGGCTACGGCGGCCGGGAGCGCGGTGGCGGTGCGTGCCTCACGGCGGTGCAGGCGGGGGCTGTGCGGATTGGCCTCGGCGCTCACCGCCTTGACGAAACCGGTGCCGCCCGCGGCGGTGCGCACCCGTGCGGCGACGCCGGGCGAGAAGCCGCCGTTCTGCGTGACGGCGTGCACGACCGGCGCCCCGAGCACCTCGGCGACGGCGTCACGGACGACGGACGGGAGATTCTCCCAGGGGGCGCGGACGCCTGCGGCGGGCGGGGCGGTGACGGGCATGCCGGCCATCGTGCCGGGTCGGTGAGCGGCGCGGCCACCGGTTTTGCGGGGTGCGCGCCGCAGGGGTCGCGGTTCGCTCCCGGGTGCTGGTCAGGGTGGGCCGGTCGCGCCCGTGGCGAGCCGCGGTGCCGTCGGCTTCGGGGCACCGCCGCCCGGCGGCAGCACCCGTCAGCCCCGTGTCAGCGACAGCAACTCCCGGGCCGGCCCCGTCGGCCGGTGCCCCGTCGGCCAGACCGCTCGCAGTTCTCGGCGCAGGGAGACGCCTTCCACCGGGATGCCGACCAGGCGCCGCATCGACAGCTCCTCCCCCACCGCCAGCTCGCTGAGGACCGAGGGGCCCGCGCCGCTGACGGCCGAGGCCTTGACCGCCGTGGTGGAGGACAGCTCGATCAGGGGGCGGGCGAGGCCGCCGAGCGCCGCGTCCAGGACCTGGCGGGTGCCGGAGCCGCGCTCGCGGAGGATCAGCGGGGTCGCCGCCAGTTCGTCCGCCGTCAGGGGACGCCTGCGGCGGGCCCAGGCGTGGCCGGGCGCGGTGACGACGATCAGGCGGTCGTGGGCGATGACCGTGGAGTCCAGGCCCGTCGGTACCGTCAGCCCCTCCACGAAGCCGAGGTCCGCCTCACCGGACAGCAGCAGTTCCGCGACCTTCGCCGAGTTGCCGGCGAGGAGGGACACCGCCGTGTCGGGCCGCTGGGCGTGCAGCGCGAGCAGCCAGCCGGGCAGCAGGTACTCGGCGATGGTCATGCTCGCCGCGACCCTGAGGCGTGAGTCCCGCCGGTCGCGCAGCGCCCGCGCACCCGCGTCGAAGGCCGCCGCCGCCTCCACGACCCGACGGGCCCAGTCCGTCACCAGCGCGCCGGCGTCCGTGAGCCGGGAGCCGCGCGGCGAGCGGTCGACCAGGGCCACGCCCAGCTGCCGTTCCATGGAGCGGATCCGGCTGCTGGCGGCGGGCTGGGTGATGCCGACCTCACGCGCCGCCGCCCCGAGGCTGCCCAGCCGCGCCACCGCCAGCAGCAACTCCAGTGCGGCCAGGTCCGGCACCCGGTGGGCCAGTGATTCCGTGCGCTCCCGCTGCCCCTCGCTCATAAGACCAGCTTATGCCCCCATAGGCGAGTACCTCCTGGTCGGCAGCGGACAGCGGCGTGATCGTGGACGTGTGGTCACCGTAGCCGAGCCCCAGTCCGTCCCCTCCGTCCACCGCGCACCCCGGGTCCGCCATCTCGGCCCCAACTGGTACGCCCCCGTCATGGGCACCGCCGTCCTCGGCTCGGCCGGCGTCGCGCTGCCGGTGCGCGGGCCGGGGTGGCGCGATCTCTTCGAGGGGGCCTGGGCACTGTCCCTGATCATGCTCGTGGCCCTGCTGACGGCCCGGACCCTGCACTGGGCCCACCACCGGGACCAGGCCCGCACCCATCTCCTCGACCCGGCCGTGGCGCCCTTCTACGGCTGCCTGTCGATGGCGCTGCTGTCGGTCGGCGGCGGCGCCCTGACGGCCGGGCGGGACCTGCTCGGCACCGGCACGGCCGTCGCCCTGGACACCGCCCTGTTCACCGCCGGTACGGCGGTCGGGCTCGCGGCCGCCGTGACCGTGCCGTACCTGATGGCCGTACGGCATCGCGTACAGCCCGCGCAGGCCACCCCGGTGTGGCTGTTGCCGCTGGTCGCGCCCATGGTCTCGGCCGCCCTCGGCCCGCTGCTGGTGCCCCGTCTGCCGCCGGGCCCGCCCCGCGAGACCCTGCTGCTGGCCTGCTTCGCGCTGTTCGGGCTGAGCCTGTGCGCGACGCTGCTGATGCTGCCGCTGGTCTTCGCCCGGCTGGTCACCGCCGGCCCGCTGCCGCTCGCGCTCACCCCGACCCTGTTCCTGGTCCTGGGTCCGCTCGGGCAGTCCACCACCGCGGTCGGCCGGATCGCGGACGCGGCTCCCGGGGTCGTACCGGCCCCGTACGACCGTGGCCTCGGTGTCCTCGCCGTGCTGTACGGGGTGCCGGTCATGGGGTTCGCGCTGCTGTGGCTGGCGCTGGCGACCGCGCACGTGGTGCGGGCCCGCCGGCGGGGCATGGGCTTCGCGATGACCTGGTGGGCGTTCACCTTCCCGGTGGGCACATGTGTCACCGGCGCCCTGGTCCTCGCCCGGCGCACCGGTCTCGCGGTCTACGACGGGCTGGCCGTCGGGCTGTACGCCGTCCTCGCGGTCGCCTGGTCGGCGGCCGCCACCGGCACCGTACGCGGCCTGCTCAGCGGTGAGCTGCTCGCAGCGCCTCGGCCAGCACCCGCGGCGCCTCGGCCAGGGACGGCCCGTACCAGGTCAGGTGCCGCCCGCTGACCAGGGCGCAGGGCAGTCCGGGAAAGGCCTCCGGGCCGTCGTCGGCGGTGAAGCGGTAGGGCTCGTCGGGCAGGACCACCAGGTCCGGGGCCGCCGCGCGCAACTCCTCCAGCGGCACGCGGGGGTAGCGCTCGGGATGGCCGGCGTGGAGATGGCCGACGCCGAGCCGGGCCAGGACGTCACCCGCGAAGGTGTCCCGGCCCAGCACCATCCAGGGCCGGCGCCAGATCGGTACGACGGCGGTGGTGGTACGGGCCCGGGCCCGCGGCGGGGAGGCCCATGCCGCCTCCGCCTCCGCCAGCCAGCGCGGGCGTCCCGGCGCACCGCAGGCGGCGAGCACCCGGGCCAGCTCGGCGAAGGCCTGCGGCACGCTCCGCACCTCGGTGACCAGCACCTCGCACCCCGCGGCGCGCAGGGCGTCCAGGTCGGGGGCGCGGTTCTCCTCCTCGTTGGCGATGACCAGGTCGGGGGCGAGGGCGAGGATGCGCTCCGTGTCCGGATTCTTGGTGCCACCGATCCGGGTGACGTCGAGGTCAGCCGGGTGGGTGCACCAGTCGGTGGCACCGACGAGGGCCTTGGGCAGCGTCGCCGCCACGGCCTCGGTGAGGGACGGGACCAGGGAGACGACGCGCACTACGCGACCCCCGCCGGGGCAGCGCGCCAAAGGGGCGCGGGGCCGTGCCTGACATGCGGCTGCCGCCGCGATGGGGGTCCCCCCGGGTTCGAGCGAAGCCGAGAACTCGGGGGAGCGACCAGCCACGACGGCGCCGCGGACGACCGAAGACCCGGCACGCCGCTCACCGCCTCCCGCCGGACACTCAGCGAGACCTGTCCTGAACGGCCTCGATGTGTTCCGCCACCGCCACCACGATCACCCGCGTATCCGGCACCGTGGCCCGCCACCGGTGCCGAACCCCACCGGTCAGGTACAGCGTGTCGCCGCGGCCGAGGCGATAGGCGCGCCCCTCGGCCTCTATCTCCACCGCACCGTCGGCGACGTACATCAGCTCGTCGTTGCGGTGCTGGAACTCGCGGCCGGCGTCGTGGTCGCCGGTGAACTCGGAGGCGTGCAGCTGATGGTGGCCGCGCACCAGGGAGCGGGTGCGGGGCGCGAAGTCGTCCGGGTCGGCGGGGTCGGCGCGGACGACGTCCACGCTGGCCGCCGGGTCGGCGGCGGCGAGGAGTTCGACGGCCGTGGTGCGCAGGGCGTCGGCCAGTTTCTCCAGCGAGGTGCGGCTGGGGCGGGCCCGGTCGTTCTCGACCTGGCTGAGGAACGGCACCGACAGCCCGGTGCGCTCGGCCACGACGGCGAGGGTCAGTTCCAGGGCCCGGCGGCGCCGCCGGACGGCCGCGCCCACCCGTACGGGCTGCTCTTTGTGGTCGCCCATCGCTCCGGCTCCCTCCCTCGCTCGTCGTGCCACTGTCCGGGTGCCCGGGTCGGGGCGGGCCCTCTCTGATGACTTCTCTGCACCCTACGCATGTTCGGCAAACCGTTTCACGCCCTGTCACATCCCCGACATGCCGGGAAGCCCTCACCCTCACGGTTCGCGCCACGGTGACGGGCCCTCGGGATCCCTGGTGGCTGAGTACCCACCGGGGGTGAATATGCCGACCAGCTGGGCCGGGCGGCCGCGCTCAGGCCAACGATCATCACGTACAGTGATTGGCCGGATTCTTGCTGTGCCCGCGGACGAGGCGAGGGACGGGCGCGCCGGACGCGTTGCGGCGTACGGCGGCGCCCGCCCCTCGGGTGGCGGTCCGGACCGGTCAGGTCACCCGGCCGCCCGACTGCGGGAGTCCTTCCTGGCGACCGGGGCCCACTTGTCGACCAGGCCGGGGTTCTCGCGGAGCCAGTCGCGGACGGCGTCCTGCTCCCGGCCCTTGCCGGCCTTCTGGATCTGCGACTCCAGGCTCGTGAGCTGCTTCTCGGTCATGGAGAAGTCCTTCAGCCAGCGGCCGACCTGGGGGTTGTCGTCGGTGAAGCCCTTGCGGGCCAGGGTGTGCACGCCGTCGCCCTTGCCCCAGGCGCCCCGGGGGTCCTTGAGCTTCTTCAGGTCGTAGTCGCTGTAGGCCCAGTGCGGGGACCAGAGGGTGACGACGACCGGCTGCTTCCTGGTGTAGGCGCGCCTCAGCTCGGAGAGCATGGCGGAGGTGGAGCCGTCGATGACGTCGTAGCTGCCCTGGAGGCCGTACGCGTTGAGGACCTTGCTCTTGAGCAGGCCCATCATGCCCGCGCTGGGCTCGATGCCGACGATCTTCCCGCCGAACTCGGAGGCGTGGTCCTTGAGGTCCGCCAGGGAGTTCACGTCCTTGACATAGGAGGGGACGGTCAGCTCCAGGGAGGTGGGGCCGTACCACTTGCCGAGGTCGTCGAGCTGCTTGCCGTACTTGCTCCAGTACTCGGCGTGGGTGGTGGGCAGCCAGGAGTCGGTCTGGAAGTCGAGCTGGCCGGTGGCGAGGCCGGTGTAGAGGGGGCCGGCGGTGTACTGGGTGGTGGTGACCTTGAAGCCGCGTTCCTCCAGGATCTCCTTCCAGAGGAAGGTGGAGGCGATGCCCTCGTCCCAGGGGATGTAGCCGATCCTGATCTCCTTGCCCTTGCCGACGTCCGGTCCGGAGGCCTCGGAGGTGCCGGCGGAGGGTCCGAAGACGCTCGTTCCGGCCGCGACGAGGGCGAGCACGACCACTCCGACGACCGCGACGGCCGGGCGCGGGCGGTACGACCACGCGCGCGTGCGGGCCTTCGCGGCGGCCCTGCGGCCGAGCGGGGAGAGCTGGGTGCCGAGCGCGCCGGTGATCCGGTCGAGGTAGATGGCGAGCACGACGATGCCGACGCCGGCCTCGAAGCCGTAGCCGATGTCGAGCTGGCCGATGGCCTCGTTGACGGCACCGCCGAGGCCGCCGGTGCCGACCATGCCGGCGATGACGACCATCGAGAGGCCCAGCATGATCACCTGGTTGACGCCGGCCATGATGGTCGGCAGGGCGAGCGGCAGCTGGACCCGCCAGAGGATGTTGCGCGGGGTGGTGCCGAACGCCTCCGCGGCCTCGACCAGTTCGGCGTCGACCTGACGGATGCCCAGCTCGGTCATGCGGACGCCGGGGGCGAGCGCGAAGATGAGGGTGGCGACGACGCCGGGGGCGGTGCCGAGGCCGAAGAAGAGCATGGCCGGGATCAGCAGGACCATCGACGGCATGGTCTGCAGCAGGTCCAGGACGGGCCGCACGGTCGCGCTGACCGTCCTGGAGCGGGCCGCCCAGATGCCCAGCGGGACGGAGATCACCAGCGCGATCACGGTGGCCACGAGGACCAGGGAGAGCGTGGACATGGCCCGGTCCCACAGGGCGAGCGAATCGACCAGCGCGAATCCGGCGAAGGCGAGGACGCCGGCGGTGAGGCCGCGCAGCCACCAGGCGAGGACGGCGAGGATGCCGGCCATCAGCAGCGGCTGGGGCGCGCCGAGCACGGCGTCGATGCCGTTGTACATGCTCTCCATGACCGCCTTGACGGCGTCGAAGAGCCAGGAGAGGTGGTCGAGCAGCCACTTGACGCCGGAGTCGACCCAGTCGCCGAGGTGGATCCTAGGCACGGCTGATCACCTTCCCGCCCGGGTTGTCACAGGGGGCCGGACCGGCCGTCTCGTCGCCGAGGAAGCCGATCAGCCGCTGTCTCGGCACGACACCGACGACCTTGTTGGCCTCGTCCACGACGGAGACCCGGTGGGACAGCCGGGCGCTGATCGCGCACAGCTGCGCGAACGGCGTCTCGCGGGTCGCGGTCTCGCAGCCGCACAGCGGGGCGTCGGCCGTGACCGAGGTGTCCATGAGGGCGCCCGCCGTCAGCACGCGGGAGCGGTCGACGTCCTGGATGAAGGAGGCGACGTAGTCGTTCGCGGGGCGCAGCAGGATGTCCTCGGCGGTGCCGGTCTGCACGATGCGGCCGTCGCGCATGACGGCGACGCGGTCGCCGAGCCGCATGGCCTCGTTGAGGTCGTGGGTGATGAAGACGATGGTCTTCTTCAGGGTCTTCTGCAGTTCCAGCAGCTGGTCCTGCATGTCGCGGCGGATCAGCGGGTCCAGGGCGCTGAAGGACTCGTCCATGAGGAGCAGGTCGGCGTCGGTGGCGAGGGCGCGGGCGAGGCCGACGCGCTGCTGCATGCCGCCGGACAGCTCGTCCGGCCAGGACTTCTCCCAGCCGGCCAGGCCGCACAGGGCGAGCGCCTCGTCGGCGCGGCGTTCGCGCTCGGCGCGGGGCACGCCCTGCACTTCCAGGCCGTAGGCGGCGTTGTCGCGGACGCTGCGGTGCGGGAACAGCGCGAAGTGCTGGAAGACCATGCTGATCTTCTTCGAGCGCAGTTCGCGCAGTTCGCGGGCGGTGAGTGCGGTCAGGTCCTGGCCGTCGAAGCGGACGCTGCCCGCGGTCGGCTCCAGCAGGCCGTTGAGCATGCGCAGCAGGGTGGACTTGCCGGAGCCCGACAGGCCCATGACGACGAAGATCTCGCCGGCCTCGACACGGAAGGAGGCGTCGATCACGGCGGCGGTGGTGCCGTCGGCGCGCAGTTCCCTCCGGTCGGCGCCCTGCCGCAGGCGCTCCACGGCGTCGTCCGGTCTTCTGCCGAACACCTTGAACAGGTGCTCGGCCTCAAGCCTCGATTGCACGCGTACCTCTCGTCTCGGCGGTCGGAACAGAGGCCGCGCCTGCCCAGGTCAAGCGGAGGCAAACACGCACGTGGCCGGAGTCACGGCGGTGCGCAGCACGCAACGTGTTCCGGCGCGCGGGGTGGCTGTCGGTGCCGTACGGCATGATGCGAGCGTGACCGGACGACTCATGCTCCTCGACACCGCTTCGCTGTACTTCCGCGCCTACTTCGGCGTCCCGGACTCCGTGAAGGCCCCGGACGGCACGCCCGTGAACGCCGTGCGCGGACTGCTCGACTTCATCGACCGGCTGGTCAGGGACCACCGGCCGGGGCACCTGGTGGCCTGCATGGACGCCGACTGGCGCCCCGGTTGGCGGGTGGACCTCATCCCGACCTACAAGGCACACCGGGTCGCCGAGGAGCACACGGGCGCGCCGGACGAGGAGGAGGTGCCGGACACCCTCTCCCCGCAGGTGCCGGTCATCGAGGAGGTGCTGGACGCACTCGGCATCGCCCGGGTCGGCGTCGCGGGGTACGAGGCGGACGACGTGATCGGCACGTTCGCGGCGCGTGCCGAGGGCCCGGTGGACATCGTCACCGGCGACCGCGACCTGTACCAGCTGGTGGACGACGCGCGCGGGATCCGGGTGCTGTACCCGCTGAAGGGCGTCGGCACGCTGCAGCTGACCGACGAGGCGGTGCTGCGCGAGAAGTATGGGGTCGACGGGCGCGGGTACGCGGATCTCGCGTTGCTGCGCGGCGACCCCAGCGACGGCCTGCCGGGCGTGGCCGGGATCGGCGAGAAGACGGCCGCCAAGCTGCTCGCCGAGTTCGGCGACCTGGCCGGGATCATGGCGGCGGTCGACGACCCGCGGGCGAAGCTCACGCCGTCGCAGCGCAAGCGGCTCACCGAGGCCCGGCCGTATGTCGCGGTCGCACCGAAGGTGGTGCGGGTGGCCGACGACGTCCCGCTGCCGGAGGTCGACACGGCCCTGCCGCACGCCCCGCGCGACCCGGCGGCGCTGGAGCAGCTCGCCAGGCGCTGGGGACTCGGCGGCTCGCTGCAGCGGCTGCTGACCACGCTCGCCGAGTGATCCGGACCGGAATGTTCCGGCAAAGGGCTCTCATCAAGCACTGAAGGAAGAGGTGTTGACTCCGGGCGGGATGCTAACTTAGGTAAACCTAACCATTCTCCAGGAGGTCGTGATGGCAGAGCGTCCGGGACGAAAGCCGCGCAAGGCCCGTATCGCCCAGGTGATCCGCACCGAGCGCCTGACCCCGCACATGCAGCGGGTGGTGCTCGGCGGCGAGGGCCTGGCCGACTTCGCGGCGGACACCTGCACCGACCACTACGTGAAGCTGCTCTTCGGCCCCGACGGCGTGACCTACCCGGAACCCTTCGACCTGGAGCGGATCCGTGCGGAGTTCCCGCGGGAGCAGTGGCCGGTGACCCGGACCTACACCGTGCGCGCCTGGGATGCCGAACACCGGGAGCTGACCCTCGACTTCGTCGTCCACGGCGACGAGGGACTGGCCGGCCCGTGGGCCACCCGGGTGCAGCCGGGCGAGACCGTGCGCTTCATGGGCCCCGGCGGCGCCTACGCCCCCGACCCGGCCGCCGACTGGCATCTGCTCGCCGGTGACGAGAGCGCACTGCCCGCGATCGCACGGTCCCTGGAGGCACTGCCCGCGGGCGCCCGCGCGCACGCCCTGGTGGAGGTGTCCGGCCCCGACGAGGAGCAGAAGATCGACTCCGAGGTGGAGGTCGTCTGGCTGCACCGCGGGGACCGGCCGGTCGGCGAGGCGCTCCTGGAGGCCGTACGCGCGCTGGAGTTCCCCGAGGGCCGGGTGCACGCGTTCGTGCACGGCGAGGCGGGCTTCGTGAAGGAGCTGCGCCGGCTGCTCCGGGTCGAGCGGGACATCCCGCGCGAGGACCTGTCGATCTCCGGCTACTGGCGCCTGGGGCACAACGAGGACGGCTGGCAGGCCTCCAAGCGGGAGTGGAACGCCCGCGTCGAGGCCGAGCAGGAGAGCGGCGCGGCGGCGGCCTGACCGTCGCTCAGGACGACACCTCGTTGATCTTGCCGAACGGGATGTGCACGCTGGGCGTGGTCCGGGACGTACTGCGCAGGTGCGTCACCTGGTCGTCGAAGAAGATGTGCGGGTCCAGGACCTTCATGACCGCGCCCTTGTCGATGCCGCCGAGGAAGAAGGCGTCGTCGACCCGCACGCCCCACTGCTTGAGGCTGTTGACCGCCCGCTCGTGGGCGGGGGCGTTGCGCGCGGTCACGATGGAGACGTGGACCCGCACCGCGTAGTCCGGGTCGCTCCCGCGCCGCTCCTCCTCCCGGCGCTGTATCCGGTTCACCCCGGCGAGGAAGTCCCGCAGCGGCCCGGGGTCGTGCGGGGTCGCCGCGTTACGCGCCTCGTGCGCGCGGAACTCCTCCAGTCCGTCGGTCTGGTACACCTGCTCGGCGGCGTCACCGGCGAGCACCCCGTCGAAGTCGAACGCGATCCGCAGCTCCCGGTCGGCGGCGTCGTCCGGGTACGCCGCTCCGAGCACGTGTCCTGCGGGCAGTCCCGCGGCGACGGCCTCCCGCACGTCGTCGCCGTTCGCCGACAGGAACAGGGACATGTTCAGCGCGGGCATGAACTTGTACGGGGACCGGCCCTGCATGAAGACGGCCCGGCTGATCGGCAGTCCGTGGGTCTGGATCGACCGCATGACCCGCAGACCGGTGTCCGGGTCGTTGCGGGAGAGGATGATGACCTCGACGAGCGGGTCTCCCGGCTCGCCGAGGTCATTGAGCGACAGCAGCCTGCGGATGAACGCGAACGCGACACCGGGCCGGAGCGTGTCGTCGACGTTCTCCTCCTGGTAGGCGCGGTAGGCCTCCTCGCCCTGCTCGCGGAAGACCGCGTCCGACTCACGAAGGTCGAACAGGGCGCTGGAGGCGACACCGACGACGAGCCGGTTCGCGAGATCGTAGGGCGGCATGCCCTACATCATCACACCGACCGCTGGTACGAGCGGAAGGTGCGGATCGACAGCCACACCGCCGCGACCGCCAGCGCGAGCAGCGCCCCGCCGCGGCCGAGGACGTCACCCCAGTCGGGATGCTCGGACATCGCCGAACGGCCCGCCACCATGGCCCAGTCGAGCGGGTTGAAGCCGGCGATGTGCCGCATCCAGCCGGGCATCCGGGCGGGCGCCATGAAGGCGCTGGACAGGAAGGTCAACGGCAGCAGCAGGAAGGTGTTGATGCCGATGATCGACTCCCGTTCGCGCACGAGCATGCCGAGCGCGTTGGACAGGGCCCCGAAGACCGTGCCGAGCAGCACGGCGGCCAGCACGAGGATCGCGACGCCGCCGACGCCGCCGGGGTAGTCCGCGCCGCCGAGCAGCCCGAGCAGCACGATGACCACCGACTGGAACGCGGTGACCAGGCCGTTGTTGACGACGTTGCCGTTCATCAGCGCGGCCCGGCTGACCGGGGTGGTCAGGAAGCGGTCGAGGGTGCCGCGCTGGATCTCCTCCAAGGTGCCCATGCCGGCCCACATGTTGGAGCTGAGGGCGCTCATCACGACCACGCCCGGCACCAGGTAGTCCAGATAGGAGGTGGTGCCGAAGCCGCCCAGCTCGACCACCTTCTTGAAGAGGTTGCCGAACAGGAACAGCCAGATCACCGGCTGGATGAGGGTGATGACCGCGTAGGCGGGCTGCCGGGCGAACACCCGCAGCTGCCGCTGTGTCATGTACCAGGTCTGGGTGAGGGCGGCGCTCATCGCGCACCTCCGGTGAGTACGGCCCCGGTCTCGGCCTCCGCCTCGGCGTACCGGCGGCCCGCGTGGCGGAGGTAGACGTCGTCCAGCGAGGGCCGGGCGACGGTGGCCGAGGTGACGGTGACCCCGGCCCGGTCCAGCGCGGCGAGCAGCGCGGGCACCGTGGCGGCTCCGTCGTCGGCGCGGACGCTGATCCGGCGCCCCTCGCACAGCGCCTCGTGCACCCCGGGCAGCGCGGTCAGGGCAGTGGTGAGCGGCGTGCGTCCGGCCTCGCCGACCGGCTCGCCCAGCTCCAGGCGGACGGCGTCGCCGCGCAGTTCGCCCTTGAGGGCGTCCGGGGTGCCCTCGACCACGATCCGGCCGCGGTCGACGATGGCGATGCGTTCGGCGAGCCGGTCGGCCTCCTCCAGGTAGTGCGTGGTGAGCAGGATCGTCAGACCCTCCTCGCCGGCCAGCCGGCCGATCTCCTCCCACATGGCGGTGCGCGCCTCCGGGTCGAGGCCGGTGGTCGGCTCGTCCAGGAAGAGCACCTCGGGCCGGTGTACCAGCCCGAGCGCCACGTCCAGGCGGCGCCGCATACCGCCCGAGTAGCCCTTGACAGGCCGGCGGGCGGCCTCGGCGAGCGTGAACCGCTCCAGCAGTTCGTCCACCCGGCGGTTCAGCGCGGTGCCGCTCAACCCGTAGAGGCGGCCCTGGAGCTGGAGGTTCTCCCGGCCCGTCGCGACCGGGTCGGCGCCGGACTGCTGCGCGACCACGCCGATCGCGCGGCGCACCCGGTCGGGGTGGCGCAGCACGTCGTGTCCGGCGACGGTGGCGGTGCCGGAGTCGGGGCGTGCCAGGGTGGTGAGGATCTTGACGGTGGTGGACTTGCCGGCGCCGTTGGGGCCGAGGAGTCCGAAGACGGTGCCGGGCGTCACGGTGATGTCCATCCCGCTGAGGGCGGTGACCTCACCGGGATAGGTCTTGACGAGACGGCGCGCCTCCACTGCGGGCGCACGGGTGTTCATGACGACTGCTCTCCTGGGTGAGCGATGACGGATCGTCCGCCGGCCCGGGCGGGCCGACGGCGGAAGATCCGCGTGAAGAGCGCCGGGCTATCCTGGGTGTGCCGCACCTCGATCGCCCGGAGCCGCCGCACGGCGGATCCGTTTCGGGGTTCGAGACCCCGGCGGGGCTGCTGCAACAGCCGTGCCGGGGTCGTTCCGTTCACAGGGGTCCGGTGAGTTCCTCCGGCAGTTCCCCGGTGTCATGGAACCGCCGCCAGAGGTCGACTCCGGGCAGCGTGCCCGTCCTGATCTCCTGGAGGAAGCCGCGGACCCATTCGGCCTGCGCCCGGAGCATGTGCAGCTGGTACTCCGTCTCCACGAGGAAGAGCCGCGGCAGCGTCTCGTAGAGCTTCTCCAGCGCGCCGCGTCCGCTGGCCAGCTGCACCTCCAGGGTGCTCAGCCGTTCCTCCAGCAGCCGCACCGCGTCCTCGGGGGGCAGGACCCCCATGACGGACAGGGCGGTCTCGAAGACCGGGTACTCCTTGACCGGGACGGCCATCAGGTCCGACAGCCACTCGGTCAGCTCCTCGCGCCCGGCGTCCGTGAGCCCGTACACCGTGCGCTCGGGGCGGTTGCCCTGCCGCTCCACGTCGGTCACCTCGACGAAACCGCGCTTTTCGAGGTTCTGCACGACCGTGTAGAGCGAACCGTAGTTGATCTTCGTGCTGGTGTCCTTGCCCTGACGGCGCAGGGTCTGGGCGATCTCGTACGGGTGCATGGGCTTCTGCCACAGGGTCGCCATCACCGCGAGCGCCAGCGGATTACCGGGCGTGCGACGCTTCACGGCCACGACGATCACCTCGTTTCCGAATATCCGCAAACGAACATATCGCGTTGCGCGCACAGGGGCAATAGTCACGATGTATCGCGTGCGGCCTGGCTCTGCAAGGACGGGCACGCGGACAGAAGGCGGGGCTCAGTCGCCGTGCACGCGTGCGTGGAGGTGCATGTCGTGCCAGCCGTCAGCGTGGAGCAGGGCGCTGCGCCTGGTGCCCTCCAGGGCGAAGCCGGTCTTCACGGCGACGCGGCAGGAGGCCTCGTTGGTGGTGGCGTGGGAGAGTTCGAGGCGGTGGAAGCCGATCTCCTCGAACGCCCAGCGGGACAGGGCGGTGGTGGCCCTGACCGCGACTCCCCGCCCGCGCGCCCGGGCCACCGTCCAGTACGCGACCTCGGCGCAGCCGTCGCCGAGCACGATCTCGCGCAGCGCGACCCGCCCCAGCAGTTCGCCGGTGTCCGCGTCCACCACGGCCCAGTGGGCCTGGCGCTCGCCCTGCCAGCAGTTCCGCCACCGGGTGATCCAGTCGGCGACCTCCTCCTCGGAGTCGGCGGCCCTGATGTGCCACTGGTGCATCAACGGGTCCTGGAACGCGGCGTACACGGCGGGCGCGTCCGCGGCGCGCCACGGTCGCAGCAGCAGACCGTCGCCGGTGGGAAGGGCGGGCTGGGACATGCGGGCGAGGGTGCCGGCCGGCACGACCGGGCTGGTGAGGTAGGGCATGACCCACATCCTGGCGGCCGGCGGACCGGCGGCGCGCGCTTTCCGTACCCTTGACCCCGATGAGACGCCGTACCCCGCCCCCGCCCGCCCCGCTCCCCCAGATCGACGGGGTCGACCCCGTGCGGGTGCGGCTGCCGCACGACGGGCCGTGGGCCACCGTGCGGGAGCATCTGGTGGCGCGGCTGACGGGGGCCGGGCCCGGGATGGTCGAGTCGATGTTCGACGCGGGGCGGGTCGTCGGCGCCGACGGGCTGGCGGTGGCGCCGGACGCGCCGTACCGGCCGGGGATGTTCGTGTGGTTCCACCGTGAGCTGCCCGCCGAGGTGCCGGTGCCGTTCCCGGTGGACGTGGTCTACCAGGACGACCACATCGTCGTCGCCGACAAGCCGCACTTCCTGGCGACGACCCCGCGCGGCACCCATGTGACCGAGACCGCCCTGGCCCGGCTGCGCCGCGAGCTGGGCATACCGACGCTGACCGCCGCGCACCGGCTGGACCGGCTGACGGCGGGGCTGGTGCTGTTCACCGTGCGCCCCGAGGAGCGCGGCGCGTACCAGACGCTGTTCCGGGACCGGCTGGTGCGCAAGGAGTACGAGGCGGTCGCCCCGTACGACCCCTCGCTGGTCCTGCCCCGGACCGTGCGCAGCCGGATCGTCAAGGAGCGCGGGGTGCAGGCGGCCCGGGAGGTCGAGGGCGAGCCGAACGCCGAGACCCATGTGGAGATCGCCGGGCACCGGGGCGGGCTCGCCCGGTACCGGCTCGTCCCGGCGACCGGGCAGACCCACCAGCTGCGGGTGCATCTGAACGCCCTCGGGGTGCCCATCCTCGCCGACCCGCTGTACCCGGAGGTGACCGCCCCCGGGCCGGCCGGCGACTTCCGGCACCCGCTGCAACTGCTCGCACGGAGGCTGGAGTTCACCGACCCGGTCACCGGGGCGGAGCACTCGTTCGTCAGCGGGCGTGTGCTCCGCGCCTGGTCGTCCGACGACGCGTGGCCTTCATAGCGAAGCGCCCGTCACTCCCCACGCCACCAGTGCAGCACCCGCCGCCACAGGCCCCGCGGCCGGGCCGCCGGTGCCGTTTCCGGTGCCGGACCGTGGGGCTCGGGCACAGCGGGGCTCGGGGCGGTGGGACGCGGCTCGATCGCCGCGGGCTTGAGCTGCTGCGGGATGGCCAGGGGCCGGGGCGGCCCGTCGACGTCCTGCTGCGGCTTGGGCTCGAAGCGCACGGGCAGGGACACCAGGTGCCGGGAGGCGATGGACGAACGCCAGCTCAACTCCTCTTCCGCGCAGTCGAGCTGGATGTCGGGCAGCCGCATCAGCAGCGCGTCGACGCCGACGTCGGCGATGGCACGGCCGATGTCCTGGCCGGGGCACTCGTGCGGGCCGCCGCCGAAGGCGAGGTGGGAGCGGTTGCCCTGCATGCTGGCGGACAGGTCCGGGCGGATACGCGGGTCGAGGTTGCCCGGCGCGGGCGCGAAGAGCAGGCCGTCGCCCTTGCGGATGCGCTGCCCGCCCAGCTCGGTGTCCTGCTTGGCGTAGTAGCCGAGGACGGTGCTGAACGGCGGCTCGTCCCACAGGGACTGCTCGATCGCCTCCGGCACGGTCATCTGCCCGCCGCTGAGCTGGGCGCGGAAGCCGGGCTCGGTGAGGACCATGCGCAGCGCGTTGGCGAGGAGGTTCGCGGTGGCCTCGTAGGCCGCGAAGAGGACGAGCCGCAGGTGTTCCCGGACCTCGTCGTCGCTGAGTCCGGCCGGGTGGGTGACGAGGTGACTGGTGAAGTCGTCGTCGGGCCGGGCGCGGCGCCGGGTGGTGAGGCGGCTGAGCGCGTCCATGACGTAGGCGTGGCTCTGGATGGCGGTCTCGGTGCCCTTCAGGGCGTCCCGAGCGGCCTGCACCATCCGGTCGTTGTACTCCTCCGGCATGCCGAGGATCTCGCACATGACGGCCATCGGCAGGTGCTCGGCGAACTGGGAGACCAGGTCGGCCCGGCCGCGTTCGCAGAAGCTGTTGACGAGGCCCTGGGTGTAACGGCCGATGTGGCGGCGCATGCTGCGGTGGTCGATGGTGGCCATGGCCGCGGTGACCGCCGCGCGCAGCCGCTGGTGCTCGTCGCCCTCGGCGTGCGAGCAGATCGGCTGCCAGGCGATGTGCGGCATGAGCGGGTGGTCGGGCTTGACCAGGCCGTCGGCCAGCGGGCTCCAGATCCGGCTGTCGCGGGTGTACAGGGAGGGGCTGCGGACCATGTGCAGGTTCTCGGCGTGTCCGAGGACCACCCACATGGGTACGTCGTCGTGGAGCAGTACGGGCGCCACGGAGCCGTGCTGCTCCCGCAGCCGCTCGTAGAGGTCGCCCAGGTCCTGCGCGCCGGGGCCGTAGAGCCGGTGCAGCCCGCCGGGGCCGAGGCCGTGCGCGGGGCAGCCCGGCGGCGGGAAGGGGGTGGGGTCGGTGTCGGTCAGGGACGTGGGTTCAGACGTCACGGTGTCGCTCCGGAGCGAAAACGGGTGTGGGGCGGTCGTCGGCTGCGGGTCAGGTGAGGGCGCCGGTCAGGGCGATCGAGTGGAGGAAGCGCATCAGGGTCATCAGGACGTCCTTGCTGGAGGCCCGGCGGCGCACGTCGCACTCGATGATCGGGATCTCCGGGGTCAGGTCGAGCGCGGTGCGCAGTTCCTCGATGGGATAACGGGGCGCGTCCGGGAAGGAGTTGATGGCGACCACGAAGGGCACACCGCGTTCCTCCAGCCGGCCCATGACGTCGAAGCTGACCTCCAGGCGCCGGGTGTCGACGAGGACGACCGCGCCGAGCGCCCCTTCGAACAGGCCGTTCCACAGGAACCAGAAGCGCTCCTGGCCGGGGGTGCCGAAGAGGTAGAGCACCAGCTTGTCGGTGATGCTGATACGGCCGAAGTCCATGGCCACGGTGGTGGCGGTCTTGGATTCGGAGCCGTAGTTGTCGTCCACGCCGATACCGGCCTGGGTCATGGTCTCCTCGGTGGTCAGCGGTCTGATGTCGCTGACGGAGCCGACCATGGTGGTCTTGCCGACACCGAAGCCGCCCACGATCACGATCTTCACCGCGGCCTGGGCCGTGTGCGGCAGATGATCCTCGGTGCGGGGGCCGGGGATGGTGTCAGAGCCTTTGAAGTCCATGCATCACCGCTTCGAGGAGTGAACGGTCGGGTACGACCTGACGGACGATCGGGGCGCGTACCTGCACCAGTTCGGCCGTGATCAGCTCGGTGATCAGGACGGTCATCGCGCTGAACGGCAGGTTCAGGTAGGCCGACAGTTCGGCCACGGACAGGGGGTTGGCGCACAGCCGCAGGACCGCGGCCTGCTCCGGTGAGCCGGCCGGCTGGGGGGTGTCGCGCGCGACGATCAAGGTCACGAGGTCGAGTTCGGCACGCGCGCCGTCCTCGGATCCGGCGACGGTGTACAGCCGTTCGGGGTTCTTGGGCTCGGCCTCGCCGTCCACCGGTTTCGGCGCGGGCGGCGGTGGGGGCGGGGGCTTCGGCGCGCGCCGCTTGCGTTGTGGAGGAGTCATACGGTCTGCCCGTTCCGCCGGGGCGGACTGGTGAGGTGGGCGCCGATCCGTACGACGAGGTCGCGCATCATGCCGCTCATCCGGCCCGGCTCGCAGGTCACGTCGGCGAGCACGGCGAGGTAGGCGTTGTCGCCGGCGTTCATGAGGTAGAAGTAGCCGCCGTCGATCTCGAAGACGACGACCTGCATGTCGCCGGCGCCGGGGAGCTCCTTGATGATGGCGCCGGCCAGGCTCTGGACGCCCGCGCAGGCGGCGGCCACCCGGTCGGCGGCGTCGGGGTCGCCGCCGTAGCGGGCGATGCGCAGTCCGTCCGCGGAGAGGACCACGATCATCTCGATGCCCGGCACGCCGTCGTTGAGCTGCTTGAGCATCCAGTCGATGTTGCCTCGCTGCTGGATCACTTGGGTTCCCCCTCGTCGTCGGCCTGGGTGGTGCCCTCGACGGGCTCGTCCGCGTAGTCGTTGAGCAGGTGCACGTACTTTTCCGGGTGCCTCGTGAAGTCGGTCAGTTCCGGCCCGGTGGCGCCCTCGGGCATGCCCTTGCGCAGGCCGTTCCAGAAGTCCTCGATGCCCTGGCCGATCGGCCGCTCCATGAGCTTCTTGCGCTCGGGGTCGATCTCGGGCTGCTTCGCCTGGGGCCCGGGCTGCGACCAGATGGTGGGCCTGCCCTCGCGCTCGGCCCGCTCGACCTCCGCCTTCTCGGCGAAGCGCTGGCTGAGCGGGGTCTTCATCCGGCTGCGGCGCTGCGGCAGTCCACCCGCCGTCCACTCCGTGACCTCGGGTACGTCGTCCTCCAAGGTGATCCCGGCGGGGATCTTGGGGCTGGTGGGACGGCGCCGCTTCGGCGGTCGCTTCGGGCCCTCGACAGCGCCCAGCGCGGGCACCGGCGCGCCGGTGGCGCCGATGCCGTGGGCGGCGCCGACTCCGGGCTCGGTGGTGGTCATGACGCGCGGCACGATGAGGATCGCGCGGACGCCGCCGTAGGCGGAGGCGCGCAGCGAGACCTCCATGTCGAAGAACTTGCACAGGCGGCCGACGACGGCGAGGCCGAGGCGGGGGTTCTCGCCGAGGTTGTGGGCGTCGTCGCCGTTCTTGGCGTCCTCGATCATCTGCTCGATGCGGGCCCGGGACTCCTCGCTGAGGCTGACGCCGGCGTCCTCGATCTCGATGGCGATGCCGGCCTGCACCTCAGCGGCGGTGACGTGCACCTTCGTCGAGGGCGGCGAGTAGCGGGTGGCGTTGTCGAGGAGCTCGGCGGCGGCGTGGATGACCGGCTCGACGGCGGTGCCCTTGATGTTGATGTTGACGATCGAGTTCAGCTCGATGCGGCGGTACTCCAGGATGCGCGACATGGCGCCGCGCAGGGTGCTGTAGAGGGAGACCGGCAGGGGCCACTGGCGGCCGGGGCGGCCACCGCCGAGTACGGCGATGGTGTCGGCGAGGCGGCCGATCAGCGAGGTGCCGTGGTCGATGCGCAGCAGGTCGTCGAAGACCTCGGGGTTGCGGCCGTGGTCCTCCTCCATCTCCCGCAGTTCGTTGGACTGCTGGTGGACGATGGCCTGGACGCGGCGGGCGATGCTCACGTAGGAGCGCTCGGTGGCGTCGCGCATGTTGATCTCGTGCTCGGCACCGCGCAGCGCGACGCGGAACATCTCGCGGTACATCTCGGGCAGGCCGCGCAGTTCGGGGTCGACGTCGTAGGCGTTGACCAGCACGTCCCGCAGCGGTTCGCCGGCGCGCAGCCGCTGCAGGCCGTACGGGATGACGTCGGTGGCGAAGCGCGCGATCAGCTGGTCGTGGGCGGCGAGCCGGTGCTCCAGATACGTGGTGTGACGGGCGTACTCGGCCTGCTGCTCGCGGAGCCTGCGGCCGCGGCGGGCGGCCTCCCCACCCGTGGCGAGGACCAGCAGCAGGGCCAGCGCCCCGAGCGCGCCGACGGCGATGCGGGCGGACGCCGGCGCCAGGGCGGCGGCGGCTCCGGTCGCGGCGGCCATCACTATGGCCGGGGGCAACAGCACGCGCGCATAGGGACGTTCGCGGCCGCCGGGAGGCTTCTGAACACTCACCATGGATGCCTTCTGAGACGAATCGGCTGGGTGTCGGGGGAGCTTTCGGGGGGAAGGTTCATGGAACTGTTGGGATCTGTCGCATGTTTGGGAACAAGCGCACGAATTGCCTCAACTCGGTGCGCCGCGGGCGAGCTTAGTCCGACCGGATCATCGCCGTGTCATATTCGGCAAGCACCTGAAATCACCCTGCCGACGGGAGTACGCTCGGCTTATTTACACGCTGTGCTATTATTCGAACGCGTTCGGTAACGGCGCTTGGGCGTGCGAAGGTGACCCACCGTAATGAGTGAAGGGGCCGCGGAAGCAGCCCCTTCACAGCACCTCGCACCCGCGAGGCGGCGGATCAGCCCACCGACGAGTAGGCGACCACACCCCGCAGCAACTGATCGACAGCCTTACGCGCGGCCTTGGCCACGGTCGAGCCCTCCGCGGAAGCGGCCGCGGAGATCTGGCCGAGGACGTCGATCACCTGCTTGCACCACCGCACGAAGTCCCCCGCCGGCATGTCCGCCTCGCGCAGCACCTCGTCGAGCCCCATGCCCGAGGCCCACATGTACGCGGCCCAGGCGAAGCCGAGGTCCGGTTCCCGCTGTCCGACGCCCTCGGTCTGGTTGATCCGGAACTCCTCCTCCAGACCGTCCAGCCGGCCCCAGATCCGCACCATCTCGCCGAGGGCGGCCTTCGCCCTGCCCGAGGGCAGCTTGGGTGCCATCGCGTCGTCGCCGACCCGGGCCTCGTACACCAACGCCGAGACGCAGGCGGCGAGTTCCGCCGGGCCGAGCCCTTCCCAGACGCCCTCGCGCAGGCACTCGCTGGCCAGCAGGTCGAGTTCGCCGTACAGCCGGGCGAGCCGCTTGCCGTGCTCGGTGACCTCGTCACCGCGCAGATAGTCCAGCTCGGTCAGCAGGGCCACGATCCGGTCGAAGGTCCGCGCGATGGTGTTCGTACGGCCCTCGATCCGGCGTTCCAGCTGCGAGGTGTCGCGCAGCAGCCGGTGGTAGCGCTCGGCCCAACGGGCGTGGTCCTCCCGGTCGTCGCAGCCATGGCAGGGATGGGCGCGGATCGCGGTCCGCAGCCGGGCGATCTCACGGTCGTCGGCGGCCTGCGAGCGCTTCTTGCGGGTCCGCTCCGGCGGGATGTGCCCGGCCTTGGTGCGCAGCGCGGAGGCCAGGTCGCGGCGGGACTGCGGCGAGCGCGGGTTGAAGGACTTCGGGATCCGCATCCGGTCCAGCGGCTCGACCGGCACCGGGAAGTCCATCGACGCCAGCCGCTTGACCTGCCGCTCGGCGGTCAGCACCAGCGGGCGCGGCCCGTCGTAGTGATCGTAGCCGCGGTGGCCGTTGGAACGGCCGGCGGGCAGACCGGGGTCCAGCACCAGGGCCAGACCGGCGTACTTGCCCGTGGGGACGTGGATGACGTCGCCCGGCTTGAGCCGCTCCAGGGCCACGGCCGCCTCGGCGCGCCGCTGGTTGGCGCCCTGCCGGGCCAGCTCGGTCTCCCGGTCCTTCAGCTCGCGGCGCAGCCGCGCGTACTCCTCGAAGTCGCCGAGGTGGCAGGTCATGGACGCCTTGTAGCCGGCCAGGCCCTCCTCGTTGCGCTGGACCTGGCGGGAGATCCCGACGACCGACTTGTCGGCCTGGAACTGTGCGAAGGAGGTCTCCAGCAGCTCGCGCGAACGGTGCCGGCCGAACTGCTCGACCAGGTTGACCGCCATGTTGTACGACGGCTTGAAGCTGGAGCGCAGCGGGTACGTACGCGTGCCCGCGAGACCGGCGAGGTGCTCGGGGCTCATGCCGCGCTGCCACAGCACGACCGCGTGCCCCTCGATGTCGATGCCCCGGCGGCCGGCGCGGCCCGTCAGCTGGGTGTACTCGCCCGGTGTGATGTCGGCGTGCTGCTCGCCGTTCCACTTGACGAGCTTCTCCAGCACCACCGAGCGGGCGGGCATGTTGATGCCGAGGGCGAGGGTCTCGGTCGCGAACACCGCCTTGACCAGGCCACGGACGAACAGCTCCTCGACGACCTCCTTGAAGGTCGGCAGCATGCCCGCGTGATGGGCGGCGATGCCCCGCTCCAGGCCCTCCAGCCATTCGTAGTAGCCGAGGACGTGCAGGTCCTCGGGCGCGATGTGGGAGGTGCGCTCCTCGACCAGGGCGCGGACCTGTTCCCGCGCCTCCTCGTCGTTGAGCCTCAGGCCCGCGTACAGGCACTGCTGGACGGCGGCCTCGCAGGCGGCGCGGCTGAAGATGAACGTGATGGCCGGGAGCAGGCCCTCGGAGTCCAGGCGCTCGATGACCTCCGGCCGGCCCGGCGTCCACACCCGCGAGCGCTGTCTGCGCTCGCGCTCCCGGTCGGCCTCGCGCATCGCCCGGCCGCGCCTGCGGTCCTGGTACGACGGTCTCGTCGCCTCCATGCGGGCCAGGCGCACCAGGTCGGGGTTGACGGCCTTCCTGTGGCCCTCGCCCTCCTCGAACAGGTCGTACATCCTCCGGCCGGCCAGCACGTGCTGGAACAGCGGCACGGGCCGGTGCTCGGCGACGATCACCTCGGTGTCACCGCGCACGGTGTCCAGCCAGTCACCGAACTCCTCGGCGTTGGAGACGGTCGCCGACAGCGACACCAGGGTCACCGACTCGGGCAGGTGGATGATCACCTCTTCCCAGACGGCGCCGCGGAAGCGGTCGGAGAGGTAGTGCACCTCGTCCATGACCACATAGCCGAGGCCCAGCAGGGTCTGGGAGCCGGCGTAGAGCATGTTCCGCAGGACCTCGGTGGTCATCACGACCACCGGGGCCTCGGAGTTCACGCTGTTGTCGCCGGTGAGCAGGCCGACCTTCTCGGTGCCGTAGCGACGGCACAGGTCGGCGTACTTCTGGTTCGACAGCGCCTTGATGGGTGTCGTGTAGAAGCACTTCTTGCCCTGTCCGAGGGCGAGGTGGACGGCGAACTCGCCCACGATCGTCTTGCCCGAGCCGGTGGGGGCGGCCACCAGTACGCCCTTGCCCGCCTCAAGTGCCTCGCAGGCCTCGATCTGGAAGGGGTCGAGGCCGAAGTCGTACATCTCGCGGAAGGACGCGAGCGCGGTGGCCTGCTCGGCTGCCCGCCTGCGGGCTGCCGCGTACCGCTCGGCCGGTGAGAGGTCCTCTGTCATCGTGCTTTCGAGCGTACCGGGCGCCACTGACAACAGGACGATCATTATCCGGAAGTGGGCTGATCGACAGGGACGGACCCGCACAGACCGATGCCCCCGCCTGCGGGGCGGGGGCATCGGGGTGCGACTCGGTGCGGCGCGGGCTCAGGTCACGTCGTCGTAGCCGTTGACCCGGTCCGTGCCGGGCAGTTCGGGAGCGGCGCTCGCGGTCACCGACTCCACCTCGCCGATCTCCTCGGGGGTGAGGTCCAGCTCGGACGCCTCGTCGTCCCCGGGGCCCCCGGCCTCGCGGCGGGCCCGGCGCCGGTCGTTGAGCAGCGCGATGGCCACGGCGATGAAGTAGAGCCCCCAGATCGGCGCCGCCAGCGCCAGCATCGTCATCGGGTCGGGGCTGGGCGTGGCCACGGCCGCGAAGACGGTGATGCCGACGACCATGCCGCGCCACCAGCCCAGCATGCGCCGCCCGGACAGAACGCCGGTGAGGTTGAGCATGACCAGCAGCAGCGGCATCTCGAAAGCGAGACCGAAGACGACGATCATGCGGGTGACCAGGTCCAGCAGGTCATCCAGCGGCAGCAGGTTCTCCGCACCGCTCGGCGTCAGGTCGATCATCACCCGCGCCGTGGTGGGCAGCACGTGGAACGCGAGGTAGCCGCCGCCGAGGAAGAGCGGGAAGCCGAAACCGACGAACGCGTAGGCGTACTTCTTCTCGTGACGGTGCAGGCCCGGCGCGACGAACGCCCACAGCTGGTAGAGCCAGACCGGCGACGCGAGCACGACACCGGCCATCAGGGCGACCTTCAGGGCCAGGGTGAACGGCGCCAGCAGACCGCTGACCGTGATGTGCGCGCAGTGGACGTTCTTGGCCTTGGCCAGCTCACCGAACGACTGGTGACAGCCGATCTCGTCGAGCACCGGCCGGGTGATGAAGTTGACGATGTCCCTGTAGAAGAACGCCGCCACGATCGTGACGACCAGGATCGCCAGGACACCCTTCGCGAGCCGGTTGCGCAGCTCACGCAAGTGATCCGCGAGCGGCATCCGCCCCTCGGGATCCCTCTCCTTCTTGCGGGCAGACTTGAGCAACCCACATCCTCATCTCGTGCAGCGGGCCGGATAGCCCCGGCCCTCGCGTCAGCGCTGGGTCGTGTCCGTCGGCTCGTTGACCGGGCGGGAGCTGGTCACGTCGCCGGGGGCGGCCTGGATCGTGCGCTGAGCAGGAGCGGGCTCCTCGGCGGACTGGGCGGTACCGGCGGCGGCCGGCTTGCCGTCGTCCTTCATCGCCTTCGCCTCGCTCTTGAGGATGCGAGCGGACTTGCCGAGCGAGCGCGCCATGTCCGGGAGCTTCTTGGAACCGAACACCAGCAGGATCACCAGAACGAGGAGCAGCAGGTGCCACGGCTCAAGCCCGTTGCGGAACATAAATCTTCACCTTCTCACCGAGGCGGGGCGGCGGGTCTTGTCCGACAGGTCGGACAAGTGTCTGACCATCGTGCTGGCAGCGATCGTAACGCCCTGGGGTGAACGGTGGACAATCCCCGTGCGTACTCCTGCTCTGCGGACCGCGCCTCGTTCTCCGGGCCGCGACCAGCAGCGTACCTGGCCGGGTGGGCGGCGTGACAGGGCGAAGTGACCCAAAGCGCATGACGTAACGCAATCACAGCGTTTCCACGGCATGGGCCGCGCTCACCGCAGCCCGCTCCAGGTCTTCCGCCGCCCTGTTGATCCGGCGCGCGGAGTCCGCGACCTGCTGACCGAGGCGCCGCGCCTCCAGGAAGACCCGGACGGCGAGCACCCCCAGCACAGCGAGACCCAGGAAACCCAGCGCTACCGCGAACATCGGCCAGAACATGACGTCGAGACTAGACGGTGGTGTGCAGCCTGAGCGTGCGGACCCCGCCGCCGGTGAGCAGCTCGACGATGCGTTCCCCCGCGGGCTTGCGGACGGCGACGCCGCACTCGGGGCAGGTAAAGGAGTAGAACGTCGTCCGGCTGGTGGCGCCGATGGCGAGGCGCAGCGCGCTCGCGGCGAGCTCGAAGCGGCCCCGGCAGTCCGGGCAGCCCGCCTTGAACACCACGGGGGCCACTCTTCTCATCCCGGCGAAGGCGGCCGCCACCGTCATCTCACCCACACCGGACACCGGAGACTCGCTCACAGGTCTCGCTCCTTCTCGTGGTCGTTCGCACCCACGCTCCGCTGGACAGGCCGCTGCGCCGCCCTTCGTCCGCGGCGCCGTCGGGGCCGGCCGCGCCCGCGTGGCGGCAGCCGCATGCCGGCACAGCCCCGCGCCCCCTCGGGGCACGGGCCACGCCGCCGCACGGCGCCCGGCGGCTCACTCCGGCTGCGCCGTGTCGTACGCCGCGAGCGCCTCCGCTGCCGCTCTCCGGGCGCTCTCGGCCAGCTCCGGCGGGGAGACGATCCGGCCGTCGCGGCCGAGCCGCAGCGCCAGCCGACGCAGCGAGGCCGGATCGGGGGTCCGCAGAGTGATACGCAGCCCGCCGTCGGGGAGCTCATCGGCGCTGTCGTGCGGGTAGTACTCGGCCACCCAGCGGCCGCCCGGGCCGACCTCGACGACCACCTCGGGGTCCTCGGCGGCCGGCTGCACCAGGGCCTCGGACAGGTCCCGCAGCTCGATCTCGGGCGGTGCGGACGGCTCGTCCAGGATGCGGATCTCCGCGACCCGGTCCAGCCGGAAGGTGCGCCGGGCCTCGGAGCGGCGGCACCAGGCCTCCACATAGGTGTGGCCGACACTGACCAGGCGGATGGGGTCGATCTCCCGCTCGGTGACCTCGTCGCGGGCCGGGGAGTAGTAGCGGATCCACAGCCGGCGGCGCTCGGAGATCGCCCGGTCGACGTCGGCGAAGACCCCGCCCTCGGACTCGAAGGTCACCGACAGCCGGGCACTCGCGCCGGCGGCCTCACCCGCGGCGGCCTCCACCTTGGCGGTGGCCCGCAGCAGGGCCTGCCGGTCGCCCTCGCGCAGACCCGGCAGGGTCGCCACCGCACGGGCGGCCACCAGCAGGGCCGTGGCCTCGTCGGCGGCGAGCCGCAGCGGCTCGGCCGCCTCCTCGCCGAGCGCGGCCGGATTGTGCCACCAGATGCGCTCGCCGTCGGTGTCGATGTCCAGCAGATCGCCGCCGCGGAAGCTGGTGCCGCACATGGGCAGCAGATCGAGATCGGCGACCAGCTCGTCCTCGGTGATACCGAAGGCGCGCGCCACGTCCGCGATCCGCGCGCCGGGACGCTCCCGGAGGTAGGTCACCAGGGAGAGCATCCGCCGGGTCTGGTCGATGGCGTTCACGGGCCTGACCAGTTTGCCTGCCACAGTCCTGCTCCCCCTCAGCCCTTCGCCACGGCACGCAGCCGGTCCACCACGTCCGCACGCAGCTCGGCCGGCTCCAGGACCACCACGTCCGGCCCGAACTCCACCAGCCAGGCGTCCAGGCCGTGCCCGTACGGAATCTCCAACTCGTCCCAGCCGTCACCGAGTTCCCGCACCCCGGTGGCCTTCGCCCGAAGGGGGTAACCGGCGCCGGAACGCAGCCGGATCAGGGCCGTACGGTCGGCGATCTCGCCCGCCCAGCCGGCCACGGTCTCCCGGACGGTGACGACATCGGGCACGGGAGCGGTGAAGCCCGTACCGCGCGAGCGGACCTTGCCGGTGATCCGCGAGAGCCGGAAGACGCGCTCGGCACCCCGGTCCCGGTCGAAACCGGCCAGATACCAGTGCCCGCGCCAGCACTCCAGCGCCCACGGCTCCACATGCCGGGGCTCGGGGCGGGCGGCGGAGGCCTTGCGGTAGTCGAAGAGGACCGGGCGGCGGTCCCGGCAGGCCAGCATCAGCGGCTCGAAGGCGGCCTCGTGCACCGGGATACGGGGCTCCAGCGCGCCGTGCGCCTCGTACGGGTCGACGCCCTCGGGCAGGCCCGCGGCGCGCAGCTTCTGCAGGGCACCGCTGGCGGCGCCGGCGAGGCGGGCCTGCTGCCACACCTTCGCGGCCAGCCCGAGCGCCGCGGCCTCCTCGGCGTCCAGGGTGATAGGCGGCAGGCGGTTGCTGTCCCGGCGGGCGAGATAGCCGACCTCGCCGTCCAGGTTCTCCACCGTCTCGATGACCAGGCCCAGCTCGCGCAGGTCGTCCTTGTCCCGCTCGAACATCCGGTTGAAGGAGTCGTCGGATCCTGCTTCGAGGTAGGCCTCGATCGACTCGCGCAGCTCGCGCTTGCTGAGCGGCCGACGGGTGCCGAGCAGACACAGCGCGAGGTTCATCAGCCGCTCGGCCTTGGCAATGGCCATCGACGCCTTTCGCCTTTCCTATGGTGCTTCCGAGCGATGACCGTACCGCTCCGCCGTGCGGTGGCAAAGCCGAGGGCCCATGCCCGAGCAGGCATGGGCCCCAGGTGATCGGATCCGATCGCACCCGGCCGGTCGGCCGGGAGCGGACGGGCGTGGATCAGACCGGCATCAGACGCCGAGCAGGTCCACCACGAAGATCAGGGTCTCGCCCGGCTTGATCGCAGGGGTCGGGCTCTGGTTGCCGTAGGCGAGGTGGGCGGGGATCGTCAGCTGGCGGCGGCCGCCGACCTTCATGCCCTGGACGCCCTGGTCCCAGCCCGCGATGACACGGCCGGCACCCAGCGGGAAGCGGAAGGGGGTACCCCGGTTCCAGCTGGCGTCGAACTCCTCGCCCGTGCTGAAGGCGACACCCACATAGTGCACGGTGACGGTCTGACCCGCCTGCGCCACCGCCCCGTCACCCTCCCAGATGTCCTTGATCTCCAGGTCGGCCGGGGGCTCGCCGCCCGGGAAGTCGATCTCGGGCTTCTCGATGCTCACGTCAAAAGCTCCTGCTTGTGTACGACACGAAACACGGACAGTCTTTCATCTCCGCACCACCCGCCGCCCGCCACGGACACCCCGGCTACAGCGCCGCGAGGATGTCCACCGTGAACACCAGCGTCGCGCCCTTCTTGACGACACCACCGCTCGGCGGGGTGTTGCCGTAACCCAGCTCCGGCGGCACCACGACCAGCACCCGGCTGCCCACCTTCTTGCCGGTCAGCCCCTGCGCCAGGCCCTTGACCGCCTGCTGCAACTGCTCCAGCGAGAACTGGGCGAGCCGGCCCGAGCCGTATGTCTGCTGGAAGGTTTTGCCACTGTCCCAGACCAGCCCCTGGAACTGGCACAGCACCGCCTGGTTCGCCTTCAGCTCGGGACCGTCGCCCTCCAGGACATACGTCGAGACCAGCTTCTTCGGCGGGGCCGTCTTCGGAACGGTCACCTTGGGCACCTTGCCGTCCGTGTTGGTGGCCACCTTGGGCAGCGCGGCATCCGTCTGCGCGACCGGCTTGCCTTTGACCGAGCTCTTCGAGTTGAAGGAATCGATCAGATCGATGACGAACACCAGCGTGTCCGTCCCCTTGATGCCCGCCCGCGGGTCACCCGACTTGCCGTATCCCCAGGTGGGCGGCACCGCGATCTGGACCCGGCTGCCGACCTTCTTGCCCGCCAGGGCATACCGCCAGCCGTCGATGACCTCGCCCTGGACCAGCTGCAGCAGCAGCGGCCGCTTCTTGTCGTAGGAGTTGTCGAAGACCCTGCCCGTGTCCCAGATCTGCCCCAGGTAGTCCGCGCGGACGAAGTCGAACTCCGCGATCGTCTGGCCGCTGCCCGCGATCACCGTCTTCACCGCCAGGTTCTTCGACGGCTCACCCGGCCCCTTGGCCACGGTCGGCTTCTCCCCGAACTTCGTGCCCGCCGTGATCGCCGGCAGCGGCCCCTCCACGATCTTCGGCGGTGGCGGCGCGGACGCTGACGGCGAGGCACTCGCCTTGCTCGATTCGGACTTTCCGTCACCGCAACCGGCAACAGTGACCAGTCCTGCGGGAACGGCAGCGAGGAGGAGGGAGCGTCGGCGCACGGAAGAGCCTCGTAATCGGTCGGTCCTGTGATGGCGTGCGCGCAACTCTACGGCGAGAGAAGGGCGCCGTACGGGAAACGTACGGCGCCCGTGTGGCGTTCCGGCACGGCACACCCGAAACGCTCGGCTCACCCGCTTTCCGCTACATTCCGGCGATCAGCTTCTCCACCCGGTCGTCCACCGAACGGAACGGGTCCTTGCACAACACGGTGCGCTGCGCCTGGTCGTTGAGCTTGAGATGCACCCAGTCGACCGTGAAGTCCCTGCGCTGTTCCTGCGCCCGCCGGATGAAGTCACCGCGCAACCGCGCACGAGTGGTCTGCGGCGGAACCGACTTGCCCTCGAAGATCTTCAAGTCGTTGCAGACCCGGGCCGCCTGACCCTTCTTCTCCAGCAGGTAGTACAGGCCACGACGACGGTGGATGTCGTGGTAGGCGAGGTCTATCTGGGCGACCCGCGGATGCGACATCGTCATGTTGTGCTTCGCCCGGTACCGCTCGATGAGCTTGTACTTCATCACCCAGTCGATCTCGGTGGCGATCCGGTCGAGTTCCTCGCTCTCGATCGCGTCCAGCGTACGGCCCCACAGCTCCAGCACCTGCGCGACCGTCCCCGTGCGGATACTGCGGCGGTCGCAGAAGTCCACGGCCTTGTCGAAGTACTCCCGCTGCACCTCCAGCGCCGACGCCTCCCGGCCACTGGCCAGACGCACCTTGCGGCGGCCGGTGATGTCATGGCTGACCTCGCGGATCGCCCGGATCGGGTTCTCCAGGGTCAGATCACGCATCACGGTGCCCGCCTCGATCATGCGCAGCACCAGGTCCGTGGCACCGACCTTCAGCAGCATCGTCGTCTCGGACATGTTCGAGTCACCGACGATGACATGCAGCCGGCGGTACCGCTCGGCGTCCGCGTGCGGCTCGTCACGCGTGTTGATGATGGGCCTCGAACGGGTCGTCGCCGAGGACACACCCTCCCAGATGTGCTCCGCGCGCTGGCTGACGCAGTACACCGCACCGCGCGGCGTCTGCAGCACCTTCCCCGCCCCGCACAGCAGCTGCCGTGTCACCAGGAACGGAATGAGGATGTCCGCGAGTCGCGAGAACTCCCCGTGCCGCGCCACCAGATAGTTCTCGTGACAGCCGTAGGAGTTGCCCGCCGAGTCCGTGTTGTTCTTGAACAGGTAGACGTCGCCCGCGATTCCCTCCTCGTGCAGGCGTCGTTCCGCGTCCACCAGGAGTCCTTCGAGAATGCGCTCGCCGGCCTTGTCGTGGGTGACCAGTTCGATCACGTTGTCACATTCGGGTGTCGCGTATTCCGGATGTGAGCCCACGTCGAGATACAGCCGGGCACCGTTTCGCAGAAAGACATTGCTGCTGCGGCCCCATGACACGACACGGCGGAAGAGGTACCGCGCCACCTCGTCAGGAGACAGGCGCCGCTGTCCCCTGAACGTGCACGTGACGCCGTACTCGTTCTCCAGCCCGAAAATGCGGCGGTCCATGACTGAACATTACGCCCGATCCCCTGAGCTGAAACGGGGTTCGACAGCACGATTTGGATCAGTTTCCGATGAAGACGCAACAACCCCGCCCCGCGCGGGAGCTGCGAGGACCCGCCCCGTACCGAGCAACACCAGCAACGACACCGCCCCCGCCGCACCCGGAACCGCGAAACCCCACACCGTGCCACCGGCCTGGACCACCGGCCCCGCCACCCCCGTCCCCACCGAGGCACCCACCGTGAACGTCGTCACAAGCCAGGAGAAAGCCTCGGTGACCGTCCCCCTCGGCGCATGCCGGTCCACGATGATGAACGCACACGCGATACACGGCGCCAGGAACACCCCCGACACCACCGTCAGCAGCACCATCGCCACCGCACCCGGCGTCACCGTCAACGGCAGATAACACACCGCCAGAAGCGCCACGAGCACCCGCAGTCGCCGCTCGGGCACCCCGGCCCACTGACGCGCCCCGTACACGGTCCCACCGACCAGCGCCCCCAGACCGAGCCCCGCCATCATCCAGCCGTACACCGCGTCACCGCCATGACCGTCCGCGTACGACACCGACGCCACCGTGATCGAACCCAGCGCCATACCGACGAACAGGAACGCACCGAGCAGCGCCAGCAGCCCCGGCGAGCGCAGCGCGCCCAGCCAGTGCGCCTCACGCGGAGCCGACCGCCACGCACGCGAAGGCGGCGACACCACCACCGACAGCGCCCCCAGCACCCCCAGAAGACTCAGCACCAGCAGAGCGGCACGCTCATCCCACAGCGACACGCACAGCGTCACCAGCAGCGGCCCGACGGTGAACATGACCTCCTGCGCGATCGCGTCCATGGCGTACGCCGTGTGCACCTGCTCCTCGCCACGCAGCACCGAGGGCCACAAGGCCCGCAGTCCCCCTTCCAGCGGCGGGGTGAACAGACCGGCCGCCGCCACCGCCGCATACGCGAGCGGCAGCGGATCCGTACCGCAGAACGCGAAGAGCGTCATCGACAGCGCCGCCAGCACAGCCGCCGGCAACTGGACCCGCGGCTGGCCGTACAGATCGACCAGCCGCCCCAGCACCGGCTGCCCCACGGCGTTCGCCACCCCGTAGACCGCCGCGAGGACGCCCGCCAGGCTGTACGTGCCGCCCTCGGCGCGCACGAACAGCACCAGCGCGATCGCCGCCGTCGCATTGGGCAACCGGCCCACCAGCGTGCCGGTGAGCAGCCGCAGGGCGTGCCTCGCCCGGAGTATCTCCAGATATCCCGTGGCCATGTGCTGCCCTCCAGCGACTCGACCGGGACGCCGCGACGCCCCTACGTTTTACGTATAACCCCTTCGTCCATACGTACCATGAGCGCTGTTCACACGTCCAGACGAAAGAGGCAGACCCACGGTGGCACGCAGCAGCACGCGCCCGACCAGCCGGGACGTCGCCCAGGCGGCCGGAGTCTCCCAAGCCGCCGTCTCCCTCGTACTCGGCGACAAATGGCGCGGCCGCGTCTCCGAAACCACCGCCGAACGCGTCCGCGAAGCCGCACGCGACCTCGGCTACCGCCCCAACCTCGCCGCCCGCAACCTCCGCCTCGGCCACACCCGCACCGTCCTGCTCGTCGTCCCCGCCCTCACCACCGAATTCTTCGCCGGCGTCTACACCGGCGCCGCACGAGTCGCCGCCGAAAACGGCTTCGGCGTCGTCCTCTACCCCTCCCCCGAAGGCATCGGCCCCGCCCGCGACCCCTTCGCCTCCTCCCAGGCCGCCCTGGACGGCGTCATCGCCTCCTCCATGGCCGCCGACGCCCTCACCGCCATCCGCGGCGACCAACTCCCCCTCGTCATGCTCGACAGCGACCCCCGAGGCAGCCTCGGCGCCGCGACGGTGAACCTGGACATCGCCGACGGCATCCGCCAGGTCGCCGAGCACCTGCTCGGCCTCGGCCACCGCCGCATCCTGCACCTCGCCGCCGACGTACCCTCCTGGACCTTCGAGGTACGCGCACGGGAACTGGCAGCCCGCATGGCGGCCCTACCGGGCACCGACGTACGCACCGCCCGGTCCCCCATCTCCATCGAAGGCGCCCTGGCCGCCACCGAGACCGCGCTCACCGCGCCCGGCCCCCGGCCCACCGCCGTCGTCTGCGACGACGACAAACTCGCCGCCGGCGCCTACAAAGCCCTCCGCCGCCTCGGCCTGCGCATCCCCGACGACATCTCCGTCACCGGCGTCGACGACCTCGGCCTCGCCACCGCCATCGACCCCGAACTCACCACGGTACGACTCGACGCCGAACTGTTCGGGGAACGCGGCATGCGCGCCCTCCTCGCCGTCCTGGAAGGCCACGAACCACAGCGCGGAGACATCCCCGTCCACCTGGTCGTCCGAGGCTCCACAGCCCCGCCAGGGGCCGCGTGAAAACCACGCGCCCCGGCCACCACAGGCGGCCGGAGCACACAGCAGCAGGCGAGCCCGCGGGCTCGCGGGTCACTCCTCCTCGGAGCCGTCCTCCTCGGCACTCTCCGCCTCGGTGGCCGCACCCTCCGCCGCCAGCAGACGAGACAGCTGACGGCCCACAATCCGCTTGAACTTCCGCTTCTGCGGACGCGTACGATCCAGCACCGCCACCTCCAGACGCTCCGCGGGAATCTCCCGCTCGCTGCCGTTGGTGTCACGGGACAGAGCCTGCACCGCCAGCTTCAGCGCCTCGGCCAGGCTCATCCCGTCACGGTGCCGCTGATCAAGGAAACTGCTGATCTGCTCGGCGTTACCGCCCACCGCGACCGAACCGTGCTCGTCCACGATCGAACCGTCATGCGGCAACCGGTAGATCTGGTCACCCTCGGGGGTCTCCCCCACCTCCGCCACGACCAGCTCCACCTCATACGGCTTCTCGGCCGCCGAAGAGAAGATCGTGCCCAGCGTCTGGGCGTAGACGTTGGCCAGACCGCGCGCCGTCACGTCGTCCCGGTCGTAGGTGTAACCACGGAGGTCGGCATAGCGCACACCGCCGATCCGCAGGTTCTCGTACTCGTTGTACTTACCGGCGGCAGCGAAACCGATCCGGTCATAGATCTCGCTGAACTTGTGCAGCGCCCGGGACGGGTTCTCACCGACGAACACGATGCCGTCGGCGTACTGCATGACCACCAGACTGCGGCCACGGGCGATGCCCTTCCGGGCGTACTCCGCCCGGTCGGCCATGGCCTGCTGAGGTGAGACATAGAACGGCGTCGACACCGGTTATCCGTCCCTTTCTGTCATGGTCACTGGATCACCTTGATAAGAAACCGGGGCCCGCACTCAGAGCAGCGCGGCCTTGGGGCCGTCGGGCTCCTCCAGGCGCCGCTGGAGCACCGCACGGGACAGCTCGGACGACTCGTCCTCGGTGAGCCGGCGGAAACCGTCCTCGGTGATCACGGTGATGATCGGGTAGATCCGGCGGGCGACATCGGGACCACCGGTCGCCGAGTCGTCGTCAGCCGCGTCGTACAGAGCCTGCACCACCAGCGTGGTCGCCTGCTCCTCGGTCAGGTCGGCACGGAACAGCTTCTTCATCGCACCACGCGCGAAGAGCGAGCCGGAACCCGTCGCCGCGAAGTTGTGCTCCTCGCTGCGCCCGCCCGTGACGTCGTAGGAGAAGATCCGCCCCTTCTCCCGGTCCAGGTCGTACCCGGCGAAGAGCGGCACGACCGCCAGGCCCTGCATGGCCATGCCCAGGTTGGACCGGATCATCGTCGACAGCCGGTTCGCCTTGCCCTCCAGCGACAGCTGGGCGCCCTCGACCTTCTCGAAGTGCTCCAGCTCCAGCTGGAAGAGCTTGACCATCTCCACGGCCAGACCGGCGGTGCCGGCGATACCCACGGCGGAGTACTCGTCCGCCGGGAACACCTTCTCGATGTCCCGCTGAGCGATCACATTGCCCATGGTGGCGCGACGGTCACCGGCGAGCACGACGCCCCCGGGGAAGGTGACGGCCACGATGGTCGTCCCGTGCGGCGCCTCGATCACCCCCTGGGTGGGCGGCAGCTGCCGGTTGCCGGGCAGCAGCTCGGGCTGGTGCTCGGAGAGGAAGTCCATGAAGGAGGAGGACCCTGGCGTCAGGAAGGCAGCTGGTAGACGCCCGGTGCTACGAGTGTTGGCTTCCACGCGTTTCCTTCCACGTATGCAGCAGCCCGCCTTATGACCTCGGGCTGATCCTTGAACTGCCCCAGTGCGGCGTTGCAGCTGAAGCACAGTACGCCACGGACCCTACCCGTCTCATGGCAGTGATCCACATGTGCGGGCGGAGCCGCAAGACATATGCAGCAGGCGCCGCCTTGGGAGGCGACCAGCGCGTCGCGTTCGGCTTTGGTGAGGCCGTACGTGCGCCCCAGATGGTCCTCTCGTCCGAGTGCAGCGCGACATGCCTTGCAGCGCGTCGACAACCCATCGGAAGCGGTCGCGTTGCGATGCCATTCGCTGTGCGGCTTCACCTGGCCACAGCTCCGACAGAGCTTGTGCCCACCCGGGACATCCACCTTCTCCCGGACCGGCTTCCCCATGGCTTCCCGGCGGCGCCGGTAGTGCGCGGCACTGTACTCGGCCACGCACTCCCGGCAGTACACCTGAAGGCCGTCACGTCGATTCCTGTCGCGCGCGAAGGCGGCAAGAGGCAGCTCCCGCCCGCATTTCCCGCATTCCTTCGCGTTCGGTTCCCCTGCCACTTAGTCCCCCAGCGACCTTCACTTCGAAGGCTCCAGGACGGATTTGCCTTTACTCGCCGCCTTTTTGCACGAACGAGCGCACGAAATCCTCGGCGTTCTCCTCGAGTACGTCATCGATTTCGTCCAGCACGGAGTCCACATCGTCCGACAGCTTCTCGTGCCGTTCCTTGAGGTCCTCCGAAGCCTGCGCGTCCTGCGCCTGCTCCTCGACCTCCTCGGTGGACCGCGTCGCCTTCTGCTGGCCGCCGCCGGTGTCCTTGGTTGCCATAACCCTCACCCCGCTCAGTTCGCCTGCCGATCGGTGATGATCAGACCCTACAAGCCGGGTCCGACATCGGCCCCGCAGTTTCCACAACGTGCGGGGGCCACCTCGATGATTCCCGGGCGGGGGGATTTCCACCCTGTTCCGCCCGGGTCGGGGCCGAGTACCCCCCTGGCCCGCTCAGCCGCCCGACAGGACCCTGACCAGGTCTTCCGCCGTGCGGCAGCGGTCCAGCAGCTCCTTGACGTGATTTCGCGTTCCGCGTAGCGGTTCCAGGGTTGGGACGCGCTGCAACGAGTCCCGGCCGGGGAGGTCGAAGATGACCGAATCCCAGCTGGCCGCGGCCACGTCGTCGGCGTACTGCTCCAGGCACCGTCCGCGGAAGTACGCACGGGTGTCCTCCGGCGGCTTCGTACGGGCCCTGTCGACCTCGGACTCGGCCAGCAGGCGCTTCATGCGTCCGCGGGCCACGAGGCGGTTGTAGAGGCCCTTCTCGGCGCGTACGTCGGCGTACTGGAGGTCGACGAGGTGGAGGCGCGCGGCGTCCCAGTCGAGGCTGTCGCGGCGGCGGTAGCCCTCCATCAGCTCGCGTTTGGCGACCCAGTCCAGCTCGCCGGCCAGGCTCATGGGGTCGTTCTCCAGCCGGGTGAGGGTGTCCTCCCAGCGGGTCAGGATGTCCTTGGTCTGTTCGTCGGCGTCGGCGCCGTAGCGCTCCTCGACGTACTTGCGGGAGAGCTCGTAGTACTCCATCTGCAGCTGGACCGCGGTCAGCGTCCTGCCGCTACGGAGCGTGATCATGCGCTTGAGCGACGGGTCGTGGGAGACCTGGTGCAGCGTGCGTACGGGCTGGTCGACGGCCAGGTCGACCGCGATGAAGCCGTCCTCGATCATGGCCAGGACCAGTGAGGTCGTGCCCAGCTTGAGGTAGGTCGAGATCTCGGAGAGGTTGGCGTCGCCGATGATCACGTGGAGGCGGCGGTATTTTTCCGCGTCGGCGTGCGGCTCGTCCCTCGTGTTGATGATCGGGCGCTTCAGTGTCGTCTCCAGGCCGACCTCGACTTCGAAGTAGTCGGCGCGCTGGCTGAGCTGGAAGCCGTGTTCGTGGCCGTCCTGGCCGATGCCGACGCGGCCGGCGCCGGCGAAGACCTGGCGGGAGACGAAGAAGGGGGTGAGGTGGCGCACGATGTCCGAGAAGGGGGTTTCCCGCTTCATCAGGTAGTTCTCGTGCGTGCCGTAGCTGGCGCCCTTGTTGTCGGTGTTGTTCTTGTAGAGGTGGATGGGCTGGGCGCCGGGGAGCTGGGCCGCCCGCTCCGCCGCTTCCGCCATGATCCGCTCGCCGGCCTTGTCCCACAGGACGGCGTCGCGCGGGTTGGTGACCTCCGGGGCGCTGTATTCCGGGTGGGCGTGGTCGACGTAGAGCCGTGCGCCGTTGGTGAGGATGACGTTGGCGAGGCCGATGTCCTCGTCGGTGAGCTGGCTTGCGTCGGCGGCCTCCCGGGCGAGGTCGAAGCCTCGCGCGTCTCGCAGCGGGTTTTCCTCCTCGAAGTCCCAGCGGGCCCGGCGGGCCCGGTGCATCGCCGCCGCGTAGGCGTTGACGATCTGGGATGAGGTGAGCATGGCATTGGCGTTGGGGTGGCCGGGGACGGAGATCCCGTACTCCGTCTCGATGCCCATTACTCGCCGTACGGTCATGCGGCCCTCCTTGCCCGGCGGCACCCTCGGTCGTGGGCGCCGCTCACGTACCGCTGGCGCTCCGGTGCGTGTGCGGTGCCCGTCCCCGCACTGCGCGACTCGGCGGTAGGAACGAGCCTAGAACGCCTTTGCGCTGGTGGGGAGATCATTTGCGTCATTGCCTGCTCCGGTCGTGGCCAGAAAAACAGTCGGCTGCGGGTACCCGGTGAGGGCACCCGCAGCCGCCCTGCCGTTACAGGTACTGACCGGTGTTCGCCACCGTGTCGATGGAGCGTCCGGTGTCCGCGCCCTGCTTTCCGGTGATGAGGGTGCGGATGTAGACGATCCGCTCGCCCTTCTTTCCGGAGATGCGGGCCCAGTCGTCGGGGTTGGTGGTGTTGGGCAGGTCTTCGTTCTCCTTGAACTCGTCCACGCAGGCCTGGAGGAGGTGGGAGACGCGGAGGCCCTTCTGGTTCTTTTCGAGGAAGTCCTTGATCGCCATCTTCTTGGCGCGTCCGACGATGTTCTCGATCATGGCGCCGGAGTTGAAGTCCTTGAAGTAGAGGACTTCCTTGTCGCCGTTGGCGTAGGTGACTTCCAGGAAGCGGTTCTCCTCGGATTCGGCGTACATCTGCTCGACCGCCGTCTGGATCATGCTCTGGACGGTGGTGGCCTTGTCCCCGCCGTGTTCACCGAGGTCGTCGGCGTGCAGCGGGAGGCGTTCGGTGAGGTATTTGCCGAAGATGTCCTTGGCGGCTTCGGCGTCGGGGCGCTCGATCTTGATTTTCACGTCGAGGCGGCCGGGGCGCAGGATGGCGGGGTCGATCATGTCCTCGCGGTTGGAGGCGCCGATGACGACCACGTTCTGCAGGCCTTCCACACCGTCGATCTCGGCGAGCAGCTGGGGGACGATGGTGTTCTCCACGTCGGAGCTGACGCCGGAGCCGCGGGTGCGGAAGAGGGATTCCATCTCGTCGAAGAAGACGATGACGGGGGTGCCCTCGCTGGCCTTTTCGCGGGCTCGCTGGAAGACGAGGCGGATTTGCCGTTCGGTCTCGCCGACGTACTTGTTGAGGAGCTCGGGGCCCTTGATGTTGAGGAAGAAGCTCTTGCCGGCGGCCTGGCCGGTGACCTCGGCGACCTTTTTGGCCAGCGAGTTCGCGACGGCCTTGGCGATGAGTGTCTTTCCGCAGCCGGGGGGGCCGTAGAGCAGGACGCCCTTGGGCGGGCGGAGCTCGTGCTCCTTGAAGAGGTCGGGGTAGAGGTAGGGCAGCTCGACGGCGTCCCGGATGGCTTCGATCTGGTTGCCGAGGCCGCCGATCTGTTCGTAGCCGATGTCGGGGACTTCTTCGAGGACGAGTTCTTCGACCTCGCTCTTGGGGACGACCTCGTAGACGTAGCCGGAGCGGGGTTCGAGCAGGAGGGCGTCGCCGGCGCGGATGGTGACGTCCAGCAGCGGCTCGGCGAGCCGTACCACCCGTTCCTCGTCGGTGTGGCCCAGTACGAGGGCGCGTTCGCCGTCCTCAAGGATTTCCTTGAGGGTGACGATGTCGCCGACGCGCTCGAACTCCATGGCTTCGACCACGTTGAGCGCTTCGTTGAGCATGACTTCCTGGCCGCGCCTGAGGTCGTCGAGGTCGACGCTGGGGCTGACGTTCACGCGGAGCTTTCGGCCTCCGGTGAAGATGTCCGCGGTGCCGTCCTCGTTGGCCTGCAGGAAGACGCCGAAGCCGGCGGGCGGCTGGGCGAGCCGGTCGACCTCTTCCTTGAGGGCCACGATTTGATCGCGGGCCTCGCGGAGGGTGTTGGCCAGCCGTTCGTTCTGGGCGGACACGCCGGCCAGGTTGGTCTGCAGCTCGACGATCCGCTCTTCGAGAATCCTCGTGTGTCGCGGAGAGTCGGCGAGCTTGCGTCGCAGGACGGCGATCTCCTGCTCAAGGTAGGCGATCTGCCCGGCCGGGTCGTCGGACCCTCGTCCCGGGCGGATGCCGCGGTTCATGTCGTCGTCGTGGGCTGCCACGGTCCTCACCTCCTCCAAGGGGAGCTGGACGCTTCCAGACCCTACCTGGGTGGGTGTCGATTGAAACCCCTAGATCACCAAGACTGTCAAGGTGTGTCGTCGGTCACCCGGTGCGCTCTCCCTCGCACGGAGGGGATACCCACTCAACGTGATGGGGAAGCAGCTTGTTCCGGGCATTGCGTGGTCAAAACCCTTCAGGACTGGCTGGAGTTGTCCGGTCGGGCCGGTGGGGCCTGTGCGCGGGCAGCACTCGGTGCGCTCGTACGATCGTTACGCAGAGCGACGGTTCGGGCGGGCGGTGTCACGGCCGGCTCGGCTTGATGTGGTGGGTGCCGGGACGGGGACGCCGTTGTTCTGGTCGGGCGCTGGTACCCGAGGGGGCGGGGGTGGAAACCCGTGGCGGTGGAGCGCGGGTGGAAGGCGGGCGGAGGTAGGGTCGGGGGTGTTCAACAGCCGCTGGTGCGGACCCGGCTGGCCCGTGCGGTGCCGGTTCCGTCCGGCGCATCGACGGCAGGAGAGGTGACCGTGCAGCAGGAGGCCCCGGGCGGGGAGGCGCTGGAGGTCTGGATCGATCAGGATCTGTGTACCGGTGACGGGATCTGCGCCCAGTACGCCCCTGAGGTGTTCGAGCTGGACATCGACGGGCTGGCCTATGTGAAGGGCGCGGACGAGGAGCTGTTGCAGGCTGCGGGGGCGACGGTGCCCGTGCCGTTGCCGCTGCTGGCGGATGTGGTGGATTCGGCGAGGGAGTGTCCCGGCGAGTGCATTCATGTGCGCCGGGTCGCGGACGGGGTCGAGGTGTACGGGCCCGACGCGGAGTGAGTCCCGGCCGGGCCCGGTGTCAGACGCTGTGGGCGTCGGCGGGGGTGGAGCGGATGAACGTGCTGCCGTTCCAGTGCCATGTGACCGGGGTCTTGAGGTCGGGGCAGCAGTTGGGGACGGCGTCGGAGGAGTAGCCGAGGAGGGTGGCGCCGACCGTCCGTGCGTGGAGGGAGAGGTCGGTGACGGTGAGCCGGTTCCCGGGGTCGACGAGGGTGGCGACGATGCGTGGTGTGCCGTTGCCGGTGGAGCGGGTGAGGACGTAGACGCCGTCGGGTGGGGTGCCCATGGCGGAGTCGCAGTGGACGACGGCGACGGTTTCCGGTGTGCCGTCGCCGTCGAGGTCTCCGGTGGCTTTCTTGGCGACCACGGCTTTGACGGGTCCGCACTGGAGCGGGAAGTCCACGCCGGTGGTGCTGGGCGGTGCGACGGCGGTGGTGGCGGATTTGGTGTGTGTGCCGGTGGCGGGCTGGGCGGCCGTGGCCGATCCGGGCTGTACGACGGAGGAGAGGGCCACGACGCCGGCGACTGCTGTGGCGGTGGCGACCCAGTGGATGGGCCGGGTGTGGGTGTGGGCGAGCTCCGGAACGGCGGATTGCTGCACTAGGAGTGTCTCCTGTGAGGGGGGCTGTGCCGGTGGGGTGGCCAGCATGGTGCCACACGTCACAGTGCGGGGGAACGGCGGGGTCCGGGGTTCCCGCAGGCGGGGGGCTCGCGGGCGGGGGGTGTTGGAGCCGTCGGGGGTGTGCGGTGTCCTGGTGTGGTGTCAACGTGCGGGCGCCGTGCCCGGGTTCCCGTGTGTGCGGGGGAACTCGGGCACGGCGCCCGTGCGTTGTGCTCTGTGTGGTGTGTGCGGTGGCGGGCCGGTCAGCGGCCGGTGCCGCCGTCGGCGTTGGGTCCGGCGTAGTCCTCGCCGTAGGCGCCCTTGGCGGGGCGGCGGCGGCGCATGGGGGGCTCGACTCCGTCGGCGAGGCGGCGGGCGGTGAGCAGGAAGCCGGTGTGGCCGATCATGCGGTGGTCGGGGCGGACGGCCAGGCCCTCGATGTGCCAGTTGCGGATCATGGTTTCCCAGGCGGTCGGCTCGTTGAAGCAGCCGATCTCGCGGATGGATTCCACGGTCCGGGCGAGCTGGGTGGTGGTGGCCACGTAGCAGCACAGGATGCCGCCGGGGACGAGCGCCTTGGAGACGGCCTCCAGGCATTCCCAGGGGGCGAGCATGTCGAGGATGACGCGGTCGACGTCGGTGTCGGACAGGTTGTCCTGGAGGTCGCCGACGGTGAGCTGCCAGGCGGGGTGCGGGCCGCCGAAGTAGCGCTCGACGTTCTGCTTGGCGATCTCGGCGAAGTCCTCGCGGCGCTCGTAGGAGTGCAGCATGCCCTGGTCGCCGATGGCGCGCAGCAGGAAGCTGCTGAGGGAGCCGGAGCCGACGCCGGCTTCGACGACGCGTGCGCCGGGGAAGATGTCGGCGAAGGCGAGGATCTGCCCCGCGTCCTTGGGGTAGACGACGGCTGCCCCGCGGGGCATGGACAGGACGTAGTCGGGGAGCAGGGGGCGCAGCGCGAGGTAGGCGACGTTGCCGGTGGTGCGGACAACGCTGCCCTCGGGAGCGCCGATCAGTTCGTCGTGCGGGAAGGAGCCCTTGTGGGTGTGGAAGTTCTTCCCGGCTTCGAGCGTGAACGTGTAGTGGCGGCCCTTGGGGTCGGTCAGCTGTACCTGGTCCCCGACCTTGAAGGGCCCGCGCCTGCGGGCGGCACCGGTCGGTTCGGACATGTGACCAGACTACCGGCAGCTGCGGGGGGCGCCGACCACTAGTGCCTGTCTGACAATTCCCGTCTGCCGCGCGACGCCATGCACGCTCCCCCGCTGCCTCAAGGGCGCGGGAGGTGCCCCCACTCGCCGCACCGGCCCCAGACCCAAGTACGTCCAGTACGAGGGTCTGGGGCCGGCACTCCCCCAGCCTTCGGCCGGGGGGACCCCCAGAGCACGCACCTGACGCCGCGCGGCCGCCCTTCGGGCGACGACGCGAATTGTCAGACAGGCCCTAGGCGGGCGGGCGGGCCATGGCCTTGACGAAGGCGCGTTCGACGTCTGCTGCGGACAGGACGCCGTAGATCTCGCCGGTTTCCTCGATGACGAGGTATTCGGTGGCGGGGGTGGCGCGCAGGACGTCGAGGAGTTCTTCTCCGGCGAGCTCGGCGGAGACGCGCATGCCGTCGGTCAGGTCCTGGGCGAGGCCGCTGACGGGGACCCAGGGGCGGCGGTGTTCGGGTACGCCGACGATGGCGGACTCGCGGACCAGGGAGAGGGGGTTGCCGTGGGCGTCGACGACGACGAGGGCGCGGGCTCCGGCGGCGTTGGCGCGGCGCAGGGCTTCGGAGAGCGGGGTGTCGGTCTGGACGGGCACGGCGCGCCGGGTGAGGGTGCGGGCGCGCAGGTCGGGGAGGTGTTCGCGCAGGCGGGCCATGCGCAGGCTGTTGCCGGCGCCGGTCCAGATGATCGCGGCGAGGATGGCGGCGAGCAGGGCGTCGGTGACGGTGTCCATGCCGCTCGTGTCGGTGCTGTCGCCGCCGAGGGCGCCGGACTGGTTGAGCAGGGGCAGGCCGATGAGAACGGCGACGGCGAGGGCGCGGCCGACCCAGGCGGCGGCGATGGTGCCGCTCATGGGTTTGCCGGTGATCTTCCAGACGACGGCGCGGAGCATGCGGCCGCCGTCGAGGGGCAGGCCGGGGAGGAGGTTGAAGATCGCCACGATGAGGTTGGAGATCATCAGGCCGGCCAGCAGGACGCCGGTGACGGTGCCGGGGTCGACGGGTTTCATGGCGAGGTAGAACAGTCCGGCGAGGACCAGGGAGAGCAGGGGGCCGACGAAGGCGAGGACGAATTCCCGGCCGGGGGTCTCGGCCTCTTTCTCGATTTCGGAGACGCCGCCGAAGAACTGCAGCTGGATGCGGCGGACCGGGAGCTTGAAGCGGATCGCGGCGACCGTGTGGGCCAGTTCGTGGACCAGGACGGACGCGTAGAAGGCGACGGCGAAGAACAGGGAGACCAGGTAGCGGGCGGCGCCCAGTTCGGGCAGGACGCGGTCGAGCTGGCCGCCGAAGACCCAGGTGATCAGGGCGGCGACGAGGAACCAGCTCGGCGCGACGTACACCGGCACGCCGAACGGCCGGCCCATGAGGATGCCCCCTCCGGGTTCCCTGGGGCGTGGCTGCGGCGGTTCGCCCTTGGCGATGCCGGAGGGGGCGGGCGACCTGTGCTCGGGCTCGGCACCGCCGCTGGTTGCGTCGGCGTCCGCGTCGGCGGTCCCGTCGCCGGTGTTCTCGGTGCCGGGCTCGGCGGCTGGGGGTGCCGGGGGTTCTCGGCGCTCCGGGCCGGCGGGGCGGGTGGGGCCGGTGGCCGGGGCCGTTGGACCCGCGGGGTGCTCGGCCGGCTCGTCGTTGCCGGACCCCGGTTGCCCGCTCCCGCCGCTCACGTCCACGGTGTCCCCTCGTTCGAAGCGTCTTCCGCACCTGCCGGACGGAAGGGTCTCCGGTCGATGGTATGCGGCCGTGGGGGCGTGTTCCGCCCCGGCTACCCGTTGTGTTCGCCGCGTGATCGCGCGGCCGGGCCGGGCGGCGGCTGGGTGACTGTCAGTGGCGGGCCGTAAGGTCTGTGGGCATGGACAGCAGCATCGAGGACGCGGGAGCCCTGCCGGACCGCGCCGAGCAGACGGATCCGGGCGAGGCACCGGCGACGGCGCCCCTGTCGGCTCCCGTGCCGGTGCCGAGCCCGTCGACGGCTGTGGAGGCGACCGGGGCGCCACCTCGCTCCGCGGACGCGTCCTCCGCTTCGGAGGCGTCCCCGGTGGTCGCGGAATGCCCCGGTTCCGAGGCGTCCTCGGCCTTGGAGGCGTCCCCCGAGTCCGGTGTGGTGCCCGTGGGGGCGGTCGCCGCCGGAGCTGGTGGTGAGCGTGTCGCCATGGCGCCCACGTCCCTGTCGCCTTCCCGGGCCGGCGATTTCATGCAGTGTCCGCTGTTGTACCGGTTCCGGGTGATCGACCGGCTGCCGGAGAAGCCGAGCGCGGCGGCGACGCGGGGCACGCTGGTGCACGCGGTGCTGGAGCGGCTGTTCGACGCGCCGGCGGCGGAGCGGACCGCGCCGCGGGCCAAGGCGCTGATCCCGGGTCAGTGGGACCGGCTGCGGGAGAGCAGGCCGGAGGTCACGGAGCTGTTCGCCGACGACCCGGAGGGGGAGCGGCTGGCCGGGTGGCTGGCGGAGGCCGAGCGGCTGGTCGAGCGCTGGTTCACGCTGGAGGATCCGACGCGTCTGGAGCCGGCCGAGCGGGAGTTGTTCGTGGAGACCGAGCTGGAGTCGGGGCTGCGGCTGCGCGGGATCATCGACCGGGTGGATGTGGCGCCGACGGGTGAGGTGCGGATCGTCGACTACAAGACGGGGAAGGCGCCGAGGCCGGAGTACTCGGAGGGGGCGCTGTTCCAGATGAAGTTCTACGCCCTGGTGGTGTGGCGGTTGAAGCGGGTCGTGCCGCGCCGGCTCCAGCTGGTCTATCTCGGCAGCGGGGATGTGCTGACCTACGACCCGGTCCTCGCCGATCTGGAGCGGGTCGAGCGCAAGCTGCACGCGTTGTGGGACGCCATCAGACAGGCCACGGAGACCGGGGAGTGGCGGCCGCGGCCGACGAAGTTGTGCGGCTGGTGCGACCATCAGGCGCACTGCCCGGAGTTCGGGGGCACTCCGCCGCCGTATCCGCTGCCGGTGCGGGCGCCCGAGTCCGGGACGGTGTGAGGCGGAGAGGCCGGGCAGGGCAGAATGGGCCGTGACTAGCGAAGGAGTGTCACGTGGCCATCCGTGTCCTACTTGTCGACGACCAGCCCCTGCTGCGTACGGGTTTCCGGATGATCCTGGAGGCCGAGCAGGACATCGCGGTCGTGGGCGAGGCCGGTGACGGCCTGCAGGCCCTCGATCAGGTGCGGGCTCTGCAGCCGGACGTCGTGCTGATGGACATCCGTATGCCGCGGATGGACGGGGTGGAGGCGACCCGGCAGATCACCGGGCCGGGCCGGGACGGTCCGGCGAAGGTGCTGGTGCTGACGACGTTCGATCTGGACGAGTATGTGGTGGAGGCGCTGCGGGCCGGGGCCAGCGGCTTTCTGCTGAAGGACGCGCCGGCCGACGAGCTGGTGCAGGCGATCCGGGTGGTCGCGGCCGGTGAGGCGATGCTGGCGCCGAGCATCACGCGCCGGCTGCTGGACAAGTACGCCACGCACCTGCCCTCCGGTGAGGAGCCGGTACCGGACACGCTGAACACGCTCACCGACCGTGAGGTGGAGGTGCTGAAGCTGGTGGCGCGCGGCCTGTCGAACGCGGAGATCGCGGCCGACCTGTTCGTCAGTGAGACGACGGTGAAGACGCATGTGGGGCATGTGCTGACCAAGTTGGGTCTGCGGGACCGGGTGCAGGCGGCGGTGTACGCGTACGAGAGCGGGCTGGTGCGTCCCGGCGCGCAGTAGGCGGACGGTTCGGTGACGACGCCGAAGGGCGCCCTTCCCGCGGGGAGAAGGGCGCCCTTCGGTGTCTGCGGCGGCCGCGCTGACCGCGGTGTCAGCTCTTGCTGAGTTCCCAGAACCGGAACACGGTGGAGGCGTCCAGGCAGTACTCCAGGCCGTAGACGCCGTCACGGACGACCGCGTACTGCTTGGCCTGCCAGACGGGCAGGACGGGCAGTTCGGTGGCGACGATCTGCTGCAGCCGGCTGAAGTCCTTGTCGGTGGCGGCCCGGTCGCTCTGCGCGGCGGTGTCCGGGATGAGGGTGCCGGAGATGGTGCGGTTGCTGTAGTTGTTGTCCAGCACGTTGCCCTTGCCGAAGAACGGCGCGGTGAAGTTGTCGGCGTCCGGGTAGTCGGGCACCCAGCCCTTGACGTAGACGCCGTACTTGCCGGCGGTGATGTCCTTCTCGTACTGGTCGAAGGCGACGGACTTGACGTCGGCGTCGAACAGGCCGCTGGCGTTGAGCTGTCCGGCGATGGCCTTCAGTTCCTCGTCGGTGGCGGGGCCGTAACGCGACGGCGTGGACCACAGGGTGAGCTTGACCTTGCCGGTGATGCCGTCGGCGCGCAGTGCGGCGGCAGCCTTGGCCCGGGAGGGGCGGGCGCCGTAGGTGTCGAAGAAGGCGGTGTTGTGGCCGACGATGCCCGCCGGGATGATCGAGTACAGCGGGGTGGCGGTGCCCTGGTAGACGTTCTTGATGAGGGCGTCGCGGTCGATGAGGTAGGCCATGGCCTTGCGGACGCCGAGTTTTCCGGCGACCGGGTCCTTCACGTTGAAGACCAGGTGCTGGACTTCGGCGCTGGTTCCCTCGATGACGTCGATGCCCTTGCTGCCGTCCTGCCGGTCGAGGCCGGCGACGTCGGAGGCGGACAGGCCTCGGTAGGCGAGGTCGATGTCGCCGTCGGTCAGGGCCTTCTTCAGGGCGGTGCGGTCGCCGTGGAAGAACTTCAGGGTGACGCCGGAGTTCTTGACCTTGGCGGTGCCCTGGTAGTTGTCGTTGACGGAGAAGACCGCCTGGTCCTTGTCGAAGGAGTCCAGCTTGTAGGGGCCGGAGCCGACGGCCTGGTGGTCGGTGCGCAGGCCGCCCGCGTCGTACTGGCGGTGGTCGACGATGGAGCCGGCACCGGAGGCGATCTTGCTGGGGAAGGTGGCGTCGGAGGTCTTCAGGTGGAAGACGACCGTCTTCGCGTCGGGGGTGTCGACGCTGCCGAGCATCGGGAACATGATCGCGGGCCCGGCGGGGTCGTTGATCTTCAGCATGCGGTCGAAGGAGAACTTCACGTCCTTCGAGGTGAGGGCGTCACCGTTGCTGAATTTCAGGCCGTTCTTGAGGACGCACCGGTACTCCGTGGCGCGGGAGTCGGTGAAGGAGCACTCCTTCGCCAGTTCCGGCTGGGGCTGGGTGCCGCCCTTGGGGAAGCTGAGCAGCGACTGGAAGACGTTGTCGAACAACAGCCAGGAGCCGGGGTCGTAGCCGGATGCCGGGTCCGTGGCGAGGACGTCGTCGGACATCCCCATCACCACGGAGGAGCCGGTACCCCCGGAATCACCGGTCTCCGAGCCGCAGCCGGTCAACAGGCCGGAGGCCAGACCCGCCACGATGGGCAGGACTGGCCACTGGTTGCGCATGTTCACTTGAAATGTGCCTTGTCGTCGGTTCGTCATCCCGGGGCCGCCGTCCTGGTCCCGGGTTGTCCCGGAGGCAGTGGTTCCTGGCCCCCGGATGAGAGAGCCGTCAGCCGCTCACACCGCGGCCGAGCTCCCACAGCTGAAGCGTCGAGGAGGAGTTGAGGGCGTAGGCGACACCGGTGATGTCGCTGCGCGCGGCGACGTACTGCTTGCCCTGCCACAGCGGCAGCACGGGGACGTCGTCGGCGACCGTGTCCTGGATCTCCGTCAGGCTCTTGGCGGCGTTGAGCCGGTTGGCCTCGCGGCGGGACTGAGGGATCAGGGTGTGCTGGATGGTGCCGTTGGAGTACGGCGAGCCGAGGAAGTTGTCCTTGTCGAGGAAGGGCGCGAGGAAGTTGTCGGCGTCCGGGAAGTCGGGGAACCAGCCCATGCCGTAGACGTCGTACTGGCCCTTCTTCTCCGCCGGGCGGAAGGTGTCCCAGGTGTGGCCCTGGATGGAGACGTCGAACAGGCCGCTGCTGTTGAGCTGCTGCTGCAGGACCTCGAACTCCTTCTTGGTGGCGGAGCCGTAGTGGTCGGTGGTGTAGTGCAGGGTCAGCTTGACCGGGGTGGTGATGCCGGCCCCGGTCAGCAGGCCCTTGGCCTTGGCGACGCTGGGGTTGCCGTACTTGTTGAAGAACGAGTTGGAGTGGCCGGTGACGGTGGCCGGGACCAGCGAGTACAGCGGCTCGGCCTGGGTGCCGTAGACCTTGGAGACGAGGGCCGCGCGGTCGATGAGCTGGGCCATGGCCTGGCGTACGGCCTTGGACTTCACCGTCGGCGCGTTGGTGTTGAAGGCCAGGTAGCGGATCTCCAGGCCCGGCATGTCGACCAGGTCGGCCTTGTCGTCGCTGCCGGCGTCCAGCTTCTGGATCTGGGCGGGCGACATGGTGCGGGTCATGACGTCGATGTCACCCTTGTCGATGGCGGCGCCCATGGCGTCGGCGTCGCTGAAGGAACGCAGTTCGACCTTGTCGTTGTTCACCGCCACGGCACCCTTGTAGGTGGGGTTCTTGGTGAAGGTGGCGGTGGTGATCGCGTTGCCGCTGACGTCGGCCTGGAAGGTGTAGGGGCCCGAGCCGTCGACGTCGAATCCGTCGCGCAGCTTGTCCTTCTTGTAGTCCTTCGGGTTGATGATGCCCGCGACCGGGGTGGACAGCTTGTACGGAAACGTGGCGTCGGCCGTCTTGAGGTGGAAGATGACCTCGCGGTCGCCCTGCGTCTCGATGGTGTCGATGGTGTTCAGCAGGGCGGACACGCCGCTGTCGGACTTGATGCGCAGGGCGCGCTCGATGGAGAACTTGACGTCCTGGGCGGTCACCGGGTCGCCGCTGGCGAACTTCAGGCCGTCGCGGAGCTTGCAGGCGTAGCGTTCGCTGCCGCTGTCGGTGAAGGAGCAGCTCTCGGCGGCGTCCGGGACGGGGTCTCCCTCACCCTTGGGCTGCGCCATCAGCGTCTGCACGGTCTGGCGCAGGATGTTCCAGGTGCCGACGTCGTAGGCGTAGGCGGGGTCGAGGGGCGCCGGGGCGTCGCTGGTGGCGGTGAACCGGTCCGTGGTGCCGACGACGATGGCGTCGCCGCTCTTGCTCCCGCTGTCGGATCCGCCGCACGCGGCGAGAACCGGGGTGAGCAGGCCGGCCACCGCCGGCAGCACCAAAGTCTTGCGGTTCATCGGGGAGTTTCTCCAGAGCTGTTCGTGTCCGTGTATCCGGCATGCATGGGTGGTGCGGCGGTCACGGGGGGTTGCGGCGATGTTCTCGCGACGAGATTAGTCCGCGCCCGCAGGGGGGTTCACAGCCGCGTGAGTTGACCCGCCATCACGCAGGGGAACCAGGTGCGGACACACCGAAAACCCGACAGCGGCAGGATTAGTGCAGCTTCCCACCAATCGGGACACAAAGACCCGACAGCCGGGCCCTAGCAAGGGTGATCAGCACACTTGGTCAGGATTGTCGAGCCCTTAGAGGGTGGCGAACGTCACAGTTCCAACTGTGTGACGAGTCAGCAGAATTTCGGCCGCACGGCCGACCGGAATTCCACTCGGGTGTACTTCCCCGGAAATTTGTCCAACCGGGCCAATGGACATGGCACCCAGTGTGAAGGGCTAGCGCATTTCCGTCATCAGGCCGCGTAGAAATGCCAGGTCGACCTGTTCCAGAGAGGTCACGACGGTGCGTCCCTCGGCCGGGGTGATGGGGGCGACGGAGGGTACGGCGACCACGCGGCAGCCCGCGGCCTCGGCGGCGGCGACGCCGGTCGCGGTGTCCTCGACCACCGCGCATCTCTCCGGCTCCGCACCGAGGCCGGCGGCGGCGAGCAGGTAGGGGTCGGGGAAGGGCTTGGTGCGGGTGACCTCGTCGCCGGCGATGGACAGGGCGAAGTGGTGGGGGCCCAGCACGCTCAGCACGCGGTCGATGATGCGCCGGTGGGAGGCCGAGACCAGGGCCGTGGGGATGGCGTGCTCGTGGAGTTCGGCCAGCAGGCGGGCGGCGCCCGGCATCATCGGCAGGGCACGGTCGATGCGGTCCTCGAAGCCCTCGTTGAGCAGCACGGTGAGTTCGTCGAGGGTGATGTCGGCGCCGGTGGCTTCCAGGAGGAAGCCCGCGCTGCGGGTCATGGGTCCGCCGACGACGACGTGCCGCCAGGAGTCGTCCAGGGGGTGGCCGAGGCCGGCGAAGACCTCGACCTCGACGTCCCACCAGAAGCCCTCGGTGTCCACCAGGGTGCCGTCCATGTCCAGGAGCACGGCCTGCAGGGCTGAGCCTTCCGCCGTACGGGTTCCGAGCGCGGGGACCGTGCTGGTCATCCGGGCGCACCTCCTTGAGGGACGAGCAGGCCGGTTCCCGGACAGGGAACCGGCCTGTAGTGGGCCGACAAGTGTACGCCGCCGACGCCGGAAACGCCTCGTATATCACTCGTGGCGTGTGGCACCCCGGCGCGAGGGCGCCCTCGGCCGACCCCCGGGAGGGCTCAGCGGGCGTTGAAGTACTTCGCCTCCGGATGATGGATCACGATGGCGTCCGTGGACTGCTCGGGGTGCAGCTGGAACTCCTCGGACAGGTGGACGCCGATCCGCTCCGGCCGGAGCAGGTCCGCGATCTTGGCGCGGTCCTCCAGGTCGGGGCAGGCGCCGTAGCCCAGGGAGAAGCGGGCACCCCGGTACTTGAGGGCGAACATGTCCTCGATGTCGGCCGGGTCCTCACCGGCGAAGCCGAGTTCGGAGCGGACCCGGGCGTGCCAGTACTCGGCGAGCGCCTCGGCCAACTGGACGGACAGACCGTGCAGTTCGAGGTAGTCGCGGTAGGAGTTGGCCTCGAAGAGCTTCGCGGTCTCCTCGCCGATGCGCGAGCCGACGGTGACGACCTGGAGGCCGACGACGTCGGTCTCCCCCGACTCCTGCGGGCGGAAGAAGTCGGCCAGGCACAGCCGGCGCCCGCGGCGCTGGCGCGGGAAGGTGAACCGGGTGCGTTCGTTGCCGTGCTCGTCGAGGATGATCAGGTCGTCGTCCTTGGAGACGCAGGGGAAGTAGCCGTAGACGACGGCCGCTTCGAGCAGGTTCTCCGTCTGCAGCCGGTCCAGGAGGCCGCGCAGCCGGGGCCGGCCCTCGCTCTCCACCAGTTCCTCGTACGTCGGTCCCTCGCCGGTGCGGGCCTGCTTCAGCCCCCACTGGCCCTTGAACAGCGCGCCCTCGTCGAGCCAGCTCGCGTACTCCTTGAGCTGGATGCCCTTGACGATCCGGGTGTCCCAGAAGGGCGGGGTCGGCACCGGGTTGTCGGTGGCCACGTCGGAGCGGACGTGCCCCTCCTCCGGGCGCTCCTCGACCACGCTGGCGGCCGTCGCGCGGACCCTGCGCTGCCTGAGTTCGGGCAGCTTGGCACCGGGCAGGCCGCGCTTGACGCCGATGAGGGCGTCCATCAGGCGCAGGCCCTCGAAGGCGTCGCGGGCGTAGCGGACCTCGCCCTCGTAGACCTCGTGCAGGTCCTGTTCGACGTAGGCGCGGGTCAGGGCGGCGCCGCCGAGGATGACGGGGAAGCGGGCGGCCAGGCCGCGCTGGTTCAGCTCCTCCAGGTTCTCCTTCATGATCACGGTGGACTTCACCAGCAGCCCGGACATGCCGATGACGTCGGCCCGGTGCTCCTCGGCGGCTTCCAGGATCGCGGAGACGGGCTGCTTGATGCCCAGGTTGACGACGTTGTAGCCGTTGTTGGACAGGATGATGTCGACGAGGTTCTTGCCGATGTCGTGCACGTCGCCGCGGACGGTCGCGAGGACGATGGTGCCCTTGCCCTCGGCGTCCGACTTCTCCATGTGCGGTTCGAGGTGGGCGACGGCCGCCTTCATGACCTCGGCGGACTGCAGCACGAACGGCAGCTGCATCTGCCCGGAGCCGAACAGGTCACCGACGACCTTCATGCCGTCCAGCAGGGTCTCGTTGACGATGTCCAGGGCGGGCCGCTCGGCGAGAGCGAGATCCAGGTCGGCCTCCAGGCCGTTGCGCTCGCCGTCGATGATGCGCCGCTTGAGGCGCTCCTCCAGCGGCAGCGCGGCCAGCTCCTCGGCCTTGCCGGCCTTGAGGGACTTGGCGGTGGCGCCCTCGAAGAGCTGCATGAGCTTCTGGAGGGGGTCGTAGCCCTCACTGCGGCGGTCGTGGATCAGGTCGAGGGCCGTCTGCACCTCTTCCTCGGTGAACCGGGCGATCGGCAGGATCTTGGAGGCGTGGACGATCGCCGAGTCCAGGCCCGCCTTGACGCACTCGTCGAGGAAGACGGAGTTGAGCAGGATGCGGGCCGCGGGGTTCAGGCCGAAGGAGATGTTGGACAGACCGAGGGTGGTCTGTACGGCCGGGTGGCGCCGCTTCAGCTCGCGGATGGCCTCGATGGTGGCGATGCCGTCCTTGCGGGACTCCTCCTGACCGGTGCAGATGGTGAAGGTCAGGGTGTCGATGAGGATGTCCTCCTCACGGATGCCCCAGTTCCCGGTCAGGTCGGCGATCAGCCGTTCGGCGATCTCGACCTTCTTCTCGGGGGTGCGGGCCTGGCCCTCCTCGTCGATGGTCAGCGCGATCAGCGCGGCGCCGTGCTCACGGGCCAGCCGGGTGACGCGCGCGAAGCGGGAGTCGGGGCCGTCGCCGTCCTCGTAGTTCACGGAGTTGATGACCGCGCGGCCGCCGAGCTTCTCCAGGCCCGCCTGGATGACGTCGACCTCGGTGGAGTCCAGCACGATCGGCAGGGTGGAGGCGGTGGCGAAGCGGCCGGCGAGTTCCTCCATGTCGGCGACGCCGTCGCGGCCGACGTAGTCCACGCACAGGTCGAGCATGTGCGCGCCCTCGCGGATCTGCTCCCGCGCCATCTCCACGCAGTCGTCCCAGCGGCCCTGGAGCATGGCCTCGCGGAACTTCTTGGAGCCGTTGGCGTTGGTGCGCTCGCCGATGGCCAGGTAGGAGGTGTCCTGGCGGAACGGCACCGACTGGTACAGCGATGCCGCGCCCGGCTCGGGACGCGGGTCACGGGCGGGCGGGGTGAGGTCCCTGACGCGGTCGACGACCTGGCGCAGGTGCTCGGGGGTGGTGCCGCAGCAGCCGCCGACGAGCGAGAGGCCGTACTCGCGGACGAAGGTCTCCTGGGCGTCGGCCAGCTCGGGCGCGCTCAGCGGGTAGTGGGCGCCGTCCTTGCCGAGGACGGGCAGGCCCGCGTTGGGCATGCAGGACAGCGGGATACGGGCGTTGCGGGCGAGGTAGCGCAGGTGCTCGCTCATCTCGGCCGGGCCGGTGGCGCAGTTCAGGCCGATCATGTCGATGCCGAGCGGCTCCAGCGCGGTGAGGGCCGCGCCGATCTCGGAGCCCAGCAGCATGGTGCCGGTGGTCTCGACGGTGACGGACACGATGACCGGAAGGTCCAGGCCGAGGGCATCGAGGCCACGCCGGGCGCCGAGGACGGCGGCCTTGGTCTGCAGCAGGTCCTGGGTGGTCTCCACGAGCAGTGCGTCGGCGCCGCCGGTGACCAGGCCCTCGGCGTTGCGCTGGTAGGCGTCGCGCAGGGTGGTGTACGGGGCGTGGCCGAGGGTCGGCAGCTTGGTGCCGGGGCCGATCGAGCCGAGGACCCAGCGGGGGCGGCCGTCCTGGGCGGTGAAGTCGTCGGCGACCTCGCGGGCGACCCGGGCGCCGGCCTCGGACAGCTCGTACACGCGCTCGGAGATGTCGTACTCGCCGAGGGCGGAGTGGTTGGCCCCGAAGGTGTTGGTCTCGACGCAGTCGACGCCCACGGCGAAGTACGCCTCGTGGACGGAGCGGACGATGTCGGGGCGGGTGAGGTTGAGGATCTCGTTGCAGCCTTCGAGCTGCTGGAAGTCCTCAAGCGTGGGTTCCTGGGCCTGGAGCATGGTGCCCATGGCTCCGTCGGCGACCACCACCCGGGTGGCGAGCGCCTGGCGGAGCGCGGACGCACGGGTCCGGCTGTCGGCGGAAGGGGACGGTGGCAACGAGGCCATGAAGGGGCTCCCTAGGTGCGACGGCTGTCGGCTATGCGGCTTCCCCGGCGGGCGGGGATGCCGCACGGCGCCAGAGTAACCGGCAGTGGGCTTGGATGGGCAGCGGCGTCCACAGGCCGGACGCGGGTGGCCCGTGTGCCACGGCCAGGTCACGTGTGATGTAACAGGTGGCGTCCGACCATTAGCGGGAGGTCGGCATGGACCGGTAGTGTTCGACATTGCCGAACGGCGGGTAACGGAACGGATGACGGTGCACGACAGGTCGTCACCGGCGGACGGTACGGCCGCGTTGGGCGGCAGTCGAAGGGGACGGAGGCAGGACGGCGATGGCACGGAACATCCAGTCGCTCGAACGGGCGGCCGCGATGCTGCGGCTGCTCGCGGGCGGCGAGCGACGGCTCGGCCTGTCGGACATCGCCTCGTCACTGGGTCTCGCCAAGGGCACCGCCCACGGCATCCTGCGCACCCTCCAGCAGGAGGGGTTCGTGGAGCAGGACGACGCCTCCGGGCGCTACCAGCTGGGCGCGGAGCTGCTGCGCCTGGGGACCACCTATCTGGACGTGCACGAGCTGCGGGCGCGGGCCCTGGTGTGGACGGACGATCTGGCCCGGTCCAGCGGCGAGAGCGTGTACCTGGGAGTGCTGCACCAGCAGGGCGTGCTGATCGTGCACCACGTCTTCCGGCCGGACGACAGCCGGCAGGTGCTGGAGATCGGCGCGATGCAGCCGCTGCACTCCACCGCGCTGGGCAAGGTGCTCTCGGCCTACGACCCGGTCGCGCACAGCGAGGCGCTGGAGGCCGACCGCAAGCCCTTCACGGACCGCACGGTGTGCGACATGGACGACTTCGAGCACCTTCTCGACATGACGCGCGCGCGTGGCTACGCGGCCGATGTGGAGGAGACCTGGGAGGGCGTGGCGTCGGTCGCCGCGCCCGTCCACGACCGGCGCCGTATGCCCGTGGGCGCGGTCGGTATCACCGGTGCCGTGGAACGGCTGTGCCGGGACGGTGAGCTGCGTTCCGAGCTGATCGCCGCGGTGCGCGACTGCGCCCGCGCGGTGTCCAGGGACCTGGGCGCGGGGCGGTTCTGAGGGGCTGAGCACTCCCCTGGGGGGTGAACCGGGACGCCGGGCGGCGTTCCGGTTGTCGCCATACCCTGAAAGTGGACATATCGGACCAAACCGTACGTCAGCGCGCGAAGAGTGATAACCGGCAGCGATCAATAACGATCCTGTTTTCGATAACAGAACCCTTGACGCATGCGTAACGCCGAAGCAGACTCCCGTCCATCGGTCGGCATTGTCGAACACCTACCGGCAATACGCGCTAGAGTGTGACAACGCCAAGGGCCGGCATCGCTCTCACCCCCGAGGGCGCCAGAACCCCCGGTGGGACCCGGGGTTCGGCGAACCCTGGACGAAGGACAAAGGAGTCGCGGGTGTCCAGCTCCGACATCTTCATCGGCGAGACCATCGGTACCGCCATACTCATCCTGCTCGGCGGCGGCGTCTGCGCGGCCGTCACGCTGAAGGCCTCCAAGGCCCGTAACGCCGGTTGGCTCGCCATCACCTTCGGGTGGGGCTTCGCCGTCCTGACGGCCGTGTACATCTCCGGACCGCTCTCCGGTGCGCACCTGAACCCGGCCGTCACCGTCGCCCTGGCCATCAAGGACGGCGACTGGACCAACGTTCCGACCTATCTCGCCGGCCAGCTGCTCGGCGCGATGATCGGCGCGACCCTGGTGTGGGTCGCCTACTACGGACAGTTCCACGCGCACCTGACCGACAAGGAGATCGTCGGCGGCCCGGGCGCGCAGGCCACCACGGCCAAGGCGGTCGAGGCCCAGGAGAAGGGCGCAGGACCGGTCCTCGGCATCTTCTCCACCGGTCCGGAGATCCGGAACGTGGCGCAGAACCTCGCCACGGAGATCATCGGCACCGTCGTGCTGATCCTGGCGGTCCTCACGCAGGGCCTGAACGACAAGGGCAACGGCCTCGGCACCCTCGGCGGTCTGATCACCGCGCTCGTGGTGGTGTCGATCGGTCTCTCCCTCGGCGGCCCGACGGGCTACGCGATCAACCCGGCCCGTGACCTGGGCCCGCGCATCGTGCACGCCCTGCTGCCGCTGCCCAACAAGGGCGGTTCCGACTGGGCCTACGCCTGGATCCCGGTGGTCGGTCCGCTGATCGGCGGCGCGATCGCCGCAGGCATATACAACGTCGCCTTCGCTTAGGAATCACCTCGAAGCACGCGCTGTACGTACCGCCCCCTCACCACGGATCTTTCAGGAGCACACAGTGACCGACGCCCACACCGCAGGCCCGTTCATCGCGGCGATCGACCAGGGCACGACCTCCTCGCGCTGCATCGTCTTCGACCGGGACGGCCGTATCGTCTCCGTCGACCAGAAGGAGCACGAGCAGATCTTCCCGAAGCCGGGCTGGGTCGAGCACAACGCGAACGAGATCTGGACCAACGTCCAGGAAGTCGTCGCCGGGGCCATCCAGAAGGCCGGCATCACCCGTGACGACATCAAGGCCATCGGCATCACCAACCAGCGCGAGACCACCGTGCTGTGGGACAAGAACACCGGTGAGCCCGTCTACAACGCCCTCGTCTGGCAGGACACCCGCACCGACGCCCTCTGCCGGGAGCTGGGCCGCAACGTCGGCCAGGACCGCTTCCGCCGCGAGACCGGCCTGCCGCTGGCCTCGTACTTCTCCGGCCCCAAGGCCCGCTGGCTGCTCGACAACGTCGACGGCCTGCGCGAGCGCGCCGAGGCGGGCGACATCCTCTTCGGCACCATGGACACCTGGGTCATCTGGAACCTGACCGGTGGTGTCAACGGCGGCAAGCACGTCACCGACGTGACCAACGCCTCCCGCACCCTGCTGATGAACCTGCACACCACGCAGTGGGACGAGAAGATCGCCGAGTCGATCGGCGTGCCGCTGCAGATCCTGCCGGAGATCCGCTCCTCGGCCGAGGTCTACGGCGAGGTCACCGGCGGCAAGCTGGGCGACCTGCTCGGCGGCATCCCGGTCGCCTCCGCGCTCGGCGACCAGCAGGCGGCCCTGTTCGGCCAGACCTGCTTCTCCGAGGGCGAGACCAAGTCCACCTACGGCACCGGCACCTTCATGGTGATGAACACCGGTGACAAGATCATCAACTCCTACGCCGGTCTGCTGACCACGGTCGGCTACAAGATCGGCGACCAGCCGACGGTCTACGCCCTGGAGGGCTCGATCGCCGTCACCGGCTCCCTGGTGCAGTGGATGCGCGACCAGATGGGCCTGATCTCCACCGCCGCCGAGATCGAGACGCTCGCGCTCTCGGTCGAGGACAACGGCGGTGCCTACTTCGTACCGGCCTTCTCCGGTCTGTTCGCCCCGCACTGGCGTTCCGACGCCCGTGGTGTGATCGCCGGTCTGACCCGGTACGTCACCAAGGCGCACCTCGCGCGCGCCGTCCTTGAGGCCACCGCCTGGCAGACGCGGGAGATCGCCGACGCCATGGTCAAGGACTCCGGCGACGAGCTGGTGACCCTCAAGGTCGACGGCGGCATGACCGCCAACAACCTGCTGATGCAGACCCTTTCGGACGTCCTGGACGCACCCGTGGTGCGCCCGATGGTCGCCGAGACCACCTGCCTCGGCGCCGCCTACGCCGCCGGCCTCGCCGTCGGCTTCTGGTCCAGCACCGACGAACTGCGCGCCAACTGGCGCCGGGCCGCCGAATGGACCCCCCGCATGGACGCGGCCACCCGCGACCGTGAGTACAAGAACTGGCTCAAGGCCGTCGACCGGACCATGGGCTGGATCGAGGACGAGAGCTGAGCGGCTCCCCCAGCTCAGCCATCTCTGACGAGGAGTAAGTACCCGACATGACCAGTCAGTCCACCCTGCAGACCGTGCCTGCCCTGGGGACGCACCCGGCCTCCGGCTCCAACCCGAGCCGCGCCGAGACCAGGGAGCAGCTCGCCAAGGCGTCGTACGACCTTCTGGTGATCGGCGGCGGCATCCTGGGCATCTCCACCGCCTGGCACGCCGCGCAGTCCGGCCTGAGGGTGGCTCTGGTCGACGCCGGCGACTTCGCCGGCGCCACCTCCTCCGCCTCCTCCAAGCTGCTCCACGGCGGTCTGCGCTACCTGCAGACCGGCGCGGTGAAGCTGGTGGCGGAGAACCACTTCGAGCGCCGTGCGGTCTCCCGCCAGGTGGCCCCCCACCTGGCGAACCCGCTCACCTTCTACCTCCCCGTGTACAAGGGGGGCCCGCACGGGGCGGCGAAGCTCGGCGCGGGCGTGTTCGCCTACTCCGCGCTCTCCGCGTTCGGTGACGGCGTCGGCCACCTGCTCTCGCCCGCCAAGGCGGCGCAGGACGTGCCCGAGCTGCGCACCGAGAACCTCAAGGCCGTGGCCGTGTACGGCGACGACCAGATGAACGACGCGCGCATGGCGCTGATGACGGTCCGCGCGGCCGTCGAGGCGGGCGCGGTCGTCCTCAACCACGCCGAGGTCACCGGCCTGCGCTTCACCAACGGCCGGGTCACCGGCGCCGACCTCAAGGACCGCACCTCGGGTGACGAGTTCGGGGTCAACGCCCGTCTGGTGCTGAACGCGACCGGCCCGTGGGTGGACCACCTGCGCAAGATGGAGGACCCGAACGCGGCGCCGTCCATCCGCCTGTCCAAGGGCGCGCACCTGGTCCTGAAGCGGACCTCTCCGTGGAAGGCCGCGCTGGCGACCCCGATCGACAAGTACCGCATCACCTTCGCCCTCCCCTGGGAGGACATGCTGCTGCTCGGCACCACGGACGAGGAGTTCGAGGGCGACCCGGCGGACGTGTCCGTCAACGAGAAGGACATAGCCCAGATCCTGGACGAGGCCGCGTTCTCCGTCCGGGACCAGCAGCTCAAGCGCGACCTGATCACCTACGCCTTCGCCGGCCTGCGGGTGCTGCCGGGCGGCCCCGGTGACACCGCCAAGGCCAAGCGCGAGACGGTCGTGACCGAGGGCAAGGGCGGCATGCTGTCCGTCGCGGGCGGCAAGTGGACGACGTTCCGCCACATCGGCCGTACGATCATGAAGAAGCTGGAGTCGCTGCCGGGCCACCCGCTCGGCGACGACTTCGAGCCGATCTCCTCGCTGCCGAAGAAGCTGCCGCTGCCCGGTGTCGCCAACCCGCGCGCCGTCGCGCACCGCCTGCTGGTGGACGGCCCGGCTCCCGGCCCGCGCATGGCCGCCGACACCGCCAAGCACCTGGCCACCCACTACGGCTCCCTGGCCTTCGACATCGCCCGCCTGGCCAACGAGAACCCGGAGCTGGCCGAGCGCGTCCACCCCGACGCCCCGGAGATCTGGGCGCAGGTCGTGTGGGCCCGCGACCACGAGTGGGCCGAGACGCCGGACGACGTGCTGCGCCGCCGTACGACGCTGACCATCCGGGGCCTGGCCACGGACGAGGTCCGGGCGAAGGTGCAGGACGTGCTGGACAAGAAGTAGACGTCGGTGTGGCCGGTCCGCCGTCCCGACCGGGACCGGCCACACCGAAGCGCCGGACCGCCGCACCGGGTCCGGACGACCGGGAGGGGCGGCCCCACGCCGATGGGGCCGCCCCTCCCGCCTGCCCGGGGGCGTTGCGCGCCGACCGCATAATGTGCTGAGACATCCGATGTCTGGGGCATGGGGCGGGCGACAGGAGGCCGGGCATGGCAGTCACCGACGAGGCGATCGAGAAGATCAAGGGCATGATCGTCTCCGGTGCGCTGCGGCCCGGGGACCGGTTGCCCAGGGAGAGCGAGCTGGCCGCCGAGCTCGGGTTGTCGCGGAACTCGCTGCGGGAGGCCGTGCGGGCCCTGTCGCTGATCCGGATCCTGGACGTGCGCCAGGGCGACGGCACGTACGTCACCAGCCTCGACCCGCAACTGCTGCTGGAGGCGATGAGTTTCGTCGTGGACTTCCACCGCGACGACACCGTGCTGGAGTTCCTGGAGGTGCGCAGGATCCTGGAGCCGGCCGCGACGGCGATGGCGGCCTTGCGGATCAGCGAGCAGCAACTGGACGCCCTGGCCGCTCAGTTGGACGCGCTGGGTGACGAACCCTCGGTGGAGGAACTGGTCGCCGCCGACCTGGAGTTCCATCGCGGCATCGTGCGCGGCGCCGGCAACTCGGTGCTGTGCTCGCTGCTGGACGGGCTGTCGGGGCCGACCACGCGGGCCCGGATCTGGCGGGGCCTCACCCAGGAGGACGCCGTCGGCCGCACCCTGCGCGAGCACCGGGCGATCGTCGCCGCGCTGCGCGACCGGGACGCGGAGGCGGCCCGCTCCTGGGCCACCGTGCACATCGCGAGCGTGGAACAGTGGTTGCGCAGCACCCTGTGAAAAGCCTGTGCGCAGCGGCCCCGGCTCCCTGTTGACGGGGGGTGTTCCCCGGTGGCGAACGGGGCAGTGATCCGTTCACTCCCCCACGCAGGGGGCTGCGGGCGCCCCCGCCGGACGCCGTAAGGTTGGTGAGTCAAGCGAGGGCACGTCGGAAGGAGGCACTGGGTGATCGAGCTGGAGGGGGTTCCCGAGCTGATCGACCCAGTCATGGTGGCCGCGTTCGAGGGCTGGAACGATGCCGGCGACGCCGCCTCCACGGCGGTCGCGCACCTGGAACGCGAGTGGAAGGGCGAGGTGTTCGCGGCGCTGGACGCCGAGGACTACTACGACTTCCAGGTGAACCGGCCCACGGTGTTCATGGACGGCGGAGTGCGAAAGATCACTTGGCCGACGACCCGGCTGTCGGTGGTCCGCGTCGGCGGCGAGAAGCCGCGCGACCTGGTGCTGGTCCGCGGCATCGAACCGTCCATGCGCTGGCGCTCGTTCTGCAACGAGCTGCTCGGCTTCGCGCACGAGCTGGGCGTGGAGCTGGTGGTCATCCTGGGCGCGCTGCTCGGTGACACCCCGCACACGCGTCCGGTGCCGGTCAGCGGGGTGACGTCGGACCCGGACCTGGCGCAGCGCATGGACCTGGAGGAGACCAAGTACGAGGGTCCGACGGGCATCGTCGGCGTCCTGCAGGAGGCGTGCACGCACGCCGGCGTCCCGGCGGTGTCGCTGTGGGCGGCCGTACCGCACTACGTCTCCCAGCCGCCCAACCCGAAGGCCACGCTGGCGCTGCTGAACCGGCTGGAGGACCTGCTGGACCTGCGGATCCCGCAGGGTGAGCTGCCCGAGGACGCGCGGGCCTGGCAGGTCGGTGTGGACCAGCTGGCGGCGGAGGACAGCGAGGTCGCCGAGTACGTCCAGACGCTGGAGGAGGCCCGGGACACCGCGGAGCTGCCGGAGGCGTCGGGTGAGGCGATCGCCCGCGAGTTCGAGCGGTATCTGCGGCGCCGGGACGGGGGTCCTCCGGGCGGTAAGCAGAGGCCTCCGGCGGGTGGCGGCGGGCCCAGGGAGGATGACGAGGACGGCTCGGAGGACTGAGCGTACGCAGAAGGGGCGGTTCCCCTGTCCGGGAACCGCCCCTTCTGCCTGTTGCCGATGCGCCAGGGGGTGGCCCTTCGGGCCGTGGCACGGCCGCGGGCCCGTCGTGGCCGGTCGCGCCGTTCCCCGCGCCCTACGGGGCGCTCCCCCTCGCGGTGCTCAGAGCGCCACCCCGAGCAGCGCGTCCACCGCGCGCGTCACGAGGCCCGGCGCCCCGGTGTCCGTGCCGCCCTCCTGCTCCTGCCGGGCCGCCCAGCGGTCCACCGCAGCAAGCGCGGCCGGGGCGTCCAGGTCGTGGGACAGGGCCTCGCGGATCTCCTCGACCAGGGCGTCGGCGGAGGGGCCGTCGGGGCGGGAGACGGCCGCGCGCCAGCGGCCGAGGCGGCTGACGGCGTCCTGGAGGACCTGGTCGGTCCACTCCCAGTCAGCGCGGTAGTGGTGGGCCAGCAGGGAAAGGCGGATGGCGGCGGGGTCGACGCCGTCCCGGCGGAGCCGGGAGACGAAGACCAGGTTGCCCTTGGACTTGGACATCTTCTCGCCGTGCAGGGCGACCATGCCGGCGTGGACGTAGGCCTTGGCCATGGGGAACTCGCCGGTGAGCACCTGGGCGTGCGAGGCGCCCATCTCGTGGTGCGGGAAGGCGAGGTCGGAGCCGCCGCCCTGGACGTCGAAGCCCATGCCGAAGTGGTCCAGGGCGATGGCCACGCACTCGATGTGCCAGCCGGGGCGGCCGGGGCCGAGGGAGGCGCCGTCCCAGCTGGGCTCGCCCTCGCGGGCCGCCATCCACAGCATCGGGTCCAGCGGGTTCTTCTTGCCCGGGCGGTCCGGGTCGCCGCCGCGCTCGGCGGACAGCAGCCGCATGGCGGCCGCGTCCAGGTTCGAGACCTTGCCGAAGTTCGGGTCGGACTCGACGGAGAAGTAGATGTCGCCCTCCAGCTCGTAGGCCGCGCCGAGGTCGCGCAGCCGCTCCACGAGCGGGACGATGCCGGGTATCGCCTCGACGGCGCCTATGTAGTGCTGGGGCGGGAGCAGCCGCAGGGCGGTCATGTCCTCGCGGAAGAGGGCCGTCTGCTGCTCCGCGAGGGCGACCCAGTCGACGCCGTCCCGCTCCGCGCGCTCCAGCAGCGGATCGTCGACGTCGGTGACGTTCTGGACGTAGTGAACCTGCCGCTTGGTGTCGAGCCACACGCGCTGAACGAGGTCGAACGCGTTGTAGGTCGCCGCGTGACCCAGGTGGGTCGCGTCGTACGGGGTGATGCCGCAGACGTAGATACGGGCGACGGGACCGGGGTCGAGGGTGACGAGGCCGCCGGTCGCGGTGTCGTGGATCCTCAGGTCGCGGCCCTGACCAGGCAGGGCGGGGACCTCGGAAGCGGGCCAGGCATGCATGTACATGAGCCTAACCGGCCGACAGCCGCGTATACGAATGGGATCGCGTCGGATGGCCGGTTCTGCGCTCTTGTACATCCGCGGCCGATGTGCTGCTGCCTACACGGGCGGCCAGGGGACGGCCGGCCACTCCCCGCTGGGCTCCGGGTGCACTCCCGTGGTGAGCAGTGCGCCGACACGCGCGCGGGTGGCGTCGACCTCGGCGGGGGTGATCAGTCCGCTCAACCGCTCGCCCAGCGGCCCGCCGAGGGCTTCCCGCAGCTCCTGGAGGACGTCGACGGCCTCGGCGGTCAGTGGCTCCCCGGCCCAGCCCCACAACAGGGTGCGCAGCTTGTTCTCGATGTTGAAGGTGACGCCGTGGTCGATGCCGTAGAGCCGGCCGTCGGTGGTGGGCAGCAGATGGCCGCCCTTGCGGTCGGCGTTGTTGATCACCGCGTCGAGGACGGCGAGCCGGCGCAGCCGCTCGTCGTCGGCGTGCACGAGGAGCGCGGTGCGGCCCTCGCCGACGTCGGCGAGGCCGATCGCCTTCCAGCCCGGCTCCGGTTCCTCCGCGTCGACGAGGGCGAGCAGTTCCGCGTCGGCCTGCACGTCGATCCACAGCTGGCACATGCCCTCGCCGTAGGGCCCGTCGCGCAGCACGGTCGGGGGGACGAGCCCCCAGCCGGTGGCCTCGGAGACCTCGTAGGCGGCCACCTCGCGGCCGGCCAGGGTGCCGTCGGGGAAGTCCCACAGCGGGCGCTCCCCGGCCACCGGCTTGTAGATGCAGGAGGCTTCCTGTCCGTCGAGGGCGACGGTGCAGAACAGCGCGGCGTTGGACGCCTCGCGGATCCGGCCGCGTACGGTCAGCTCACCCCGTACGAGCAGCTCGGCGACGGCCGAGTCGGCTGCGGCGTCGGTGGGCGTCACGCTCCGCGGCGGTATCCGTTCTGGCGCGGACATACGTGTCCTTCCGGATCGAGCGGGAGGCTGCACAGCGGGCACGGCGGCCGCCCGGCGTTGACGACGTCGAGGGCGCGCTTGGCGAAGGCCCTGGCCTGCGCGCCGGTCAGCCGGACCCGCAGCATCGGGGGCCCGTTCTCCTCGTCCTGGAGCAGCCGCTCCTCGGCCTCGGCGAGGTCTTCCTCGGTGTCGGCGTCCAGCTCCACGAGAGCCTGCGCCTCGACGATCATGCGCTGTTCCTCGCCGTCCCAGGCCAGCGCCATGGTGCCGACGCGGAACTCCTCCTCGATGGGGGTTTCCAGCGGGGCGGTGTCGGCGATCTCGGTGGGTGCCACGGCGGGGACGGCGGCGCTGCCGCCACTACGCCGTACGACCTCGTCGAGCAGTTCGTCCATGCGCTCGGCGAGCGCGGCCACCTGGGTCTTCTCCAGAGCCACGCTGGTCACCCGGGAGCCTGCGGTGGCCTGGAGGAAGAACGTACGGCGTCCGGGCAGTCCGACCGTGCCGGCCACGAAGCGGTCCGGCGGGTCGTAGAGGAACACCTGACGGGACACGTCCTGTCTCCATTGAGAGTGAGTTCGGCGAATGGGGGTCGAGGGTTGCGGCGGTGCGGGCCGTCACGTGAGGGGCGACGGTGCGGACCGCTTCACCCTACTGCGGCCGACGATCACGGTGCGCCCGCACCACCCCCGACCGGTGCGTCACCCTCACCAGGATCCTCGCGTGGGGCGAGCGAAGCGAAATCGCCGGTGTCGCCGAGGCGAACGAGAAACGGCCGCAGGCGGGTGTAGCGGATCGCGGTGACGGAACACGGTTCCACGGAGATGCGCTGGAAGAGGTCGAGATGGAGTCCGAGGGCATCGGCGACCAGGGATTTGATGATGTCACCGTGGGAGCACATGAGGTAGACGGCGTCGGCGCCGTGATCGCGCTCCACGCGCGCGTTCCACTCGCGTACGGCCTCGGCCGCGCGGGTCTGCATGGCGCGCAGGGACTCACCGCCGGGGAAGGCGGCGGCCGACGGGTGGGCCTGCACTACCTCCATCAGCGGCTCGTCCTTCAGCTCGGCCAGCTTGCGGCCGGACCAGTCGCCGTAGTGGCACTCCCCGATCCGCTCTTCGGTGTGGACGCGCAGGCCCGGGCGGGCCTCCAGCAGCGGCCGTACGGTCTCCTGGCAGCGCTGGAGGGGACTGGTGACGACCTCTGAGACCGGCAGTGCGGCGAGCCGTGCGGGCAGCGCGGCGGCCTGGGCGGCGCCGCGCTCGTCCAGGGCGACGCCTGGCGTCCACCCGGCGAGCACCCCGGAAGTGTTGGCGGTGGAACGTCCGTGCCTGACGAGGATCAGCGTGGGCATGCGGCCCAGGGTAGGCGTATCAGCACATGCACCGGGGACCGGACGAAGGGAGAATGCGCTCCGTGATCGTCGACTGCGCCATCTACCGGCACGGGCTGCGCACCGAGGGCCCGGAGGACCTGTCCGACGCGCTCGCCGAGGCGCGGGCCGAGGGCGGGTTCGTGTGGATCGGCCTGTACGAGCCGTCCGAGCGGGAGTTCGACCTGGTCACCCAGGAGTTCGCGCTGCATCCGCTGGCGGTCGAGGACGCCCTGAACGCGCATCAGCGACCCAAGCTGGAGGTGTACGACGACTCGCTGTTCATGGTGCTGAAACCGGTTGCGTACGAGACGAAGAGCGACACCGTCTCGGCCGGCGAGATCATGGTCTTCATCGGCGACTGTTTCGTGGTCACCGTCCGCCACGGCGAGATCTCGCCGCTGGCGGCCGTGCGGCGCCGGCTGGAGGAGGAGCCGGAGATGCTCGACAAGGGCCCGACCGCCGTGCTGTACGCGGTCGCCGACGCCGTCGTCGACCACTATCTGGAGGTGGCGACGGAGCTGGGCACCGATCTGGAGGAGCTGGAGGCGGAGGTGTTCCGGCCGGAGGGCGGCGGCTCGCGCCACACCGCGTCCCGGATCTACGGCTTCAAACGGCAGGTCCTGGAGTTCCGCCGGGCCACCGGTCCGCTGGCGCTGCCGCTGACCCGGCTGGCGGCCACGGGACAGTTCGGCGGCGGGGTGCCCTTCGTGCACGACAAGGCCCGCCCGTTCTTCCGCGACGTGGGCGACCACCTCATGCGGGTGAACGAGTCCGTGGAGGCCCTGGACCGGCTGGTGTCCGACGTCCTGTCGGCTCATCTGGCGCAGATGAGCGTGCGGCAGAACGACGACATGCGGAAGATCTCCGCCTGGGCGGCGATGGCCGCGGTCCCCACGATGATCGCGGGGATCTACGGCATGAACTTCGACCACATGCCGGAGCTGCACTGGATGTGGTCGTATCCGGCGGTGATCCTGGTGATGGCCGCACTGGAGGTGCTGCTGTACCGGCTGTTCAAGGGGCGCGGCTGGCTGTGAGGCCGTCTTCCGCGGCTCAGGCGAACTCGGGGGCGGGGGTGGCGGGGCCGCCGAGGGCGTCGCGGCGCTCGGGCATGCGCAGGCTGACCATGCGCCGCCAGCCGCCGAGGCGCTCATAGGCGTACGCCGCCCGCATGCCGGCCGCGAGCAGCGCGCGCTTGGCCCTGGACCAGCCCAGGATGCGGCCCATGCGGGCCATCACGGCGAGGCCGACGTCCCGGTGGACGCGGATCTCGGCCAGGGCGCACGTGCGCAGGGTGCGCCGGATCAGCCGGCCGTGCCCGGCGGCGGCGAACCGCAGCAGTTCCTCGTGGGTGTAGGCGAGGTGGTTGTCCTCGTCGTGGGAGATCATGCGGACGGCCCTGCCGATCTCCGGGTGGTCGGCGAAGTCCCGGAGGAGCATCACCATCTGGTCGGCGGCCCGCTGTTCGGTGACCCGGCTGTGGGCGAGGTAGACGATGATGTCCGGCACGGTGAGCGGCTCGTCCCGCCTGAGCCTGTCGTGGGCGAGGCCGATGCCGCGCCGCTCCAGGAGCATGGTGTAGTCCGTCTCGGGCGGTACGGCGACGGGGGTGAGCCCGCGCTTCTTGAGCAGGGCGGTGAAGATGCGTCCGTGCTTGTCCTCGTCGGCGCCGTGGCGGGCGATCTTCGGGGCCAGCGCGCGTTCGCTCCGCGGTACCAGCGCGGCGATCCGTCCGTTCTCCCAGCCGCCCTGGGACTCCCCGCCGGCGGCGATGGAACAGAAGAGCCGGAACGACTCGTCGTTGTCGAGGATCTCCTGGAACAGACTCTTGGCCGAAAGCATGAAACGAGTCAAGTGCGAACGGAAAAGGGTCGCAACAGCTGTCGGCCTCCGCTCGACCGGAAGACGGAACACGAGCGTCGTAACCGCGCGGCGCCGGGCGCGTTGTTCCCGGTGACGGCCGTGGCGGGGAAGACCCCCCGAGCCCCCACCACGGCCGCTGGAATCCCCTAGGCCAGACCGGCGCGTTCCAGGGCCTCGCTGCCGGCCCGCAGGGAGGCGATCCGTTCCTCCAGGGTGAACCCGGCCGGGTTCAGGCTGAGCGTGGTGACACCGGCGGCGGCGTAGGCCCGCATCCGGTCGGCGATACGGTCCACGGAGCCCAGCAGTGTCGTCTTGTCGATGAGGTCCTGCGGGACCGCGGCCGCGGCGCCCTGCTTGTCGCCGGACAGGTACTTCTGCTGGATCTCGGCGGCTTCCTTCTCGTATCCCATGCGCTGGGCGAGCTGGTTGTAGAAGTTCTGCTTGGCGCTGCCCATGCCGCCGACGTACAGCGCGGTGTAGGGGCGGAAGGTGTCCGCGAGGCGGGCCACGTCCTTGTCGTCGCCGACGGCGATCGGCAGGGTCGGGCACACGTCGAACCCGTCGAGGGTGCGGCCGGCCTTCTCGCGCCCCGCGCGCAGGTACTTCAGGGTGGTCTCCTCCAGGTGTTCGGCGGCGGGGAAGATCAGCAGGGCGCCGTCGGCGATCTCACCGGTCTGCTCCAGGTTCTTCGGGCCGATCGCGGCGATGTACAGCGGGATGTGCTCGCGCTGCGGGTGCACGGTCAGCTTGATCGGCTTGCCCGGGCCGCCGGGCAGCGGCAGCGTCCAGTGCTCGCCCTCGTACGTCAGCCGCTCCCGCGTCATGGCCTTCCGTACGATCTCCACGTACTCACGGGTGCGGGCCAGCGGCTTGTCGAACTTGACGCCGTACCAGCCCTCGGAGACCTGTGGGCCGGACACCCCGAGCCCGAGCCGGAAGCGGCCGCCGGACAGCGAGTCGAGCGTCGCGGCCGTCATCGCGGTCATCGCGGGCTGGCGGGCCGGGATCTGGAAGATGGCCGAGCCGACGTCGATGCGGTCGGTCTGGGCGGCGACCCAGGACAGCACCGTCGCCGCGTCGGAGCCGTAGGCCTCGGCGGCCCAGCACACGGAGAAGCCCAGCCGGTCGGCCTCCTGGGCCACGGCCAGATTGTCCCCGTCCATTCCGGCACCCCAGTAACCGAGGTTGATCCCGAGCTGCATGGCCGAATCCCCTTACCCGTGAGTAACGTCGCTGTCGGGGTGACCTTAGCGTGGATACGCAGCAGCGGCACCGGGCGCCGGCGTCCAGGTCGGTTGTCCACAGGCAACCCACCGCAGCGGTCATGGCCAGTAATCTCGCCCGCATGGAGCAGAGGCATCTCGGCCGTACCGGCCTGCGCGTGTCCCGCATCGGGCTCGGCACCCTCACCTGGGGCCGGGACACCGACGAGCACGACGCCGCGGACATGCTGAAGACGTTCTGGGAAGCCGGCGGAAGCCTCGTCGACACCGCCGACGTGTACGGCGACGGAGAGGCGGAGTATCTGCTCGGGCAGCTGATGGACGGCCTGGTGCCACGCCGGGACCTGGTGATCTCCACCAAGGCGGGCAGCGTCCCCGACCCCGACCGCCGCTTCGACGGTTCCCGCGGCCATCTGCTCGCCGCACTCGACGCGTCCCTGGCCCGCCTGGGCACGGACCACGTCGACCTGTGGCACGTCCACGCCTACGACCCCGGCACCCCGCTGGAGGAGACGCTCCAGGCCCTCGACCTTGCGGTGAGCAGCGGCCGCGCCCGCTACGCCGGCGTCTCCAACTTCTGCGGCTGGCAGCTGGCGAAGGCGGCCACCTGGCAGCTCGCGGCGCCCGGCACGAGAACCCGGCTGGCCAGCACGCAGATGGAGTACTCGCTGCTGCAGCGGGGCGTGGAGCGCGAGGTGCTGCCCGCCGCGCTGGACCTCGGCGTGGGCCTGCTGCCCTCCTCCCCCCTCGGCCGGGGCGTGCTCACCGGCAAGTACCGGCACACCACTCCCCCGGACTCGCGCGGCGCCTCCGAGCACCTGGCCCCGTTCGTGGAGCCGTATCTGGACGACACGGCCACCCGCATCGTGGACGCGGTGACGACCGCCGCCGACGGGCTCGCCGTCACCCCGCTCCAGGTGGCCCTCGCCTGGGTCCGGGACCGGCCCGGTGTGGCCGCGCCGATCGTCGGAGCGCGCACCGCGCAGCAGCTCACGGCCGCATTGTCAGTGGAGGCCCTTAGTCTTCCTGACGAGATCTGCAGGGCGCTGGACGATGTGTCGGCGCCCGTGCACCGCTATCCCGATCACGACTGGAGCACGCTGTGAGCACGGAGCCGGAGACCACGGAGGAAGCCGGGCCGGGGACGCCGGACACACCCGAGACCCCGGACCGGGACACCGCGCCCGCGGAAAGCCGTGCGGACGGCGACGGCGGTGCGGACGGCGCGGACGCGGCCCGGTTGTCCGAGGCGGAGGCCGAGTTGGCCGCGCAGCGGATCGAGCGGGAGCGGATCGAGCGGCGCAAGGCCGAGAAGAAGGGCCCGGTCCAGAGCGGCACGAAGCTCAGCGGCAAGGCCGCCGACCTGCTCGCGGCGGTGCGGGCCGTGGAGAGCGGCGAGAAGCCGGTGGCCACGGTGTTCGCCGAGCCCGCGCCGGCCCCGCGCCGACCCGCCCCGGAGCCCGTGCACCGGCCGCGGCCCGCGCCCGCCCCGGCCGCCGCCGCGCCCGCCGCTCCGGCACCGCACACGGTGGAGGGAGTCCGCCGGGTGCTGGCCGAGGGCGGTGCGCCCGAGGCTCTCGCCGCGCAGGTGGCCGCGGCGCTCGGCGAGGGAGCCGACGCGGTACTCCGCGCGGACCCCTGGCAGTTGCTGCGGATCAGCGGGGTACGGCCCGAGCAGGCCGACGGCTTCGCCCGCGCGCTGCTCGGCGCCGCCTGCGGCCCCGGCGACGAGCGGCGGGGCCGTGCGGTCACGGTGTGGCTGCTGGAGCAGGCGGCCCTGGCCGGGCACACCGCGCTGGACCTGCCCGCGCTCACCGCGGCGCTGGGCCGGCAGGGCGTGCCGGACCCGGACGCGGCGGTGCAGGGCACGCTCGCGGAGGGCGAGGCGCTGGCGTTCCAGGACGCCCTGGAGGGAGAGGCCGGCGCCCCGGCGCCCCAGGAGACCGAGGAGGAGGAGCAGGAGCGGCCGGTGCGGGTCCTCGTCGGCCTGGAGCGGTACGCGCTGGCCGAGGAGAGCCTCGCCGACGGTCTGGCCCGACTGGTCAACTCGTTGTCCAAGGAGACCGAGCAGGCCTGGCGGACCGCCGCCGAGTCGGTCTCCGGCGGGGCTGCCGAGCTGGTCCGCGCTGCCGCCGGGCACGGCCTGGTGCTGCACACCGGCGGGGAGGCGGCCCGCGCCGAACCGGCCGCGCTGCTCGGTGCGGCCCGCGCCGCGGGCCTGCGGGCGTTCGCCGTCTGTCACACGCCCTGCGGCCGCCGCCACCTCGCCGCCGCCCCGTCCGGCGCGGACCCGGCACAGCACCGCGCGGAGACGGACGCCGGCGCCACGCCCGACGGCCCCCACCGGCCCGCCGCCCATCCCGGCACGGACCCGGCGGAGCAGGGCGTGGGCACGGTCGCCGGTCTGCTGTCCGGCGCCGAGGGACCGGGCCGGGACGCGGACGGCGCGCTGGAACTGGACCTGCTGATCGTGCTGGACGCCCCGCAACTCGACGTGGAGAGCGCCGCGATGCTGGTGGAGTCGCTGCCCGACGGGGCCCGGCTGGTGCTCAGCGGCGACCCGGCGGTGCTGTGGTCGGCCGGTCCGGGGCGGGTCTTCGCCGATCTGCTCGCCGCCCGTGTCTGCCCGCAGATCGTCTCCCGTGTCCCCGACCCGGGACCGATCGGCGAGCTGGTCTCGGGCATCGGCATCGGCGAGCTGAACCAGGTGGCCGCTCCGGGCAAGGAGATCGTCATCGTGCCGGTGCGGGACGCGGGGGAGGCCGTGCACCGGACGGTCCAGCTGGTCGCGGACTCGGTGCCGCGGGTGATCGGTGTCCCGGCCGACCAGACCGTGGTCATCACCCCGGGACACGGCGGCGCCGCAGGCACCCGCGCCCTCAACTCCGCGCTGAAGGAACGCCTCAACCCCGGACCCGGCCGCTTCGGCGGCTTCGACCCCGGCGACCGGATCGCCTACTCCCCCGCTCCGGGCCGTACGGTCCCGGGCGTGGTCGTGAAGGCCGACGCGGACGGGCTGCACCTGTCGTGTGCGCAAGCCCCGGTGGTCGTACCGCGCGAACAGGTGGAGGGCACCGTACGGCACGGCTGGGCACTGACCGCGCACCAGGCGGTGGGCGCCCGCTGGCCGGCGGCGGTCGTGGTGCTGCCCGGCGATGCGGCGCAGGCCCTCAGCAGGCCCTGGGTGTACACGGCGTTCGGCCGGGCGGAGCGGCATCTGTCCGTGGTCCACGGTGTGGAACAGGCCCTGCCGAAGGCGGTGGCGGAAACCCCGGCCAAGCCCCGGACGACCCGCCTGCAGACACTTCTGCGCACGCAGGTACCGACGAGCTGAGCACCCTGGCGGTGCCGGCCCCAGGCGCCACGGCACCGCCGGCCCCGCTCACTTCTCGGTGTCCAGCGGCTCCAGACCCTCGTCCTCGACCTCGTCCTCGACGTACTCCAGCTCCTCGTCCTCGTCCGCGTCCTCGTCGTCCTCTTCGTCCTCGTCGAAGACGGCGCTGACATCGAACCGGCACACGACCTGCTGCGGATCGACGTGCTCGAACGGCGTCTCCAGCCACTCCCCGGCCTCGGGCGTCTCGTCCGCGGCGGTGACCCAGAGCGTGGAGTCGCCCTCCTCCAGGCCGAACTCCTTGTGCCGGGACGCGATCTCGTCCGGCTCGAACTCGCCGAACAGGATGCCGAGCGCCCCCGGAACCGTACCGGCGGCATCCTCGGCCAGACCACCGGCGGCCGAGTACTCCGCCGCCTCGACCCGCTGGGCCTGCGCCAGCAGCCGCTGGGGTTCCGCCACGGCGTAGTCGCGGCGGATCAGCACGCTGATCGCGTGGGGTTCCTCGGGGCCCGCGTACGGCGGCAGCTCCTCCGCACCGGGGATCTCGAAGGGCGTGACCTCGTCGTAGCGGTCGTAGAGCAGCTCGTCGTACGCCTCGGCGGCCGCGGCCAGCTGGTTGAACGCCTCCAGGACGGCCGGGTCGTCGTCTCCCGACCTGCGTTCGACCGCGGCCAGATGACGGTCGAGCGCGGTCTTGACCGCCTCGGCGGCGGCGCGTACCTCGGCAGCGGTGGGCTGCGCAGCATCAGACATAGTGCAGACGCTATCCGTACCGGGCCCCAGCCCGCACAATAGATGCGATGCCGGAATACGAATTTGTCGACGTGTACGTACCTCGCGGGGTGTCCCGCAAGGAGGCGACGCGTCTGCTGACCGACCATGCCGAGTACGGACACTGGGAGTTGGACCGACTGAGCCTGTTGCGCGACGGCAGCCGCAGGGTGCGGTTGCGCCGGCGGATCATCCGCCAGGTGCGTGCCACGTGGTGATGCCGGCGACCTGAACCGGAGCGGGCCCCGTCTGACATGGCGGGGCCCGCTCCGTTCACTGCATCCCCGGCCGGGGCTTCCGGCTACGCCGTGGCCCGCGCCTTGCGGTAGAGCACCGCGCCCGCGAGCAGGGCGCCCGCGCCGACCGGCAGCACGAGGTCCAGCGGCAGCTCACTGCCGGTGTGCGCGAGCTGGTCGTTGGTCAGCGGCTGACCGGAGCGGCCGCCGTGCTGCGTGACCTGGGTGGACCCGTGAGGCCCGTGGGGCGTGTGACCGCCCTTGCCGGGCGGGGTCGTCGGGCTTCCCGGATGGCCCGGCTGACCGGGGTGTCCCGGGTGACCGGGGTGGCCGGGGTGTCCCGGGTGACCGGGGTGGCCCGGGTGACCGGGGTGGCCCGGGTGACCGGGGTGGCCCGGGTGACCGGGGTGGCCCGGCTGACCCGGCTGTCCGGGCGGCTGGGTGTGGTCGCCGCCACCGCCGTTGGCGCAGTCGTTGCCCGCGGCGTCGTTGCCGACTCCGACGACGTTCACGCTGTTGCCGCACACGTTCACCGGGACGTCGATCGGCACCTGCACCGTGTTGCCGGAACCGACGCCCGGAGAACCGCCGGTGTGGCCGCCCGCGTGCGAGCCGCCGTGTACACCGGAGCCGCCGCCCTCGTTGACGCAGGTGTTGCCCGCGGCGTCGTTGCCGACTCCGACGACGTTCACGGTGTTGCCGCAGACGTTCACCGGGGCGTCGATCGGCGCCTGCACCGTGTTACCGGACCCGACACCGGGCGAGCCGACGGAACGGCCGCTCGCGTGCGAGCCGCCGGAGCCGCCGTGTCCCCCGGAAGCGCCGCCGTGGTTGGCGCATGAGTTGCCCGCGGCCGGGTTGAGCAGCCCGATGACGTTCACGGTGTTGCCGCAGACGTTCACCGGCGCGTGCACCGGCACCTGCACCGTGTTGCCGGACAGTACGCCGGGTGAGCCGGCGGCGGCGCCGGCCGCGCCCGCGTCGGCGTGGGCATAGCCGCTCGCGGCGGCGATCACACCGGTGGCCGCAGCCATCGTCATCAGGCCCTTGCGGGTGCCCTGTCGCATTCTGATTTTCCCCTGCCTTCGATCCTGCTGTGCCTCGCGATTGCGACCTCGCGGATGATGACTCCGCGCAAGAGGCCGGTCGGCCCCGGAGCGCATGGCGCGCGCTCCGGGGCCGACGGCTCGAAAATGACGCCCCCCTCAGGAGGTCGTCGTCACTTGTTGATGCAGGTGTTGCCGAAGGCGGGGTTCAGGAGCCCGATCACGTTGACCGTGTTGCCGCAGACGTTCACCGGGACGTGCACGGGCACCTGAACGACGTTGCCGGAGACGACACCCGGGGAGTGCACGGCGGCACCCTGGGCTCCGGCGTCGGCGACAGCGAGGCCCGCGCCCGCGAGAACCAGCCCACCGGTGGCAGCCGCAGCAGCGACGACCTTCTTGATCATTATTCCTCCTTGTTGGCAAAGCGACTCCAAGGTGCGGAGTCACATCACCTGTAACGAGGAGGAACTAATGAAGCTACGAACCGATCGTCGCATTCACCCGTTCCAGTCGGTCTCGTACGGGAGGCCGAATACCTCGGCCCAGGACCTCACGACGCGTCGATGAACCGGTCCAGCACGCGCACCCCGAACCGCAGCCCGTCGACCGGCACCCGCTCGTCCACGCCGTGGAACATGCCGGCGAAGTCCAGCTCCGGCGGCAGCTTCAGCGGGGCGAAGCCGAAGCCGCGGATGCCGAGGTCGTCGAAGGACTTGGCGTCGGTGCCGCCGGAGAGCATGTAGGGGATCGCCTTGGCGGTCGGGTCCTCGGCGAGCAGCGCGGACTGCATGGCCTCGACCAGCGCCCCGTCGAAGCCGGTCTCGACGGCCTTGTCCGCGTGCACGTCCTCGCGGCGGACGTTCGGTCCGAGCAGCCGGTCGAGGTCGGCGAGGAACTCCTCCTCGTAGCCCGGCAGGAACCGTCCGTCGATGTGCGCGGTGGCCTCGCCCGGGATGACGTTGACCTTGTATCCGGCGTTCAGCTGGGTGGGGTTGGCGGTGTTGCTCAGCGTCGCGCCGATCAGCTTGGCGATGCCGCCGAGCTTGGCGAGGGTGGACTCCATGTCCTCCGGGTCCAGCTCGGTGCCGAGCGCGTCGCCCAGTTCGTCGAGGAAGGCCCGGGTGGTCTTGGTGACCCGTACCGGGAACCTGTGCCGGCCGACCCGGGCCACGGCCTCGGACAGCTCGGTGATGGCGTTGTCCCGGTGGATCATGGAGCCGTGCCCGGCGGTGCCGGCCACGGTCAGCTTCATCCAGTGCATGCCCTTCTCGGCCGTCTGGATCAGGTAGAGCCGGCGCTGCTCGTTCACCGTGAAGGAGAAGCCGCCGACCTCGCTGATCGCCTCGGTGACGCCCTCGAACAGCCCGGGGTGACGGTCGACCAGGTGGCGGGCGCCGTAGGTGCCGCCGGCCTCCTCGTCGGCGAGGAAGGCGACCACGATATCCCGCGGGGGCCGCCGCCCGCTCCTGAGCCGGTCCCGCACGACCGCGAGGGTCATGGCGTCCATGTCCTTCATGTCGACGGCCCCGCGCCCCCACACGCACCCGTCGGCCACCTCGCCGGAGAACGGGTGGTGGGTCCAGTCGTCCGCGTTGGCCGGCACGACGTCCAGGTGGCCGTGGATCAGCAGCGCGGGCCGGGACGGGTCCTCGCCCTCGATGCGGGCGACCGTCGAGGCGCGGCCCGGGTGCGACTCGTAGATCTTCGGCTCCAGCCCGACCTCGGCGAGCTTCTCGGCCACCCACTCGGCGGCGTGCCGCTCGCCGGGTCCGGAGTGGTCGCCGTAGTTGCTGGTGTCGAACCGGATCAGCTCGCGGCAGAGGTCCACGACCTCGTCCTCGCCGGTGACGCCCCTGGCCGTGTCCGTCTCGCTCACGTGCTTCCTCCCGCGCTGTCGCTGCTGGTGGTCCTCCTCATCCTCCCTCTCCCCCGCCCGCGGCCCAAGACCGGTCCCGGCCCGTCACAGACCGTTCACGCGCGACCGGCCGCACGGCCGGGGGGTGATCAGACACCCCGGAAAGCCTGGTAATGTTTCCTTCGTCGCCGCGAGGGAAACCCCGCCGAAAGGGCTCCCCCGCACGACAGACACCTTGTCCGGGTGGCGGAATGGCAGACGCGCTAGCTTGAGGTGCTAGTGCCCTTTATCGGGCGTGGGGGTTCAAGTCCCCCCTCGGACACCAGCGAGGCCCCTGCTCAGCAGGGGCCTTTTGCTTCTCCACGCGGCCGGGTTCCACACTTGAGGGGTGGCCCGGCCCAATGAGGAGGTCGAGGCGCTCCTTCAGGAGTACGCGGACCTCATCGCGATCACGGGAGGCGACGCCTTCAAGGCGCGCGCCTACGAGAAGGCGGCGCGTGCCATCGGCGGGTATCCGGCCGACATCGCGAAGCTGGACGCGAGCGGGCTGAGGGAGATCCCGAACGTGGGCCGGTCGATCGCCGACAAGGTGGCCGAGTACCTGCGCACCGGGAAGATGGCGGTGGTCGAGGAGCGCCGGGCGAAGATCCCCGCCGGGGTCCGGGAGCTGATCACGATCCCCACGCTGGGCCCGAAGAAGGCGCTGCGGCTCTACGAGGACCTGCACATCTCGTCGGTGAGCGAGCTGGCCGCGGCGATCGAGGCGGACGCGCTGGCCGATCTGAAGGGCTTCGGCGAGAAGACGCAGGACAACATCCGGCACGGTATCGAGCTGCTGCAGCGGGCGGGCGCCCGGGTGCCGCTGTCGCTGGCCCTGGACACCGCCGAGCAGATCGTCGCCGAGCTGTCGGGGGTGACCGGCTGCAAGCGCTGCGGCTACGCCGGTTCGCTGCGCCGGATGCGGGAGACCGTCGGCGACCTGGACGTCCTGGTCGCGGCGAAGCGGTCGGAGCCCTTCATGGCGGCGCTGTGCGAGCTGCCGGCCACCGCGGAGGTCGTCGCACGGGGCTCGAAGAAGACGTCGGTGCGCACGGCCAAGGGACTCCAGGTGGATCTGCGGGTGGTGCCGCCGGAGTCGTGGGGTGCCGCGATGCAGTACTTCACCGGCTCCAAGGGGCACAACATCCGCACCCGCACCATCGCCGTGCACCAGGGCCTGAAGCTCTCCGAGTACGGCCTGTTCGACGCGGAGCGCGGGGACTCGCTGGCCTCCCGTACCGAGGAGGAGGTGTACGCCCGGCTCGGGCTGCCGTGGATCGCGCCGACGCTGCGGGAGGACCGCGGGGAGGTCGAGGCGGCCCTGCACGGCGAGCTGCCCGAGGTGGTGACCGAGAAGGACGTCCGCGGCGACCTGCACACCCACACCGACCTCACGGACGGCCTGGCCCCGCTGGAGGAGATGGTGGCGGCGGCGGCCGAGCGCGGTTACGCGTACTACGCGGTCACCGACCACGCGCCCAACCTGTACATGCAGCGCATGACCGAGGAGAAGATCCTCGCCCAGCGGGAGCGGCTGCGGGAGCTGGACGGCGCCCACCGCCGGATGCGGCTGCTGCACGGCACGGAACTCAACATCGACCCCGAGGGCGACGTGGACTGGCCGGGCGAGTTCCTGGCCGGTTTCGACCTGTGCGTGGCCTCGCTGCACTCGCACTTCGACCTGGGCCGGGAGGCGATGACCCGGCGGCTGGTGCGGGCCTGCGAGAACCCGTACGTCAATGTCATCGGGCACCCGACGACCCGGCTGATCGGCAAGCGGCCGGGCGTCGACGCCGACTGGGACGAGGTGTTCGCGGCGTGCGCGCGCACCGGCACCGCGCTGGAGGTCAACGCCCAGCCGGACCGCCTCGACCTGCGCGACGAGGACATCCTGCGCGCCAGGGAGCACGGGGTGAAGTTCGCGGTGAACACCGACGCGCACTCCATCCCGCACCTGGCGCAGCTGCGCTACGGGGTGGGCACCGCGCAGCGCGGCTGGCTCACCCGGGACGATGTGATCAACACCTGGCCGCTGACGAGGCTGCGCCGCTTCCTGCGCAAGGGGCGGTGAGGGGCGTCATTCCCGGTCCATCCACAGGGGTGACAGGTCCTCCTCCGTGTCGGCCGCTCCCACCGCCTTGATGTCCCCGTCGGCGGCGCGCAGCAGCCTCCGGCCCATCGCGATGAGCGCCCGGCCGGCGGCGAGTTCGTCGCCGATGTCCGGCACATCCGGGTCGTACGGGTTCCTGCGGGCCTCCGCGTGGCTCTCCAGGACGTTGTCGCCGGTGTCCAGGATGATCCGGGCGGTGGTGTCGGGGTCGTGCTCGGAGAGGTACAGGTTCAGCCGCCATTCCTTGATGGCCGGGGGATGGCTGGCGGGACGTCGGTTCATCGTGCGCCTCCCTGGGCTGCGCTGCCCTTCCACTGTGCACCCGGCCCCCCGTCGACGCCTCCCCTGGTACGGGCAGAATGTGGGCCATGACCTCGCGCGCCTGCCCCTGCGGACTCCCCCGGCCCTACGACGCCTGCTGCGGCCGTTTCCATGCGGGGACCGCCGCCGCGCCGACCGCCGAGGTGCTGATGCGGTCGCGGTACAGCGCGTTCGTGACGGGGGACGCGGGGTATCTGCTGCGCACCTGGCATCCGCGGACCCGGCCCGAGCAGCTGGACCTGGACCCCCGCATGAAGTGGACGGGCCTGGAGATCCTGGATGCCACCGGCGGGTCCGCCTTCCACACCACGGGCACGGTGACCTTCCGGGCGTCCTACCGGGGCGGTTCGCTGCATGAGCGGAGCCGCTTCGAGCGGGTCGACGGCGCGTGGGTGTACGTGGACGGGGACTTCCTGGAGTGATCCTGCTAGGGCGCCAGGATGTCCAGTTCCTGGAGGGCGCCCACGGTGATCTCCCTGGTCAGTTCCTCCGCGCGGACCGCGTCGCCCGCGCGGACCGCCTCCGCGACCCGCACGTGCAGGGTGACGGCCGCCGGGTCGGGGTCCTCGAACATGACCTCGTGATGGGTGCGGCCGGCGAGGACCTCCGCGACGACGTCGCCGAGCCGGGCGAACATCTCGTTGCCCGAGGCGGCGAGGACGACCCGGTGGAAGGCGATGTCGTGGACCAGGTACTCCTGCAGCCTGTGGCCGCGCGAGTTGGCCACCATGCCGAGCGCGCACTCGGTGAGCCGCGCACACTGCTCCGCCGTCGCGTGCCGGGCGGCGAGGCCGGCCGCGACCGGTTCGACGGCCGAGCGCAGCACGGTCAGCGAGCGGAGCTGGTGCGGACGGTCGGCGCCCGCCAGACGCCAGCGGATGACCTGGGGGTCGTAGACGTTCCACTCGGCCTTCGGCCGGACGGTCACGCCGACCCTGCGGCGGGACTCGACGAGGTGCATGGACTCCAGCACACGGACCGCCTCGCGCATCACGGAGCGTGACACCTCGAAGTGCTGTGCGAGTTCGTCCGTGCGCAGCACGCTGCCCGGCGGGTACTCGCCCGCGGTGATCGCGGGGCCGAGGGTGTCCAGTACATGGCCGTGCAGCCCCCGGCCCGGTGTGGTCATGCACTCAGCGTACGGCGTGGATCACGGAGCCATAAAGTCAGACTTATATGTCACAGGCTCTTGAATTCGTCGTACCTAATGGGTTTCAGTGTGGCGACGCCGCCGTGGCGTCGGATGTCGAGGAAGACAGCGAGGCAGTACATGCGAACCCCCCAGGTCGTCGTCGTGATGGGCGTCGCGGGGACGGGCAAGACCACGATCGGTCCGCTGCTCGCCGCGCGGCTGGGCGTCCCGTACGCCGAGGGCGACGACTTCCACCCCCAGGCCAGCATCGACAAGATGTCGGCCGGCATCCCGCTCGACGACGCCGACCGGTGGCCCTGGCTGGACGCCATCGGCCACTGGGCGCACGGGCGGGCGGGGCTGGGCGGGGTGGTCAGCAGCTCGGCGCTGAAGCGGTCGTACCGCGACCGGCTCAGGGCCGCCGCGCCCGGAGTCGTGTTCGTGCACCTGACGGGCGACCGGAAGCTGATCGAGGACCGGATGACGCAGCGCCGGGGGCACTTCATGCCGACCGCGCTGCTGGACTCCCAGTTCGCCACCCTGCAGCCGCTGGAGCCGGACGAGGCGGGAGTCGCCGTGGACGTCAGCGGCAGCCCGCAGGAGATCACCGAGCGTGCCGTGCGGGCGCTGGACTCGCTTGCCCTCGCATCCGAGTAACACCTCATCCCCGTCCCCCGTCACCACAAGGGAATCCCCGTGACCAGACTCAGCGTCGAGATGCTGGCAGCGGACGCGCCTCCGCCGATCACCTCCGCCGGACACGCCCAGCTGGGCCTCGCCGTCCTGGTGGGCATCGCCGTGATCGTCCTGCTCATCACCAAGTTCAAGCTCCACGCCTTCCTGGCGCTGACCGTCGGGTCGCTGGCGCTCGGGGCGGCCGCGGGGGCGCCGCTCGACAAGGCCATCACCAGTTTCACCACCGGGCTCGGCTCCACCGTGGCCGGCGTGGGTGTCCTGATCGCGCTCGGGGCGATCCTGGGCAAGCTGCTCGCCGACTCCGGTGGTGCGGACCAGATCGTCGACACGATCCTCGCCAGGGCCGGGGGCCGTGCGATGCCCTGGGCGATGGTGCTGATCGCGTCCGTGATCGGTCTGCCGCTGTTCTTCGAGGTCGGCATCGTGCTGCTGATCCCGGTCGTGCTGATGGTCGCCAAGCGCGGCAACTACTCCCTGATGCGCATCGGCGTCCCGGCCCTGGCCGGTCTGTCCGTGATGCACGGTCTGATCCCGCCGCATCCGGGCCCGCTGGTCGCGATCGACGCGGTCAAGGCGAACCTGGGCGTGACCCTGGCGCTCGGCATCCTGGTCGCCATACCGACGGTGGTCATCGCGGGTCCGCTGTTCTCCAGGGTCGCCGCCCGCTGGGTGGACGTCCCCGCCCCCGACCGGATGCTGCCGCAGCGCGCGTCGGACGAGCTGGAGCGCCGCCCCCGCTTCGGCACGACGCTGGCGACGGTGCTGCTGCCGGTGGTGCTGATGCTGGCGAAGGCGCTGGTGGACATCGTCGTCGACGACCCGGCCGACAAGACCCAGCGGGTCTTCGACGTCGTCGGCTCCCCGCTGATCGCGCTGCTCGCCGCAGTGATCGTCGGCTTCTTCACGCTGGGCCGGCCGGCCGGCTTCAGCAAGGAGCGGCTCCAGCAGACCGTCGAGAAGGGCCTGGTGCCCATCGCCGGCATCCTGTTGATCGTCGGCGCGGGCGGCGGCTTCAAGCAGACGCTGATCGACTGCGGCGTGGGCCGGATGATCCTGGACATCTCCAGGGACTGGTCGATACCGGCGCTGCTGCTGGCCTGGCTGATCGCGGTCGCGATCCGGCTGGCGACCGGTTCGGCGACGGTGGCGACGGTCTCGGCGGCGGGCCTGGTCGCTCCGCTCGCGGCCGACATGTCGACCACGCACACCGCCCTGCTGGTCCTCGCGATCGGTGCCGGCTCGCTCTTCTTCAGCCATGTCAACGACGCCGGTTTCTGGCTGGTGAAGGAGTACTTCGGGCTGAGTGTCGGGCAGACGGTCAAGACCTGGTCGGTGCTGGAGACGATCATCTCGGTGGTCGCCGGCGGCCTGGTCCTGCTTCTCTCCCTGGTCGTCTAGGGCGTCTGCGGCCGGCATGTCCCGGTGACCCGGGCCGGGTCACCCACGCCACAAGGGGTGTTCCCGTTCGGCCCACTCCCTGCTCACCGTTCCCGTGCGCAGGCCCCGTCTCGCCTCCGGGTCGCCCAGGGCCATGCCGATGTGGCCGGCCAGGACCACGCCGATGGTCAGGGCGAGCCAGTCGTGCACGAAGGTCGCCGACGTGCGCCACATCAGGGGCGTGAGGTGGGTGAACCACATCATCAGGCCGGTGCCGAGCATGACCAGCGCGGCGCCGGCGATCCACGCGGCGTAGATCTTCTGGCCGGCGTTGAACTTGCCCGCCGGACGGGAGGAGCGGCGCTTGTCCCGGCTCAGCGCGGCCCACAGCCACACGCGGTCGTGCGGGCCGAACCGGTTGAGGAAGCGCAGGTCGGCGCGGAAGGCGCGGGAGGCGAGGCCGAGCAGCACCGGCACCGGGAGGGCGATCCCGGCGCACTCGTGGACGCGGACGACCAGTTCACGGCGGCCGACCATGATCGCCAGCTGGGGGATGTAGAGGACGGCCGCCGTGACCACGCAGACGCCCATCAGCGCGGCCGTCGTGCGGTGCACCCAGCGCTGGGCCGGGCCGAAGCGGCGGATGCGGGCGCCGGGCGGGGCCGGGGTGTCAGCTCGTAGGCTCATCGGTCCGTCCGTTCGACCGGCCCACCCAGGCGTCGACGTCGTAGCCGAGGTGCTCCCAGTAGCCGGGTTCGACCCGGTCGGTGACCGTGATGCCGGAGAGCCACTTGGCCGACTTGTAGAAGTACATGGGGGCGACGTAGAGGCGGACCGGGCCGCCGTGATCGTGGGAGATGTCCTTGTCCTGCATGCGCAGCGCGACCAGGATGTCGGGGCGGCGGGCCTGGGCGAGGGTGAGGCTCTCGGTGTAGGTGCCGTCGAAGCAGGTGAAGCGGATCGCCTTCGCGGTGCCGCGCACCCCGGCCAGGTCCAGCAGACGGGAGAGGCGGACGCCTTCGAAGGGGGTGCCGGGGACCCGCCAGCCGGTGACGCACTGGACGTCCTTGACCAGCCGGGTCTGCGGCAGGGCACGCAGGTCGGCGAGGGTGTAGGTGCGCGGCCGGTCCACCAGTCCGTCGATCCTCAGCTGGTAGTCCGCGGCGTTCTTGCGGGGTACGGAGGCGGCGACGGAGTAGTAGCGGAAGCCGCCGCCGTTGGGCAGCAGGCCGGTCAGGCCGGTGGGGTCCTTGCCGGCGACGGCGCCGAGGAAGCCCTCCATGCCGCGTTGCAGCGCGGGCGCGGCGACGATGCCGAGCGCGCCCAGGCCGAGGGTGCCGAGGAAGACGCGGCGGCCGACGGGTGTGCCGTGCTGGTCCTCGGACTGTTCAGGGTTCACGTTGTCATTCGAGCACTCGGGGCCTTGTGGGGCCAGGGAACCGGGTCACTGGTCAGACTTCCGTAATCAGTTCTCACGTCGGTCTCGGAAAGCCATACGGCTGGGCCGGCCCGGCTGTTCAGTGCCCCAGTGCGCGGGTGCGGGCCGCCCGGAAGGCCGCCAGGGGGTCGCTGTGGACGAAGGACCAGGGGGCCGGGGTGGCGTGCCGGCCGATGCGCTGGAACAGGGCCGCCGCCTCGGCCGGGCGGCCGGCGCAGGACAGGGCGAAGGCGAGGTGGTTGAGGTCGATGTGGCGGCGGGGGTGTTCGTCGTGCTCCCACTCCAGCCACCAGTCGAAGCCGGCGCGCAGGATGCGGCGGGCCCTCGGGCCGGACCAGTGTCCGCAGGCGGCGGGGGCCGGGCCGGCGGCGGCTGGTGCCCCGGCAGGCAGCGGTTGCCCGTCGGGGAGCGGCGCCCGGTGCGTGGTTCCGGCGTGCCGGCTGGAAGTCCTCGTACCCGACGTGCTCGGGCTTCCGGCCGGTGCGGCGGGAGGGCGTGCCGGCCGTCGCGACGGGGCGGGCGTTGCCCGGTGGGGCACCAGCACCCGGTGCCGCTCGGCGAGTGCGACGACCGGCAGGAGGGCGAGCGGGGAGTCGGCCGGGGCCTCGGCGGCGGCCAGCTCGGCGAGGTCGTACACCTCGTGGTCCTCGGCCGCCCGGCCTCCGGAGGGCCGTTCGGCCAGGCGGGCCAGGAGCAGATGGTGGGCGTGGTGGTGTTCGGGGTGGCGGCGGCTCAGCTCGGCGAAGGCGCCGAGCACCTCGCGCTCCGGGCCGAGGGCGCGGGCCAGCTGGAGCAACCCCAGCCAGGGGGTGGGGTCGGCGGGGGCGAGCGCGGCCGCTTCGGCGCAGGCGTCGCGCGCCCGGTCGGGATCCTCCTTGCCGCGCAGGGCGCGCTGGACCTGGGCGAGGGCGTAGAGCGTGGCAGCGTCGGCGGAGCCGGGTTCGGCGTGCAGCCACTCGCCGGCCCAGGCCACGGCGTACGGTTCCCGGGCGAGTACGGTGAGGCGGTGGCCGCGGCGGTCCCAGTCGTCACCGGTGTGCAGCAGCAGGGAGCGGGCGGCCTGGCGTCGGCCCTGGGCCAGGGCGGCGCGCGCGGTGTGCAGCTCGGCGTCGTCGAGGGCGTCGTCGAAGGCGCCGGAGCCGTCCGGGGCGGTGTCACCGGACTGGTCCGAGCGGGTACGGCGAACGCCGAGCACAGGGGGGAGAGAGGGCACCGCGGGACTTCCTGTTTCTCGGGCTGCCATCGACCGATCACGCACAGCAAACCCCCAGCCAAGGGTCGCGTCAAGCGGAACGAGACGATTGACCCCTTCAACTACCTTTGAGGGCTGGGTACTTGGCGGACTCCGCGCAGGTGGGCCGTTGCGTCGCCCGGGTCCAGGCGGACGGCTGTGGCGTACGCCATGGCGCCGGGCGGACGGCTGTGGCGTACGCCATGGCGCCGGGCCGCTCCCCCACGGACCATGGCGAGTCAACCGCCCGGTTCCGGGCACTTCCGGGTACATGTGGTCCCGGGAGCGCTACAGTCGGCCACTACGCACCCGTGGTCCGGCCGGATGATCGAGGTACGCAGCGTGTCCGTTCTGGTTCTCCTTCTCGCCGTGAGTGCGGCCTGCTGTCTGGGCTTCGGATTCGTCCTCCAGCAGAACGCCGCGGAGAAGGCGCCGCTCAGCGACTTCCTGTCCTTCCGGCTGCTGCTCGACCTGATGCGGGTGCCGCGCTGGCTGGGCGGGCTCGGCCTGATGGTGGCCGGCATGGTGCTCGGCGCGATCGCCCTCGGCGAGGGCGAGATCTCCCTGGTCGAACCGCTGCTCGCGACCAACCTGCTGTTCGCGCTGGCCCTCTCCCGGCACCAGACCAGACAGCCCCTGGGCCGCCAGGGCTGGGCGGGGCTGCTGCTGCTCGCGGGCGGGGTGAGCGCGTTCATCATGGCGGGCGAGCCGCGCGGCGGCCATGCGATCGCCGATCCACTGCGGCACTGGCTGATCATCGGCGCGATGGTGGGCGCGGCCCTGGTGCTCACGACGTACGGCAAGCGCTCACGGCTGAGCTGGGGCCCGGTGCTGCTGGCCACCGCCGCCGGGCTGCTGTACGGCGTCCAGGACGCGTTGACCCGGGTGAGCGGCACCCGTTTCTCCGAGGGCGGCTTCACCGAGCTGTTCACCGGCTGGCAGCCGTACGGCGTGCTGGCCTGCGGGGTCACCGGGCTGGTGCTGGTGCAGAGCGCGTTCGAGACGGCCCCGCTGCGCATGTCGCTGCCCGCGCTGACGGCCGCCGAGCCGCTCGCCGGGATCCTGTGCGGCGTCGGATTCCTCGGCGACCGGCTGCGCACCGACACGGGGGCGCTGGCCTGGGAGGCGGCCGGGCTCGCGGCGGTGGTGGCGGGGATCATGCTGCTCGGGCTGCACCCGGCCATGCCGTGCGGCACGACGGAGGCGGAGGCGTCGGCCCGGGACCTGCAGCGGCGCTGAGCGGGCCCCTGGTTGGATGGGCGTCATGAACCCCGCTGAGGAAATCCTCGACGTCGTCGACGAGAACGACCAGGTGGTCGGCCGGTACCCGCGCGGTGAGGTGTACGCGAAGGGCCTGCGCCACCGCTGTGTGTTCATCCAGGCCCGGGACGCGGCCGGCCGGCTCTTCGTGCACCGGCGCACGGCCACCAAGCTGGTCTTCCCGGCCCTGTACGACATGTTCGTCGGCGGGGTCGTCGGGGCGGGCGAGTCCTACGACGAGGCGGCGCTGCGGGAGGCCGAGGAGGAGCTGGGCGTGCGCGGGCTGCCGCAGCCGGCCTTCCTCTTCAAGTTCCTGTACGACGACGGGGCCGGGAACAGCTGGTGGTCGGCGGTGTACGAGGTGCGCTGCGAGCTTCCCGTGCGCCCCCAGGTGGAGGAGGTCCAGTGGCACGGCTTCCTGCCCGAGGAGGAGGTCGAGCGGCGGCTCGGCGCATGGGAGTGGGTGCCGGACGGGCTGGCGGCGTACGAGCGGCTGAAGGCGTTCCGGGCGGGCCGGTGACCGCCCGGTAGGGTCGGCCGCGTGAGCGAATTCGTACGGAACATCCGGCTGTGGTTCGCGCCGGAGCAGGTGCGCGAGGAGGGCGGCACGCCCGACTACCGGTTCTCGCTGGCCAACGAGCGCACCTTCCTGGCCTGGCTGCGCACGGCGCTCGCGCTGATCGGCGGCGGATTCGCGGTGGACCAGTTCCTGCCGGACCTGCGCTGGGCGTGGCGGGCCGGTCTCGCGCTCGCGCTGCTCGGGGCCGGGGTGCTGTGCTCGCTGCGCGCGGTGAACCACTGGGTGCGCTGCGAGCGGGCGATCCGGCGCGGCGAGGACCTGCCCGCCTCCCGGTTCCCGGTGCTGCTGAGCCTGGTCGTCGCGGTGGTGGCCGTGTCGATGGTCGTGGTGGTGCTGGTCGGATGGGAGGGGTGAGCACGGCCGGGCGTGACCCGGGGCTGCAACCGGAGCGGACCCGGCTGGCCTGGCGCCGTACCACCCTGTCCGCCGCCGCGGCCGCCGTGCTCGCCGTGCGGGCAGCGCTGCACGGCGGGCCCTCGGCCGGCCGGGTCGTCGTGTGCGCGGTGTGCTGCGCCCTGTGGCTGGGCTTCCTGCGCGTGGCCCACCTCCGCATCCGGGCCCTGGCCTCCGGGGCCCGGCCGCCCGCGCTCGCTCCCCGGCACGCGACGGCGGCGGTGCTGTACGCGGTGGCACTGGCGCTCTGCGCCGCCGTACTCGTCGCCTAGGCCCTGCCGTCACCTCCCCGCCTGCGCCGCGACGCCTTGCAGGCACTCCCCCGCAGGGGGCACCCCCGGCCGCGTTGCCGACGGGACCTAGCCGTGTGCCTCCTCCCGGGTCTCCCAGTCCACCGTGACCACGATCTTCCCCCGGGTGCGGCCCTCCTGGTTCAGCCGGTGCGCGTCGGCCGTCCGCTCCAGCGGGAAGGTCTCCTGGACGTGCACGGAGACCGCCCCCGCCTCCGCCAGGCGGGTCAGTTCGGTGAGGTCCTCGGCGTCGGGGCGGACGAAGCAGTAGCGGCCGCCGTGGCCGACCACCTCCGGGTCGGCGATCGAGGCCAGCCGGCCCGCCGGCGCGAGCAGCTCGGCCGAGGCCGTCAGGGTGTCGCCGCCGATGGTGTCGAAGACCGCGTCCACGCCCTCCGGGACGAGCCCGCGCACCCGCTCGACCAGGCCCTGGCCGTAGGTCACCGGCTCGCCGCCGAGGCCGCGCACATAGTCGTGGTTGGACTCGCTCGCCGTGCCGATGACCCGGGCGCCGAGGTGGGCGGCGATCTGGACGGCCACGGAGCCGACCCCGCCGGCCGCCGCGTGCACCAGCACGGTCTCGCCGCGCTTGACCTCCAGCGCCCCGACGAGCACCTGGTAGGCGGTGAGCCCGGCGAGCGGGAGTCCGGCGGCCTCCTCGAAGGAGAGGGTGCGCGGCTTGCGGGCCAGCGTGCGCACGGGCGCGGCGACGTACTCGGCGAAGGTGCCGCGGGAGAGGAAGTCCTCGCGGCAGTAGCCGATGACCTCGTCGCCGACGGCGAACTCCGTGACCGCGGCGCCGGGCTGGACGACCACCCCGCTGACGTCCCAGCCGGGGACCACCGGGAAGACGGCGTCGAGGACCGCGTCGAGATGGCCCTCGCGGCACTTCCAGTCGACCGGATTGACGGCCGCCGCACGGACCTTGACCAGCACCTGGTCGGGGCCGACCTTCGGGTCGCGCACCTCGCCGTACTCCAGCACCTCGGGTCCGCCGTAGTGGCTGTAGCTGATGCCCTTCATGTCGTAGACCCTCCGGGGTACTCGCACGCCACGCAACCGGTATGCACCGATATGCACCGTCCGCGCGCGTAGCCTGTCGTCGCCACATCCCCCGTACCCCCGCAGGCACCCCCCGCACTTCCGAAAGCGAGCACCATGACCACCCTTCACCAGGAACACACCGAACACGGCACGCACCGCCACGGTCCGGGCTGCGGGCACCACGCCGTGCCGCACGGCGACCACCTGGACTACGCGCACGACGGACATCTGCACCGCGAGCACGAGGGCCACTGGGACGAGTGCGAGCCGTCCGGGCACACCGTCCACGAGCACCACGAGCACGTGCACTACGACGAGTGCGGACACGCCCAGGTACCACACGGCGACCATGTCGACTACCTGCACGACGGACACCGTCACGCCGAGCACGACGGCCACTGGGACGACCACTGACCGGCCGTACGGCAGGGGCCGGCGGCTCCCCGGGCGGCGCGCCGGGGAGCCGCCGGCCTTATCGTGGCTCCGGTCACGTTTGACCTCCTGTTGCGCGGGCGCACTGGACTACATACCGACCGGTCGGCATCATGAGTCGGGTCCTGTTCACCCGTTCGTAGGAGTGATGTATGAGCGCCGACCACCCGCCCGGACTCGACCTGGACCGGCTGCGCGCCCTCCTCGACCGCGAGCGCCCCGGTCTGGTGACCGGCCCCCTGACCGGCCGGCTGATCGAGGGCGGACGGTCGAACCTCACCTACGCGCTCTCCGACGGCACCTCGAAGTGGGTCGTCCGCCGGCCCCCGCTCGGCCATGTCCTGGCCACGGCGCACGACATGAAGCGAGAGCACCGCGTCATCAGCGCCCTGCACCCCACCTCCGTGCCGGTCCCCCGTCCGGTGCTGCTGTGCGAGGACGAGGACGTACTCGGGGCGCCGTTCTACGTCATGGAGTTCGTCGCGGGCACCCCGTACCGCACCGCCGAACAGCTCGCCCCGCTGGGCGCCGAGCGCACCCGGAACGCGGTGCTGTCCCTGGTGGACACACTGGTCGAGCTGCACGCGGTGGACCCCGCCGAGGTGGGCCTCGCGGACTTCGGCCGGCCCGAGGGCTTCCTGGACCGGCAGCTGCGCCGCTGGGGCAAGCAGCTGGACGCCTCCCGCAACCGGGAGCTGGCCGGCATCGACGAACTGCACGCGGCCCTTGGCCGGTCCCTGCCCGTCTCCCCCGCCCCGGCCGTCGTCCACGGCGACTACCGGCTCGACAACGTCCTGATCGGTGACGACGACCGGATCAAGGCGATCCTCGACTGGGAGATGTCGACCCTTGGCGACCCGCTCACCGACCTGGGCCTGCTGGTGATGTACAGCCAGCCGCTCGGCATGCCCGACTCCCCCGTGTCGACGACCGCGGGAGCCCCGGGGCACCCGTCCCCGCAGGAGCTGATCGAGCGGTACGCCGCGCGCTCGGGGCGGGACGTGTCGGCCGTCTCCTGGTACACGGCGTTCGCCTGGTTCAAGCTCGCCGTGATCCTGGAGGGCATCCACTACCGGTACACGCTGGGCCAGACGGTCGGCCGCGGCTTCGACCGGATCGGCGATCTCGTGCCCGTCTTCATCGACCACGGACTGACCACTCTTCAGGAAGGCTGACCGGACATGGACTTCGCGTTCGACGCGCGCACCGAGGAGCTCCGGGCCAGGCTGCTGGCCTTCATGGACGAGTACGTCTACCCGGCGGAGGCGGTGGCGGAGGAGCAGCGGGCCGCGCTGGCCTCACCGTGGGACACCCCGGCCGTGGTCGGGGAGCTGAAGGCCGAGGCCCGCAGGCAGGGCCTGTGGAACCTCTTCCTCCCCGACGCCGGGTACGGTGCCGGGCTGACGAACCTCCAGTACGCGCCGCTCGCCGAGATCACCGGCCGCTCCCCGCATCTGGCGCCCACGGCGACGAACTGCGCGGCGCCCGACACCGGGAACATGGAGGTGCTGGCGCAGTTCGGCAACGAGCAGCAGAAGAAGCAGTGGCTGGAGCCGCTGCTGGCCGGTGAAATCCGCTCGGCGTTCGCGATGACCGAGCCGGAGGTGGCCTCCTCGGACGCCACCAACATCACCACGCACATCGAGCGGGACGGCGACCACTATGTCATCACCGGCCGCAAGTGGTACATCTCCGGCGCGATGAACCCGGACTGCAAGATCTTCATCGTGATGGGCAAGACGGACCCGGACGGCGACGACATCCGCCGCCAGCAGTCGATGGTCCTGGTCCCCCGCGACACACCGGGTGTCACCGTCAGGCGCGCGATGCAGGTCTTCGGCTACGAGGACCACTCCCACGGCGGCCACGCCGAGGTGGTCTTCGACCACGCGCGCGTGCCGGTGTCGAACCTCATCGGCGAGGAGGGCGGCGGCTTCGCCATCGCGCAGGCCCGGCTCGGCCCGGGCCGCATCCACCACTGCATGCGGTTGATCGGCATGGCCGAGCGGGCGATCGAGCTGATGTGCCGCAGGGCGGTCTCCCGCACGGCCTTCGGCAAGGCGCTGGCCCAGCAGGGAGTGGTCCAGAACTGGATCGCGGACGCCCGGGTCACCGTCGAGCAGCTGCGGCTGCTGGTGCTGAAGACGGCCTGGCTGATGGACACCGTCGGCAACAAGGGCGCCCACACCGAGATCCAGGCCATCAAGATCGCCACTCCGCGTGCGGTGGTCGGCATCCTCGACCGGGCCATCCAGCTGCACGGCGCGGGCGGTGTGAGCCAGGACTTCCCGCTGGCCGAGCTGTACGCGAGCGCCCGCACCCTGATGCTGGCCGACGGCCCGGACGAGGTCCACCAGCGGTCGCTGGCGCGGCGGGAGCTGAAGAAGTACCTGTAAGGGGAGCGCGTGTAAGGGGCGGTCGCCCAAGGCGGCCGCCCCTTACACGGTTGCTTTCACGGGTTACGCGGTTGCTTTCACGGACGCAGCGCCCGCAGCAGCAGGTCGGCGAGGTGGTCGGCGACCTGCTGAGGGGTGAGGGGGCCGTCCGGGCGGTACCAGGTGGACAGGTGGTGGACGGAGCCGAAGTGGTAGTCCACCACCAGGTCGGCCGGGGTCGCCGTGGAGAAGACGCCCGCCTTCTGGCCCTCCTCGATCAGCGCCCGGAACCGTTCGTGGTAGCGCCGGCGCTCGGCGCGGACCTGCTTGTTCTTCTCCGGGCTGAGGTGGTGCATGGACCGGAAGAAGATCATCGCGTCGTCGAGGTTGTCGATCGTCGTGACGACCACGTCCGCGGCGGCGGCTCTGAGCCGCTCCTCCACCGGCGCGTCCATGCCGGCGAAATGGTCCAGCCGCTCCTGCTGGATGCGCAGCACGCGCGCGTACACCTCGTGCAGGAGGTCGTCCTTGGAGCCGAAGTAGTGGTACAGCGCCCCCTTGGTGACGCCGGCCGCCTCCACGATCTCCTGCACGGAGGTGCGGTCGTACCCCTGCTCGGCGAAGAGCCGGGTGGCGGCGGCAAGGAGCCGCTGCGGAACAGGTGCTCCATCCCCGTCCGTCGTCCTGGGCACTGCCGCCACCTGCCTTTCCTTGATGTTCATTCGGTGTTCCGGGAACGCAGTTCCCGACGGAGGATCTTCCCACTCGCCGTCTTGGGCAGGTCGGGCAGGATCTCCACCTGACGCGGATACTTGTAGGCGGCCAGTCTCTCCTTGCAGTACACCGCGAGTTCATCCGGGGCCGCCTCCGCGCCCGGCCGCAGGCTGATGTAGGCCTTGACGGTCTCGCCACGATAGCCGTCGGGGACGCCGACGACGGCCGCCTCGCGCACCGCCGGGTGGGTGTACAGCACGTCCTCGACCTCGCGGGGCCACACCTTGAAGCCGGACGCGTTGATCATGTCCTTCTTGCGGTCGACGACGTACAGCCAGCCCTGTGCGTCCATGAAGCCGATGTCGCCGGTGTGCAGCTCGCCGCCGGGGAAGGTCTCGGCGGTGGCGTCGGGCCGCCGCCAGTAGCCGGGGACGACCTGGGGCCCGCGTACGACGATCTCGCCCTGCTCCCCGAAGGGCACCTCGGCGCCCAGCTCGTCCACGATCCGCACGAGCGTGTCGGCACCGGGCACGCCCACCGACAGCGTCCCGGACACCGGGTCCACGGGGGCTTCCAGGCCGGGCGGGACGGCGGCGCACGGGCCGGAGCACTCGGTGAGGCCGTAGCCGACGCGGATGTACGGCCCGAAGCGCTCGCGGAAGCTCTCCACCAGGGCCGGCGGCACGGGCGCCCCGCCCGAGGACAGGTTCACGAAGGAGGCGAAGTGTTCCCGGGTGGCGTCCGGGTGGGCGGCGAGCGCCATGTAGGCGGTGGACGGGCCGACCGTGTAGTGCGGGTGGTGCTCCGCGAAGGCCTCCAGGACGAGCCCCGGCTCGAAGCGGTAGGCGAGCACCAGGGTGCCCGCGCTGTTCAGGCAGGCCGCGAACTGGCACACCATGCCGGTGATGTGGAACAGCGGCGCGAGCGCGTAGTAGACGGGCGCCTCGGGCAGCGCGAGCCCCGTCCGCTGCCGCTCGGCGTTGTGCATGATGTTGCGGTGCGTGTTGGTGGCGCCCTTGGGTGTGCCGCTGGTGCCGGAGGTGTAGCTGATCAGCGCGATGTCGTCCGGGCGCGGAGCGCGCCCCTCGGGCGCTTTTCCGCCCTGCCGGGCGACGGTCACGAGGTCGTCGGCGTCCGGCGCCTGGGGCAGCCGCTCGAAAGCGAGCACGCGCGCGTCGTCACGGGTCTGGAAGTCCAGCTCGCAGGCGGTCAGGACGGCCTTGACGGGCGAGTCGGCGGCCGTGGAGCGCAGATACGACTCCCATGCCCGGTCCGAGCAGACCAGCGCGGCCACCTCGCCGTCCCGCAGGACGTGCCCGACCTCGCCCGACTTGTACATCGGGTTGACCGGGACCACGGTCGCGCCGGCCTTCCAGGCACCGAGGACGGCGAGCACGAAGTGCGGGGAGTTCTGCAGCAGCACGGCCACCCGGTCGCCGCGCTCCAGTCCGCGTGCGGCGAGGTGGGCGGCGACGGAGTCGCTCAGCTCGTCCACCTCGCGGTAGCCGAGCCGGGCGTCGAAGTAGGCGAGGAAGGTACGGTCGGGCGCCTCGGCGGCGGCGGTCCGCAGGGCGTGCACGACGGAGTCGGCGGGGTGGACCGGGGCGCGCTGGGCGTCGTCGAGCAGGGCCAGCCAGGGCCGGTCCGCATACCGGGCGGTGCTCACCGGGTCTCCTCCCACTTGCGCTGGAGGTGGTTCATGCCGCTCAGCCAGCGATCCGGTTCGGCGGCCCGCGCCTGGTAGTACCCGGCCACCTCGGGGTGCGGCAGGATCAGGAAGCGGTCCTCCGCGATACCCCGGAACAGGGCGTCGGCGACGGCTTCCGGCTCGATCGCGGTGGGGTGGAGCACCAGGTCCCCGGCACTGCCGGTCGCGGCCAGCATGTCCGTGCGCACGCCCTGGGGGCAGATGGCGTGCACCTTCAGACCCCGGTGGCGGTACGTCAGGGACAGCCACTCGGCGAAGGCGAAGGCGCCGTGCTTGGTGACGCTGTAGGAGGGGGCGCCGATCATGGTGAGGAGTCCGGCGGCCGACACGGTGGACACGAACCGCCCGGCGCCCCGCTCCAGCCATCCGGGCAGCAGCTCGTGCGCCGCGCGGACGTGTGCCATGACGTTCACGTCCCAGGACACCGCCCAGGACCTCTCGTCGAGCGGCCCGCCCGCGCCGCCGTCCTCGAAGGCGACACCGGCGTTCGCGCAGTAGACGTCGACGGTGCCGCCGAGCGCGTCCCGGGCGTCGCCGACGATGGCGGAGGCGTCGCCCGGCACGGCGATCCCGCCGATCTCCCCGGCCACCGCCTTGGCCTTCTCGGCATCCAGGTCGTTCACGACCACCCGGGCCCCCTCGGCGGCGAACCGCCGGGCCAGCGCGGCCCCGATCCCACCGCCGGCCCCGGTGACGACCACTCCCGCATCCTGCACGGCTTCCACCATCGGTCTCCTTCGACACGACTTCGCGCGGCGCGCATCGGCTCCTGCCGGCCCAGACTAACCGGTCGGTATGTGTGAAGGAAGGGCCGCCGCACCAACCTCCAGCCATGGACCTGTCCCGACGGAACCTCCTCGCATCGGCAACCGCGGCCGCCCTGCCGGGCGCACCCGGACACCGTGAAGAACTCCGCACCGGCTTCGAGAGGCTCGCAGCCGGCGGCTACTCCCTGCTGAAGGGCCGGCGCGTCGGCGTCGTGACCAACCCGACCGGCATCACCAGGGACACCACCCACATCGTCGACGTCATGCACCGGGACCCCCGCGTCAGGCTGACGGCGGTCTTCGGACCCGAACACGGCTTCAGAGGCACCGCGCAAGCCGGCGGCTCCGAGGGGCGCTACGACGACCCGGCGACGGGCCTGCCGGTCTACGACACCTACCTGAAGAGCGGCAAGCCGCTCGCCGACATCTTCACCGCCGCCGGCGTCGACACGGTCGTCTTCGACATCCAGGACGTCGGCGCCCGCTTCTACACGTACATCTGGACGCTGTACGACTGCATGGAGGCCGCGCAGCTCGCGGGCAAGCGGTTCGTCGTCCTCGACCGGCCCAATCCGGTGACCGGCCGCGAGGCCCAGGGCCCGGTCCTGCACAGGGAGTTCGCCTCCTTCGTCGGCCGGCAGCCGATCGCGCAGGCGCACGGGATGACCGTCGCGGAGCTGGCGCGGCTCTTCAACGGGCAGTTCCTGGGCAAGCCGGTCGCGCTGGACACCGTACTGATGACGGGCTGGAACCGGACCCGGTTCTACGACGCCTCCGCACTGCCCTGGGTCCCGCCCAGCCCGAACATGCCGACCCCGGACACGGCTCTCGTCTACTCCGGCACCTGCATGTTCGAGGGCACCAACGTCTCGGAGGGCCGGGGCACGACCAGGCCCTTCGAGCTGCTCGGCGCCGAGGGCGTCGACGGCCGCTGGGCCGCCGCCGCGAACGCGCTCGGGCTGCCCGGGGTGCGGTTCAGGGAGGCGTACTTCGCGCCCACCTTCTCCAAGTTCCAGGGCAGGACGGTCGGCGGAGTGCAGATCCATGTGACCGACCGGGCCGCCTACGACCCCGTACGCACCGGCATCGCGCTGCTGGTGACCGCCAGGAAGGTGTGGGCCGGCTTCGCCTGGCGCCCGGACCACTGGATCGACAGGCTCACGGGGTCCACGCGCGTGCGCACGATGATCGACGCGGGGGCGGGCACCGACGAGGTGACCGGTGCCTGGCAGGAGGAGCTGGCCGCGTTCCGGCGGACCCGGAAGGAATATCTCCTGTACAAGTGAGGCGCGGTGTATGGCCAACTCTGTCCCGGAGCAGGACGATACGTCCGCGACGCATCGTTTCAGGGGGGACGAGGGAGCCTGGCATGGCGGATCCTGGGATGAGCGTGACTCCCTACTGGGAGCTGACCTTCGACGCGGACGGGGACGTGGAGGGCCCCGAACGCGACCGGCTGATGGCGCAGGTCACGGAGCACGGCGTCCGTGACCTGGTCGTCTTCGCGCACGGCTGGAACGACGACCGCTCGGGCGCGACCGCGCTGTACCGCCGTTTCTACGCACCGTTCCCGGCGCTCGCCCCACGGGCCCGCCTCGGCTACGTGGGCGTGATCTGGCCGTCGATGCGGTTCAGCGACGAGCCGATCCCGGACTTCCCGAAGTCGGTGGCGGCCGCGGCGGCACAGGCGGCACCGGGCCCGGCGCTGGACAAGGACACCCGGCGCGCGCTGCTGGCGACCTTCCCGGGCCGCGCGTCCCTGATCGACCAGCTGGCCCGGATGCTGGACGAACGGCCGGGCGGCGCCGCGGGGTTGCCGGAGTTCGGGCGTCTGGTGCGCCTGCTGGTGGACGCGGAGCCGCCCGGGGTGGCCGACACCGGCGAGGAGGGCGAGCCGGCCGTGTTCACCGGGGACCCGGCGACCGCCTGCGAGGCGTTCGCCGACGCGCTCGCCGCGGTCCGGTCGCCCGGCGCCCAGGCCGGGTTCGGCCTCCCGAACCCCTGGGAGGGCGCCAAGGAGCTGCTGCGGCAGGCGACGTACTACACGATGAAACGACGTGCGGGGACGGTGGGCGAGCACGGACTCGGGCCGGTGATCGGGCAGTTGGCGCGGACGGCACCCGGGGTGCGGGTGCATCTGGCCGGGCACAGCTTCGGTGGACGGCTGGTGTCGTTCGCGCTGCGCGGGCTGCCCGACGGAGTGCGCGCGGTGAAGTCCGTGACGCTCCTGCAGGGCGCCTTCTCGCACTACGCGTTCGCGGACGGGCTGCCGCAGGATCCGGACAAGGCGGGCGCGCTCAGGGACCGGCAGCGGTGGATCGACGGTCCGCTGGTGTGCTGCTACTCGCACTTCGACTCGGCCCTCGGCACGTTCTATCCGCTGGCCTCCCGGCTGTCCGGGGACGACCGTTCGTGTGCGGGCAGCGAGATCGCGGCCGTGCTGGGTCCGCGGTGGGGTGCGATGGGCCATGACGGGGTGCAGGCGGTGCCGGGGACCGCCCGGCTGGACCTCGCGGCGGCCCTCACCGGAGGGCTGCCGGCGTCGGGGTGCGTGAACGTCGACGCGTCGGCCGTGGTGCGGCGCGGGGGCCCGCCGACCGGGGCGCACAGCGACATCGTGCACCCCGAGCTGGCCCGGCTGCTGCTGGCGGCGGGCCGTATCACCTGACCCGCCGCCGGCGGCCGCCGGCCTACCTGTGCGAGGTGTACTCCACCACCTGCTGGAACGTCGGCCGGTTCTGCCAGCTGATCCTGCCGTGCTTGATGCCGCCCAGGGTGCGCTGGACGATGGAGTCGGCGCACCACTGGTCGCCGGCCGAGCACTGGTCGTCACCCGGGTAGACCTGGGCGGCGGTCGTGCCGGCCGCCTGCTTGAGGGTGCCGATCAGGATGTCCCGGCAGGCGCCGAGGCTGCCGCCGCCGCAGTACTTCTCGGCGAGCCCGCCCCGCACGTTCTCCCCGAGCACGGCCCGGATGTCCTTGTCGACATAGCTCCACCAGCCGTACTGGAAGGCGCTTCCGGCGTGCGAGCCGGTCGGGCCGTGTCCGGCGGAGGGGGTCTCGTCGATGGGCGCGTTGCCCGTGAAGGCGGTGTACAGGTCGCTGCCGAGGCCCGGTTCGAACTCCGCCTTGACCAGCAGCGGCCACCAGGCGTCCAGGAGGCGGATCGCGTCGGCGTCGGCGTAGGTGTGCGAACCGGCGGAGGTCTCCGTGCGCCTGGCGCCCGCGGCCACCCACGCCTGGAGCTTGTTCACCGCGTCGGCGGCCGTGGAGTCGGTCACCGGCGAGGAGTTGACCACCTTGAGCAGCTTGGGCAGCACGTCCTCGGCGCGCAGGTCGGCGAGGGCCGCGTCGGCCATGGCCTGCACCAGCTTGGCGCGGGTCACCCCGCCCGCCGCGACCAGCTTCTTCACCCGGTCGTCGAGCAGGTTGCCGCGGTGCACGGAGCCGTCCGCCCAGCCCGCCGCCGCGTAGTCCTTGGCCTGCTTGTTGTTCCAGGAGACGTAGTAGTCCTGGTCGACGGAGTGGGGGTGGGCCGAGGCCGGGGTGTAGTCGGCCGTGTTGGCGGCCGGGTCCCAGTTCCGCCACTCGTACGCCTGCTGCGCCCAGACCGGGAAGTCGGCGTCGACCCCGTCGGCGCGGACCGGGTTGTCGCCGCTGTTGTAGTACGCGGTGTGCCGGGAGTCGGCGTAGAACCAGTTGAAGGTGTAGTTGATGTGCTGGGCAGCGCTCTGGAAGTCCTGGGGGCCCTTGACGTAGTCGGGGTCGTTCAGCATCTGGAAGCCGATGATCGAGTCGGCCTCGTGCAGGTAGGAGGAGCGTAGTGAGGTGTAGGCGACCTTCTTGCCGCCCACGGTCGCGCGGTACTCCACCGGGCCGTACTTCGTCCGCCACACCCGCATCGTGTACGACCCCGCAGGCGTGCTGTCGGCCATGGTCGGTGACCAGGAGTTCTTCTGCTCGACCTGGTCCATGGCCGTGCAGGTGCCGTGGTACAGGTAGTGGTGGTCGTCCTGGCACAGTTCGACGGCGTAGGTGTCGATGATGTCCTGGCCGGACGTGGTCGCACTCCAGGAGTAGTCCTGCCCGCGGCCGAGTTCGACGTACATGCTCAGGCCCGCGAAGGAGGCGCCGCGCGCGCTGATGCCCGGTCCCTGGATCTCCTGGAGCATGAGCAGCTGCGGGGCGAAGTAGCCCGTCTGCGGTCCGAAGACCGCGATCGGATGGCCGCTCGCGGTGTACTTGCCGCTGACCACGAGGGCGTTGGACATGCCCCGCCTGGCCGAGCTGAGCGCGGTCTTCGCGGCAGTGGCGGAGGTGCTCCTGGCGGCGGCCGTGGCCGCGCTGCCCGTACGGTCGTAGACCAGCGGTTCCTGGGTGACCGAGCCGGCGTCGGGCAGGGCCTCGCCCTTGGCCTCGGCCGGCTTGGCGCCGTACGGGAAGCTCTCGCCGTCGTGGACGGTCAGGACGGCCTCGGGATCGTTGCGCTCGCGGAAGGACTCCCAGACCTTGGTGCCCTCCTCGACGCCGTACTTGGACTGGGCGGCGATCAGCGAGAGCGCGTTGCCGACCTCGCCGCCTCCCCCGGAGCCGAACAGCGAGCCGATCACGGAGGCCAGCGCCACGAGGTCGGTGACCTTGAAGTGCTCGATGGTGCCGGCGTTGGTGATCGGGTCCTTGTGGCCGGTCAGGTCGTACTCGCCGGGGAAGTAGCGTCCGCTGTCGGAGGTGTCGATGTAGGCGTTGATGCCGTCGAGGTAGGCCTTGACGTCGGCGAGGGCCTGCTGGCCGCGGGCGCCGTTCTTCGCGACGGCGTTGTCGATCTGCGCCTGCAGGTCGGCCTCGGTGTAGGGCGCGTTGCGGTAGAACTCCTGCTCCAGGCCCTGGTTGGCGGCGGCGCCGCCGGCGAAGGAGGTCAGCCGGCCGCGGCCGACGTGCCGGAAGACGTCCATCAGCCACAGCCGGTCCTCGGCCGCCGCGTAGCCCGCGCCGTACTCGGTGCCGTACCGGGTGGTGCCGGTGATGTGCGGCACACCGGTCTTCTTGTCCCGGACGATCGTCACGTCGCCGCGTCCGCCCGGCTTCTCGGTGGAGGCGACCTGGTCGGACGGCACACCGAAGGAGGAGTCGTTGAAGAAGTTGTTGATCGTGGCGTCGGTCAGGCCCGAGGAGCCGCTCGCCAGGTTCGCGTACGGGCCGAGCTGGTCCTCGGCGTGCGCGGGCTGGGTGCCGAAGGCCTGGTTGAGCAGGATCTGCGCGAGCGTCGCGTTGCCGTTCTCACCGGGCGGCAGGATGTCCGAGCACTGGCCGCCGCAGTAGTCGTTCGAGGCGATGGCCTGGGCGGCGGCCGGCGTCTGGGTGAGGGGAGAGAGAAGTCCGGCGACGAGCACGCATATCGACGCGGACTTCAGGAACCCGGTGAAGCGGCGGGACGTTCTCAGTCTGTGGAGGGCGGTACGTGGGGTGCGCCTATGTGGGGTTCGCCGTGGCATGGCAGCTCCTAGCGACAGGGGTGGCCGAAGGTTACCGCCGGTATCCCCAGCTTTAAAGATGAACATGCGTCACTTTCCGGAGTGCACAAGCAGGACCACGGCAAGAGCACGAGAAGAGATGGAGCCGAATCGCCTGTCGATACGTCTATTCGGCGACGTCCGTGCGACGACGCCGAAGTGACCGAAGTACAGGTGCAGGTGTGACGGAGGTGCAGGGCGATGGCCGGTTTCCGGAGTCTGGCGAGACAGGTACGCGATCCGGACTGCGATCTGGCACTGCGGCGGTACTCGCTGCGCAAGTGCCTTGAGAAGTTCGCCCCTTACGGGCATCGGGCGACCTGGGACCATCTGTGCTCCCGGGCGGGCTTCGGTCCCGAGGACCGCTCCCCCGACCCGGCGCGGCTCGTGGCCGCACTGGAGGAACTGGAGGAGGCCCGGTCCGTCTGGCTCGCCTACGAGATCGAGTTCACCGAGCGGCGCAGGAAGGAGAAGCACGACGGGCTGCGCAGGCCGGGCAGCGTGGACGACTGGCACCGGCTGACCTGGGGCGGCTTCGGGGTCGCCTGGTGCGACGACCCGCGGGTCCACCCCGCCGAGCCGCTGGCGGAGGTGCTGCGCCGGCTGATAGCCGCCCTGGAGCGGGAACCGGGCGCGGGCTGCCCGGTGTGCGGCGCCGACCGCCTGGTCTGGCGCTACGGTCTGGACCATGAGCCGTCGTCCGGCCCGGTCTGCACGGACTGCGGGATCCTCGTGCCGCGTCCGGTTCTCACCCCGCAGGCACTGGAGTTCGCAAGGCGGGGGCGGCTGCTGATGTCGGCCTGAGTAGTGGTGTCAACGGGGGGCGTTCCGGGGGGTGCGCAGGGGATGCCGCGCCCCCTGCTGTGCGGCGGCCGGGGGCCGTTGTCCGTGGGGGCTGGCACCATCGGGGCATGGTGCAGGTGTGTCTGAACGGGAGCCGTTCCGCGGCGGACGGTGTGCGCGTGCCGATGTCGCCGCAGGACCTGGCCCGTTCCGCGGCGGAAGCCGTGGCCGCCGGGGCCACGTCCGTCCATGTCCACCCGAAGACGCCGTGCGGGCACGACAGTCTCTCCCCGCGCGTCCTCGCGCCGGCCCTGGAGGCGATCCGGGCGCGGGTGTCGGTACCGGTCGGGGTGACGACCGGCGCCTGGGCCGAGCCCGACCCGACGGCAAGACTCGCCCGGGTGCGCAGCTGGTCCGTGCTGCCCGACTTCGCCTCGGTCAACTGGCATGAGCCGGGCGCCGAAGCGGTCGCCGAGCACCTGCTCGGCAGGGGCGTGGGCGTCGAGGCGGGCGTCTGGTCCGGCACCGACGGAGCGGCCCGGTTCGCGGCCTCGCCGTTCGGGCCGAGGGTGCTGCGGGTACTGGCCGAGGTCACCGACCCGGACCCGGCGACCGCCGAGGCTTCGGCGCGGGCCCTGCTGGCCGAGCTGATGCCCCGGCAGGTGACGTCTGAGGCAGCGGGGGAGAGTGCCGGGCGTCGCGACGGGGCGAACGTCGGCTGTCACGGCCGGCCGGTGCTTCTGCACGGCGAGGAGGGCGGCACCTGGCCGGTGCTGCGGCTGGCCGGACGGCTGGGCCTCGCCACCCGGATCGGGCTGGAGGACACGCTGTTCCTGCCGGACGGCCGACGGGCGGCGGGAAACGCTCAGTTGGTCGCGGCGGGGCTGGTCCAGTACGGGTCGTTCCAGCGGTCGTCGTAGGGCAGGCCCACCAGCTCGGACCGGACCGCCAGGTCGGTCTCCCCCCGTGCCCGGAGCCGGGCGGAGGCGTGCCGGGCGAGCCAGGACCGCAGTTCGCCGACCGCGGCGGCCCGGTCCTCCGGCTCCCACCAGGTGACCGGCAAGTCGTCGTTGACCAGGTCGTACATCCAGGAGCGGGCACAGCCGACGAGATGAGCGCCGGCGACCGGACCGGGGCCCCACCCGTCGAGCAGCGGGGTCATCGTGCGCAGGATCGAGGCGCAGGTCTCGAAGACGTCCTCGGCGGGATACGGCGCCGTGGGCGTGGCGAGCACGTCCTGCCACCAGGCGAGCACGAACGCCTCGACGGCCGAGGCCTGCTCGGGCGGCCAGGATCGCCAGTGGACCCGGCTCAGCCCGTGCGGCGCCCAGCCGATGCCGTCGAGGGTGCCGTCCGCCATCGCGTGCGCGCACTGCGGCAGCAGGCGCCGCATCACGGCGGCGTGGTCCTCGGTCTCGGCGGGGCTGGCGAAGCCGTTGAACACGGTGTCGACGTCCGCGAGAGCGGCGGCGAGTGCGGGCGTGGGCATGGAGGGTGGCCCCGTTCGGTACTCCGTGCGCGGCGGCGGGGCCGGCCGAAGAGGGCGACGCTACCAGCCGTAAATCGGCTCGCTCCACCCGATTCCCGTCCGGACAGTGGAGCCGATGAAACCGAACCGATGAACACGGGGAGTCCCATGTCCACGCTGCGGGTCACCGCGGAAGTGCTGACCGTCCACGAGCATCCGAACGCCGACGCGCTGGAGCTTGCCCAGGTGGGCCTGTACCGGGCCGTCGTCGCCAAGGGCGCGTACCGCACCGGCGAGGCCGCCGTCTACATCCCCGAGCAGTCCGTGCTCCCGGCCGGGCTGATCGAGGAGCTGGGCCTGACCGGACGGCTGGCGGGCGGTGAGGCCAACCGGGTCAAGGCGGTGCGGCTGCGCGGCGAGCTGTCGCAGGGCATCGTGTGCCGGCCGAAGGCACTGGCGGACGTCGACCTGGCGCGGGCGGCGGCCGAGGGCACGGACTTCGCGGAGCTGCTGGGCATCACCAAGTGGGTGCCGCCGATACCGCCGACCATGAACGGCGAGGTGGAGTCGGCGCCGGACCTGCTGCCCTGGGTCGACATCGAGAACGTCCAGCGCTACCCGGACATCTTCACGCCGGGCGAGCCGGTCGTCCTGACGGAGAAACTGCACGGTTCGGCGTGCCTGCTGACGTATGTCGCCGGCGAGGGACGGGTGTACGTGTCGTCCAAGGGGTTCGGCGCCAAGTCGCTGGCGCTGAAGGAGGATCCGCGGAACCTGTACTGGCGGGCCGTGCGCGGACATGGCGTCGCCGAGGTCGCGGCGCGGCTGGCCGAGCGGCTCGGGGCTCGCCGGGTCGGCATCTTCGGCGAGGTGTACGGCGCGGGGGTCCAGGACCTGTCGTACGGCGCGGACGGGCGGCGGGACACGCTGGGGTACGCGGCGTTCGACGTCTCGGCGGAGGTGGACGGCGCCGTGCGGTGGCTGGACGCGGTTCAGCTGCTGGAGGGGGAGCTGCCGGTGGTGCCCCGGCTGTACACGGGGCCGTACGAGATCGGGCGGGTACTGGAGTTCGCGAGCGGGCGGGAGACGGTGTCCGGGCGGGGGCTGCATCTGCGGGAGGGTGTGGTGATACGGCCCGCGGTGGAGCGGTACAGCCCGGTGACCGGGGGCCGGGCGATCGCGAAGGCGGTCAGCCCGGCGTACCTGACGCGCAAGGGCGGCACCGAGTACGAGTAGGGCGGAGCTCAGCGGCCCTCAGCCAGCAGCCGGGACCCGGTGAGGCGGTCGCCGAACACGTCGTCCGGGTTGGACAGGACGCAGTTGTCCAGGGACAGGCATCCGCAGCCGATGCAGTCGGTCAAGTGGTCGCGAAGGCGGTTCAGCTGCTTGATGCGTTCGTCGAGCTCCGAGCGCCACTTCTCGGACAACCGCGCCCAGTCCTCCCGGGTCGGCGTCCGTTCCTCGGGAAGCTCCGCCAGGGCGTCCCGGATCGTGGCCAGCGGGATGCCGACCCGCTGCGCCGCACGGACGAAGGCGACCCGGCGCAGGGTGTCACGGCTGTAGCGGCGCTGGTTGCCGGACGTGCGGCGGCTGCTGATCAGGCCCTTGGACTCGTAGAAGCGCAGCGCGGAAACGGCGGCGCCACTGCGCGCGGACAACTGGCCGACGGTCAGTTCATGGATCTTCTCGGGAATCTGCGGCACCCCTCAGAGCCTAGGGGCTGTCGTCACATTCCCGTCTGCCTGGCGGCGCCATGCACGCTCCCCCGCTGCCTCAAGGGCGCGGGAGGTGCCCCCACTCGCCGCACCGGGCGCGGACCCGAGTACGTCCAGTACACGGGTCCACGCCCGGCACTCCCCCAGCCTTCGGCCGGGGGGACCCCCAGAGCACGCACCTGACACCGCCAGGCCGCCCTTCGGGCAACGACGGGAATGTGACGACAGCCCCTAGTGCCCCGGCGTCGTTGTGGTCCGTTGACAGGCGCCTCTCGCGCGACCATGCTAAGCAGTCGCTTAGAGATGCCGGTGAGATGCGAGCGAGAGGCCGGGAACATGGCAGAACCGAGGACCTTCACCTCCCCCGACGAGCTGCGGGCGGCCGTCGGCGAGCAGCTGGGGTACACCGACTGGCTGGAGGTCGACCAGAAGCGCATCGATCTGTTCGCCGAGGCCACCGGCGATCACCAGTGGATCCACGTGGACCCGGAGAAGGCCGCCGCGGGGCCGTTCGGGACCACCATCGCCCACGGTTACCTGACCCTGTCGCTGCTCCCCCTCTTCGGCCCGCAGCTGATCCGGGTGGAGGGCGTGAAGATGGGCGTGAACTACGGCACGAACAAGGTCCGCTTCCCCTCCCCCGTCCCCGTCGGCTCCCGGCTGCGCGCCACCGCGAGGATCACCGGCGTCGAGGACGTCACGGGTGGTGTCCAGGTGACGGTCGCCTTCACCGTGGAGCGCGAGGGCGGCGACAAGCCGGTGTGCGTCGCGGAGTCGGTGGCCCGGTACTACCTCTGAGCCGGGGCGGGCCGCTACTTCGCCCCCACCATCCGGAGCACGAGGTCGGCGTAGAGCGCGCCGACCTCCTCGGGGGTGAACGGACCGTCCACGGTGAACCAGCGGGCCACGTCGATGCACAGCGACAGCACGGCGAGCGTGGTGCCCTTGACGTCCAGCACGTCGAACTCGCCCGAGGCCACGCCGTCCTCGATGATCCCGCGCACCTCGGCGTCGACCTGGCGGCGCAGCGCGACGATCTCGGCGCGGGCCTCGGGGCCGAGCGCGTCGAGTTCGTACTGCACGACCCGCGCGGTGGTGCGCCGGCCCGCGTGCCAGCGGACGAAGGAGCTGACCGCGCCGGCCAGCCGCTCGGCCGCGGTGCCCTCCCGGCGCGAAGCCGTGCGCAGGATGTCGAGGGCCTTGTCGTGACCGATCCGGCTGATCCGGTGGAGCAGCTCTTCCTTGGTCTTGTAGTGGATGTAGAGCGCGGCCGGGCTCATGCCGGCGCGGCCCGCGATGTCGCGGGTCGTCGTCGCGTGGTAGCCGCGCTCGGCGAAGGCCTCCACGGCGGCGACGAGCAGCCGCCGGGCCGCGTCAGGGGTGACCTCTTCCCACGGCTCCACTTCGCCGCCGGTCGGCTCCTCCGCCGTACTCATCGCTCACTCGCCCCTCTCGATGGCAGGAGCACCACCATACCGCCGACGGTGAGCGAGCGCTTAGTGCAGCCGTTCAGAGCTTTTCGAAGGGGTCGTGTTCCGCGAGCAGCTTCTCCAGGCGCGCCTGGTCGACGCGACTGACGATCTGCCCGGCCTCCTGCCGGTCCCGGATCACCTTGGCCAGGGTGAAGGCGGAGGTGACGAGGTACAGGACCGCGATCGCGAGGAAGGCCCGGACCCAGGCGTTGGCGTCCAGCTGGTAGATGCCGACGGCCGTGGCGGCCATGGCGACCGAGAACGAGGCGACGGCCTGGCCGTAGAACGCGGCCGTGCCCTGCTGCTTGACCGGTGTGTCACTCATGACGGACAGCATGGGCGGATGTGGCCCGCGCCACATCCGCCGAAGTACTCAGACGCATACTCAGCCGGAGGCGTCCTCAGAACGCCGAAACCCCGGTCAGGGAGCGGCCGATGAGCAGTTTCTGGATCTGACTGGTGCCCTCGTAGAGGGTCATCACGCGGGCGTCGCGCAGGAGTTTGCCGGCCGGGTACTCGTCGATGTACCCGTAGCCGCCGAAGACCTGGAGGGCGTTGTTGGCGGCGCGGACGGCGGCCTCGGAGGCGAACAGCTTGGCCTTGGAGGACTCGACGGCGAACGGCTGCCCGCGGTCGATCAGGTCGGCCACACGCCAGGTGAGCAGCCGGGCGGCGTCCACGTCGACGGCGATGTCGCTGATCAGCTCCTGCACCAGCTGGTGACGGGCGATGGGCTTGCCGAACTGCTCGCGCTCACCGGCGTACCGCACGGCCGCGTCCAGCGCCGCCTGGGCGATGCCGACACAGCCCGCGGCCACCGACATCCGCCCCTTGGCCAGCGCGGACATGGCCACCGAGAAACCCTTGCCCTCCTCCCCGAGCAGCGCGGAGGCGGGCACCCGGACGTCCTCCAGGGCGAGTTCGGCGGTGGCCTGACCGCGCAGGCCCAGCTTGCCGTGGAGGGGGCGGCGGGTCAGTCCGGGGGTGTCGGCGGGCACGAGGAAGGCGGAGACCCCCTTGTGGCCCGGGGCGTCGGTGGAGCGGGCGAAGAGGAGGACGACGTCCGCCCAGGTGCCGTTGGTGATGAACATCTTGGTGCCGTTGATGACGTAGTCGTCTCCGTCGCGTACGGCACGGGTGGTGAGGTTGCCGGCGTCGGAGCCGGTGCCGGGTTCGGTGAGGCCGAAGCAGCCGACGTACGCGCCGGCCGTCAGCCCCGGCAGCCAGCGCCGCTTCTGCTCCTCGTCACCCCAGGCGGCGACCGACTTGGCAACGAGTCCGAGGGACACGGACACGATCCCGCGCACGGAGGAGTCGCCGCGCCCCAGCTCCTCGGTGACCAGGCAGTACGCGAGATGGTCGCCGCCGGAGCCGCCGTACTCCTCGTCGATGGTCAGCCCGAGGAATCCGACCTCGCCGAGCTTCTTCACGATGCCGCGGTCGACCTCCTCGGCGCGGTCCCATTCCACCACGTGCGGGGCGATCTCGCGCTCCACGAAGTCGTGGGCGAGCCGCCGTACGGCGGCCTGCTCCTCGCTCAGTTCCAGGTTCACCACGCGATCACCCCGCTTGAAATCCGTACATTTAAATTAGCACTGCTAGTTTCTGTTTACGGCCCTACTATGTGCGCCATGGCCCGACCGCGCAAGCCCCTCCTCAGCACCGACCGGATCGTCGAGACGGCCCGGGAACTCGTGGACCGGGAGGGACTGGCGGCCGTCTCCACCCGTCGGCTCGCCGCCGAGCTGGGGGTGAGCGGGCCCTCGCTCTACAACCACTTCCGCACCAAGGACGACATCCTGGAGGCGGTCGCCGACTCGGTGAGCGGGCTGGTGGACCTGTCGATGTTCGAGGACGGCCGCGAGTGGCGGACCGCGCTGCACGACTGGGCCGTCTCCTATCGGGCGGCCCTGCGTGACCACCCGAACATCGTTCCGGTGCTGGCCAGGGGCCCGGGGCGGCGGCCGGCCGCACTGCGCCTGGCCGACGCCGTGTACGGCGCGATGGTCGACGCCGGCTGGCCGCCGGCCCAAGCGACCTCCATCGGCGCGCTGATGCGGTACTTCATCATGGGCTCCGCACTCGGTTCGTTCGCCGGAGGCTTCGTGGACGACGCGAGCGCGTACGACCCCGCCGACTATCCCCACCTCGGCCAGGCCCATCTGCTCGCCGAGCAGCAGGAGAAGATCGACGAGCGGGCGTTCGAGACGGGACTCACGGCGCTGCTGGACGGGCTGGCGCAGCAGTACGAGCAGGTACGGCAGAGCGTCCAGCAGTAGTTCGGTGCGTGCGGACGTGTCCGTGCCGCACGCATCTGCCGGGTGCGGGTCGTTCGTGGTCGCTCGCGCAGTTCCCGGCGCCCGTCACGGGGTGCCCCACCGCACTGTCCGATATCCGCCAGCCACGACACCACCCCCTGCCTAACCTCGGGAGCATGATGAACGCCGTCCCACGTCACCGCCTCCTCCCTGCCGGCGCAGCCGTCGTCACCGTGGTCCTCTGGGCGTCTGCCTTCGTGGCGATCCGGAGTGCCGGGCAGGAGTACTCCCCCGGCGCGCTGGCCCTGGGACGGCTTGCGTCGGGTGCGCTCGCGCTGGGGGTGATCTGGGCCGTACGCCGGGAGGGACTGCCGCCGAGGGCCGCCTGGCGCGGGATCCTGCTGTCCGGACTGCTGTGGTTCGGCTTCTACATGGTCGTCCTCAACTGGGGCGAGCAGCAGGTGGACGCCGGTACCGCCGCCCTCGTGGTGAACGTCGGCCCGCTGCTGATCGCCCTGCTCGGCGCCCGGCTGCTCGGTGACCCGATGCCGCCGCGGCTGCTGGCCGGGATGGCCGTGTCGTTCGCGGGCGCGGTGACCGTGGGGCTGTCGATGTCGGGCGGCGGCCGCAACTCCGTACTCGGCGTGGTGCTGTGCCTGCTCGCCGCCGTGGCGTACGCCGCCGGCGTCGTCGCGCAGAAGCCGGCCCTGGGACAGGCGAGCGCCCTGCAGGTGACGACGTTCGGGTGTCTGGTCGGGGCGGTGGCGTGTCTGCCGTTCGCCGGGCAACTGGTGCACCAGGCCGCGCACGCGCCCCTGCCGGCCACCCTGGGCATGGTCTACCTGGGCGTCTTCCCGACCGCGCTCGCCTTCACCACCTGGGCCTACGCCCTCGCCCGCACCACCGCCAGCCGGATGGGCGCGACGACGTACGCCGTACCCGCGCTGGTGGTGCTGATGTCGTGGCTGGCGCTCGGCGAGGTGCCGGGCGTGCTCACACTGGCCGGCGGTGTGCTGTGTCTGGCGGGTGTGGCGGTGTCCCGGTCCCGGGCGCGCGGTGGCCGGACGGTGCGGGTCGCGGCCGGAGACGAGCCGCGACCCGAGAGGTCCGAGACGGTCACCTGAGGTCTCAGAACACCACCAGCGCCCGGCCGCCCTTGCCCGCGAGCATGTTCTCGAAGGCGGCCGGGATGCCTTCCAGGGCGATGCGCTCGGTGACCAGCGCGGAGAGGTCCAGGCGGCCCTCCCGTACGTGTTCGGCGAGCACGGGCAGGTCGCGGGCCGGGTCGGTGTTGCCGTAGACGCAGCCGGACAGGGTGCGGCCCCAGTGGAAGATCTCCAGGGCGTTGAAGGTGACCTGCTGGTCCTTGCCGCCGATGCCCACGACCGTCGTACGGCCGCCCCGGCGGGTGGAGTCCCAGGCCGCGCGGATGGACACCGCCCGGCCCACGCACTCCACCGCGACGTCCACGCCCTGCTTGCCGGTGAGGGCGCGGATCTCGCGGGGGGTCGTGTCGGAGGCGAGTACGTAGTCCGTCGCGCCTGCCGCCCGGGCCAGCTCCTCCTTCTCCGGGGAGACGTCGACGGCGATGATCCGGGACGCGCCCGCTATCCGGGCCGACTGGAGCGTGGCGAGGCCGACGCCGCCCGCACCGAAGACGGCCACCGTCTCGCCCGCGCGGACCCGCGCCGAGTGGTGGACGGCGCCGTAGCCGGTGAGGACGGCGCAGCCGAGGAGGGCGGCGTCCACCAGCGGCACCCCGTGCGGGAGGGGCAGGACGCAGGACGCCGGCACCACCGTCTCCTCGGCGAACGCGGCCACGTTCAGGCCGGGGTGCAGGTCGGTGCCGTCGGTGGTGCGGGCGTAGACGTCGGCGGCGCCGTTCAGCGCGTTGGCGCACAGCCAGACCTCGCCGAGCGCACAGGCGGGGCAGCTTCCGCAGGACGGGGCCCAGTTGAGGACGACCGGGTCGCCTTCGGCGACGTGCGCGACGCCCTCGCCGACGGCCACGACCGTGCCGGCGCCCTCGTGGCCGAGGACGGCCGGGACGGGCACCCGCATGGTGCCGTTGGACAGGGACAGGTCGGAGTGGCAGACACCGGCGGCGGCGAGGCGGACCCGGACCTGCCCGGGGCCCGGGTCGGGCAGCTCGATGCCGGTGATCTCCAGGGGTGCGCCGATGGCGGGCAGGACGGCGGCTCGTACGGCCATGACTCGCGTACTTCCTTAGAACTGGAGGGACTTGGTCTGCAGGTACTCGGCGAGTCCGTGCGCGCCGAGTTCCCTGCCGACCCCGGACTGCTTGTAGCCGCCGAAGGGGGCGAGGGGGTTGAACCGGCCGCCGTTGATGTCGACCTGGCCGGTGTCCATACGGCGGGCGAAGGCCACCGCCTCGGCCTCGTCCCCGGCCCATACGGCGCCCGCGAGGCCGTACACGGTGCCGTTGGCGATGCGCAGGGCGTCCTCCTCGTCCTCGTAGCGGAGGACGGACAGGACCGGGCCGAAGATCTCCTCCTGGGCGATCGTCATCCCGGGCGTCACGTCGGCGAAGACGGTCGGAGTGATGAAGTAGCCGCTCTCGCGCGGGGATCCGGGGCCGCCGGCGACCAGGCGGGCGCCCTCGGCGATGCCCTTCTCGATGTAGCCGCGCACCCGTGCCTGCTGCTTGGCGCTGACCACGGGGCCGATGCGGTCGGCGTACCTGGCGGCGGCCGTCGCGGCCAGCTCGACGGCCTCGTCGTACTGGTCGCGGTGGACCAGCATGCGGGTCCAGGCGCTGCACGTCTGGCCGGAGTTGGACATCACGTTGGCGACCCCCACGTTCACCGCCTTGGCGAGGTCGGCGCTCGGCAGGATGACGTTGGCGGACTTGCCGCCGAGTTCGAGGGCCACCTTCTTGACGGCCGCGCCCGCCACCGCGCCGATCTGCTGGCCGACCGCCGTGGAGCCGGTGAAGGAGACCAGGTCCACGCCCGGGTGCTCGGCAAGGGCCTGGCCGGCGACCGGGCCGAAGCCGGTGACCAGGTTGAACACCCCAGCCGGTACGCCCGCCTCGTGGACGGCCTCGGCGAACAGCTGGGCGGTGAGCGGGGTGTCCTCCGCGGGCTTGAGGACGATCGTGCAGCCCGCCGCGAGTGCCGGGGCGGCCTTGGCGACGATCTGGTGGAGGGGGTAGTTCCAGGGGGTGATCGCGCCGACCACGCCGATCGGCTCGTGCAGCACCGTCGAGTTGCCGACCTTCTCCTCGAAGGAGTGGGTCGCGGCCAGCTCGGCGTAGGAGCCGGCGACCGCGATCGGCACGGCCGCGTGCACGGCCTGGGAGAACGGGAGCGGGGCGCCCAGCTCGGCGGTGACCGTCTCGGCGATCTCGTCCTTGCGGGCCACGAGGACGTCACGGAGGGCGGCGAGGCGTGCGGCGCGCTCGGCCGGGGGCGTGGCGGCCCAGGCGGGCAGGGCGGCGCGTGCCGCACGGACGGCGGTGTCGACGTCCAGCGCGCCGCCCGCCGGGACCCGGGCGATGACCTGCTCGTCGGCCGGGTTCACGACCTCGATGACATTCGTGCTCCCGGCGGGGCGCCAGGCGCCGTCGATGTACAGGCCGTCGTGTGCCTTCATGCTGCTTCCTCCCGGCGGATCCGCGTCGTCCGGCACACAAACTAGCGGCGTTAGTTTTTCCGCGCCAGACGTACCAGGACATCATCGCCGGGGCCTTCCGCGCTCACACACCGGGTCGGGCGGCCCGCCGGGGACCCGGTCGCGGCCGGGCGCGTCACCCGGTCGCGGTCAGGTGGGCGAAGACCACCACGTTGCTGGTGTAGCCGGTCCGCCGGCTGTAGAGGCCGCCGCAGGTCAGCACCCGCAGTTCCGGCCGCCCGACCGGTCCGTAGACCTCCTTGTCCGGGAAGCCCGCCTTGTCGAAGACCCTCATCCGGTCCACGGTGTAGACGGCGGTACGGCCGTCGGCGCGCTTGACCTCGATGAGCTTGCAGGGTTTGACCTGGGCGAGCGCGGCGAAGACGGCCGGGCCGGTCAGGGTGTCCCGGTGGCCGACGGCGATCGCGGTGCCGGACTCGCCCGGCGTGGGGCCGCCCTCGTACCAGCCGACCAGCTTGGGCCTGTCCACCGGCGGGGTCTCCAGCCGCCGTTCACTGTCGAGCCCGAGGCCCGTGACCGGGGCGTCGACACCCAGGGAGCGGATGCGGAAGGACGTCGGCCGGGACCGGGGCAGCGGTCGGGGCGGGGGGCCGGAGGGAGGCTTGCAGGATTGCTCGCCGCCCGCGCCCCCCTGGCCGGCGGCCGCCACCGCGTCCGGGTCGTCCGCCCGGCCAGGCCCGGCATGCCCGCCCCACCACCGGTTCCCCGCCGTCACCAGGACGGTCACCAGCAGGGCCGTCCTGGCGAGGCGGTAGGCACGGGTCCGGTACCAGGGCCTGCGTCTGCGCCTACGCGGCACCATGGGGCCGCCGGCGGATCAGCCGGACATACGCGACGCCACTGACCGCGACCAGGCCCACGGCCGCCGCGGCGGCCAGCGGCGAGTACCCCGCGGCCGTGTCGATGAGACCGCCACCGCCCGCGTGCACACCGCCCTTCGGCGGGTCGTGGTCGCCCCCCTGGCCCCAGCCGGGACCGTCCTGCTGGTGACCGTCCTGGTGGTCCTGGTGGCCCTGGTGGTCCTCGATCTGCCCGTTCGGACCATGCGCCGGGTCGTTGTGTTCGTCGTGGCAGTTGACGCGGAAGAGCTTCTCCTTGACGGCGCCCGCCGCGACCCAGGTGAGCCTGTACTGACCGTCGGTCAGGCCGATCGGGTCGGTGTGCCCGGCACCCTCGGCGAGCTGGATGATGCCGGTGACGGTGGACGCCGAGGGCAGCGGGGGCTGCGCCTGGATGATGTAGGCGATGTTCGGCAGGATGTCGAAGTTGACGGCGTCGAGGTAGAACCTGCAGACCACCGGGTCGTCCTTCGAGACACCGTAGGGCACGCCCTCGCGGTGCACCCGGATGTCACCGTTCGCCCCCTGGGCCACCGCGTTCGGCGCCGCTACCCACGACGCACCCGCCACGGCGAGGGCGGTGAGGACGATTGTGGCGCCCGCGCGGGAGCCGACGGCACGTGGGAGTGTCAGGCTGGGCATGCGCAATCCTCCGCGAGTTCAGACGATTTTCATACAAATCGCTCTTTCGTCTGAACTCTCCGTCATACACACCGCCGGCCCGGGCAGCGAGGCCCGGCGCGCCGTCAGATATCGCTCGTGCGGCGCAACACCGGGCTTCCGGCCGCTCCCGCGCGGCGCCGCCGGGCCGTTCGGGCCGCCCCGGCCACCGCGGCACCACGCCCGCCGCCGAGCAGGTGGAGCAGCGGGCTGAGGGCCCTTGAACATCTCACCTGGGGGTCGTCACAGGCTTGCGGTGAGCTGTACGGGGACTCCGTTCAGGACAGCGTTGCCGGAGAGCGGGTCGAGCAGGCTGCCGTCGAGGAGCTGGTTGACGTTGACGCCAGGGGTCTTCGTGGCGTGGCTCATCCGGACGCCGGCGCGGTCGTGGCCCCAGCCGTGCGGCAGGCTCACCACCCCGGGGCGTACGGCGTCGGTGACCTCGGCGGGGGCCACGACCTCTCCCCCGGCGCCCTTGACCCGTACGTCCGCGCCGTCCCGGACGCCGAGCCGGGCCGCGTCCTCGGGGTGGATGTGCAGGGTGCAGCGGTTGGAGCCGCCGGTGAGGGCGGGCACGTTGTGCATCCAGCTGTTGTTGGAGCGAAGGTGGCGGCGGCCGACGAGGACCAGCCCGTCGGGGCGCTCCCCCAGGGCCGCACGCAACCGGGGCAGGTCGGCGGCGATCGGCTCGGGCAGCAGCTCGATCCTGCCGCTCACGGTCTTCAGCGGCTGGGGCAGGCGCGGCCGCAGCGGGCCGAGGTCGATGCCGTGCGGGTGGGCGAGCAGCTTGGCGAGGGTCAGCCCGTCGGGGCGTACGCCGAAGCCGTCGCCGTACGGGCCGAGGCGGAGCATCAGGTCCAGCCGCCGCTCGGGGCCGGTCACGCCGGTGAGCTGCCCGGCGAGTTCGTGCGGGTCGCGGCCGTGCACCGGCGAGTGTTCCTCGCGCACCGCCTTGCCGAGGGTCTGGTCGATGACCATCGCGTCGACGGCGGCCGGGTCGGCGCCGTGCATGCCGGTGGCGGCGAGGACCAGCCGGGCGAGGATCTCGCTCTCGGCCATGCGCCCGGGCTCCAGCGGGACGGCGGGGCGGGTGTAGCGGACCTGGTTGCGCACGGCGAGGGTGTTGAAGGCGAAGTCGTGGTGCGGGCTCTGGGAGGGCGGGGGCGGGGGCAGTACGACGTGGGCGTGGCGCGAGGTCTCGTTCAGGTACGGGTCGACGCTGACCATGAAGTCCAGGGACTGGAGGGCCTTGTCGAGGCGGTCGCCGTCGGGCGCGGACAGCACCGGGTTGGCGGCCACGACGATCAGCGCGCGGACCCGCTCGCCCTCGTCGGTGGGGGTGTCGATCTCCTCGGCGAGCGCGGAGAGCGGCAGCTCGCCCTTGGCCTCGGGCAGTCGGCGTACCCGCGAGTGCCAGCGGCCCAGCGCGAAGCCGCGGCCGGGACCAGCGGGGCGGGGTGTCCGGTCGGTGGCGGCCTGCGGGAAGAGGGCGCCGCCGGGGCGGTCCAGGTTGCCGGTGAGGATGTTGAGGACGTCCACCAGCCAGCTGGCCAGGGTGCCGTGCGCGACGGTGCAGCTGCCGATGCGGGCGTAGACGGCGGCGGTGGGGGCGGCGGCCAGTTCGCGGGCGAGGGTGCGGATGACGTCGGCGTCCAGGTCGCAGGCCCCGGCGACGGCTTCGGGGGTGAAGTCCCGCAGTGCGGCGCGCAGTTGCCCGACCCCGACGACATGTGCGCCCAGGTCCTTCAGGTCGGCCAGGCCCTCCTCGAACAGCACGGTCGCCATCGCGGCGAGCAGCAGGGCATCGGTGCCGGGGCGGATCGCCAGGTGCCGGTCGGCGAGCTTCGCGGTGCGGGTGCGGCGCGGGTCCACCACGGTCAGGTGTCCGCCGCGGGCCTTGAGCGCCTTGAGCCTGCCGGGGAAGTCGGGGGCGGTGCACAGACTGCCGTTGGACTCCAGGGGGTTGGCACCGATGAGGAGCAGGTGGTCGGTGTGGTCCAGGTCCGGTACGGGGATGGCGTTCGCGTCACCGAAGAGGAGTCCGCTGGAGACGTGCTTGGGCATCTGGTCGACCGTGGAGGCGGTGAACAGGCTGCGGGTGCGCAGGCCGGCGAGGAGGACCGGCGGGTAGAGGGCGCCGGCCACGGTGTGCACGTTGGGGTTGCCGAGGACCACGCCGACGGAGTCCGGTCCGCAGGCCTCCACGACCGGGCGCAGACCGGCGGCGACCGCGTCGAAGGCCTCCTGCCAGGTGGCCTCGCGCAGTTCGCCGTCCCGGCGGACGAGGGGGGTGCGCAACCGGTCGGGATCGGAGTCGACGGCCGCGAAGGAGGCGCCCTTGGGGCAGATGAACCCCTTGCTGAAGACGTCCTCGCGGTCACCGCGGGCGCCGGTGACGCGGGTGCCCTCGATGGTGAGGGTCAGGCCGCAGGTGGCCTCGCACAGGGGGCAGATGCGCAGGGCGGTGCGGGACACGGGTCCTCCCGGTGGGTCGGCGGCGGTGCCGGGCGAGCGTGGGTGTGACAGGCTCGGCCGAGCATACCGACCGGTATGCACGGAGGGGAGGTCTCTGCGGTGACCGTCAGTCGAGCACGCGGGCCAGGTACGCCCGCAGCAGCTCGCGCGTCTCCGTGATGATCGCCTCGTCCCCGTCCGGGTCGGTCCGGAAGGCCAGCTGGACGAGGGTGTCCGCGCTCTCCACGGCGACCAGGAAGACCCGGCGCAGCCCGTCGTCGGGGGTGCGGTCCAGATAGCCGGAGAGCAGCCGGGTGAGCCGGTCGGCGACGCGGGTGTTGGGCTCGGCCTTGCGGACTCCGACCGGTATCTGGTTGCCGAAGTCGACCAGCGAGAAGCCGGGCGCGGTGCGCTTCATGGCCAGGTACTCGTCGAGGACCGCGTCCATCGCGGCTCGCCAGTCGCCCGGGTGCGCCTTCTTCAGCCGCTCGGTGACGCGCTCGGTGTACCGCTCCAGGTTGCGCTGGGCGAGGGCGTCGGCCATCTGCCGCTTGTTGCCGAAGAACCGGTAGACGGAGCCGATCGGCACACCGGCGCGCAGGGCGACCGCGCGGGTGCTCAGGGCGTCGTAGCCGACCTCGTCGAGGAGTTCGGCGCAGGCGTCGAGGATCCTGGTCAGCCGTTCGGCGCTGCGCCGCTGGACGGGCGCGCGGCGGAGCGATGTCGCATGGGGCACGGGCTTCATGATGCCTCTCCGCCGCGGTCCGGTGAACCTCGCCCTCCCGTACGGACAAGAGTGGCCGGTGCACTCATTTCCCGGCGGCCGGGGCCGTCGTACCGGCCGCCGGCCGGGCCGTCACCGGCGGCTCTTCCGGGGCCGTTATGTCGGCGGTGCTCTGCACCGGTCTGCCGTGCACGGCCCACACGGTGCCGTCGTCGGCGTACAGGCGCGCGGTGACGTGGTGGGTGCCGTGCGGGACGAGGCGGTCGGGCAGCTGGTACCGGGGCGAGCGCAGCCGGGTGACCCGGCGGCCGTCGACGAAGAGGTGGGCGAGCCCGCGTCCGGTGACCGCCGACGGCCGGGCGCCGGGCGCGGAGCAGCGGAAGTGGTGGAACGTCAGCCGGACGTTCCAGCCGCCGCCCGGGTGCGGTGTCACCTCGACACCGACCTGCGGCGCGCTCTTCGGGTCGACCTCGCGCAGATGCCGGCCGGTGCCGTCGGTGGCGTCCAGGACCTCGCCGACGGGCGAGGAGGAGACGGCGCCGGCACCGGTGTGACCGCTCGTGCAGCCCGCCGCGCCGAGCGGCAGCAGGACGCACGCCGTGAGCGCGGCGAGCGTGCTGCGGATCCAGGACGTCATGAGCATGCCCGGGAGAGTAGAGCAACGCTCCGGTCCGCCGAATCCGCCTCAAGTCGGGTTCCGGCCAGCCCACGGGATCCCTCGGACGTAGTACCCGTCCCCCCTTGCGCCCACCTCCGCGCATTCCTACGGTGTTGCATAGGAATCAGGAAGCGCAAGGGAGCGATCATGAGCGGGGACACACGGAAGGCCGCCGAGGGGCTGTCGTACCTGACCGGCTTCGGCAACGAACACGCCTCCGAGGCGGTGCCGGGCGCCCTGCCCGAAGGCCGCAACTCGCCGCAGCGGGCGCCGCTCGGGCTGTACGCGGAGCAGCTGAGCGGTACGGCGTTCACCGAGCCGCGGGCGCACAACCGCCGCTCCTGGCTGTACCGCATCCGCCCGTCGGCCGCCCACCCGGCGTTCACCCGCACCGACAACGGCGCGATCCGCACGGCCCCCTTCACCGAGACCGTGCCCGACCCCAACCGGCTGCGCTGGAACCCGCTGCCCGAGCCGCCCGAGGGCACCGACTTCCTGGCCGGCCTGTGGACCCTCGGCGGCAACGGCGACGCGACCCAGCGCACCGGGATGGCCGTGCACCTGTACCACGCCAACGCGTCGATGGAGCGCGTCTTCTCCGACGCCGACGGCGAACTGCTGATCGTGCCGGAGCGCGGCGGGCTGCTGCTGCACACCGAGTTCGGCCGGCTGCATGTGGAGCCCGCACATGTGGCGCTGATTCCCCGTGGGGTGCGCTTCCGTGTGGAGCTGCTCGATGATTCCGCTCGGGGCTATGTGTGCGAGAACTATGGGGCGCCGTTCCAGCTGCCCGACCTCGGGCCCATCGGCGCCAACGGCCTCGCCAACGCCCGGGACTTCCGGGCGCCGGTGGCCGCGTACGAGGACGTGACCGGCCCGGTGGAGGTCGTGAACAAGTACTGCGGCAACCTCTGGACGGCCACCTACGGCCACTCCCCGCTCGACGTGGTCGCCTGGCACGGCAACCATGTGCCGTACGTCTATGACCTTCGCCGTTTCAATGTGATCGGGACCATCTCCTACGACCACCCGGACCCTTCCATCTTCACCGTCCTCACCTCCCCTTCGGACACTCCCGGTCTGGCCGGCGTCGACTTCGTCGTGTTCGCGCCGCGCTGGCTGGTGGGCGAGGACACCTTCCGGCCGCCGTACTTCCACCGGAACGTGATGAGCGAGTACATGGGCCTGATCGAGGGCGCGTACGACGCCAAGGCGGAAGGGTTCGTGCCCGGCGGCGGCTCGCTGCACAACATGATGTCGGCGCACGGACCGGACCGCGAGACGTTCGACCGGGCGAGCGCGGCCGAGCTGGAGCCGCAGAAGATCGACGACGGGCTGGCGTTCATGTTCGAGACCCGCTGGCCGGTGACCCTCACCCCGCACGCGGCCGGCGCCGACCACCTCCAGCAGCGCTACGACGACGTGTGGCAGGGACTGGAGCGCCATTTCCGGGTGTGACGCCGCCTCTGTTGCGCCGCACGTTCATCGACAGGTACGGATAGCCGCGTGACCTCTTTCGCCCCGGATTCGATCGTCCTGAACCGCAAGCTGCCGCTGTGGTACCAGGTGTCGCAGTCGCTGCGCGCCTCGATACTCGGCCGCTCCCCCGAGGACCCGCTGCGGCTGCCCACGGAGGAGCAACTGGCGGGGCACTACGGCGTGAGTGTGCTGACCATGCGGCAGGCGCTGAAGGAGCTGGAGGACGAGGGGCTGATCAGCAGGCACCGGCGGCGCGGCACGTTCATCGTGCCGGACGCCCGGCAGGGCGCACCGGTCCGCCTGCTCGGCTCGGTGGACGCGATCGTGGCCCAGCAGTCCGGCATGACGACGGAACTGCTGGACCACGGCCCGGTGCCCGTGCCACCCGGTCTCGCCGAGTACTTCCCCGACCTCGCGGAGGTGGCCGCGTACCACCGGCTGCGCTGCGACGAGAAGACCGGCGAGCCGACCAACCACGCCGTCAACCACATCCGCCCCGAACTCGCCGCGCGCATCGACCTGGACGACCTGATCCGCTGGCCGATGACCAAGGTGCTGCGGGACGTCGTACGGGCGGGCATCAGCCGGATCACGGACACCGTGCAGGCCCGCCTCGCCGACCCGGAGACCGCCCGGCTGCTCCAGGTGCCGCTGCTCAGCCCGATCCTGCACTACACGGGGGTGACGTACGACGCCGAGGGCAGGGTGCTGGACGTGGCGGTCATCCACTACCGGGGGGACCGGTTCTCGTTCACGGTCACCCTCGACGCGACCTGACACCGGTTCCCGGTCAGGTCGTACGATGCCCTGCGTGACGCACGACGACGCTCCGCTGCTGGCGGACCTCATGCCGTGGTCCGTCGCACCGCTGCGGCCGGGCCGTACCTGGCCGACGGCTCCCGACCCGGGCTCGCTGAAGGCCCGCTGGGACGCCCTCCTGAAGGCCGAGGGACCGGACCGGCAGGCCCTGTTCGAGGCGACCCGCTCCCGGACGCTCGACTCGGCGGTGGGGCAACTGCCCGGCCAGTCCACCGGCACCGAGCGGCTGGCCCGTGCCGAGGGTCCCTGCGCGGAGCCGGTCCGCGTCCTGGCGGCCCCCTTCGACGAGCAGTGGCTGATCCCGGACCACCGGCTGATCGACACGGCCCGCCCGGAGCTGTGGCGGGTGGCGGACGCGCACCAGGTCTTCACGGTGGAGACGGGCGACGCGGACACGCCGCTGCTGGCCACCTCCCGCCTGCCCGCTCTCCGCCCCGGCCGCGTCCGCCCCCTCTGGCGCCGCCCCGGCGGGACCGAACCGAACCTGGCCCCGGGCCTGCTGGACCACCTCTCCGCCCGTCTGTCCGACCGCCCCACGGCGGCGGACGTGCTGGCCTGGATCCTGGCGACGGTCCGTCCGGACCTCACCGTGCCGCTCACCGACGACAGCGAACTGTGGCGGGCCGGCGTCGCGTCGGGCCACCGCATGCTGTGGCTGATGCGCCGGGACGGCGAACGCCCCAAGCTGCCGGGGGGCCGCCGCCCCTACGTCCGCGCACCGCTGCCGGCCCGGCCGCTCACCCTGCACTACGACGAGGACGAAGAAACCCTTCACCTGGACGAGGGCCGCATCTCCCCCGTGCCGCCACAGGCCTGGGACTACGAGGTGGCCGGAGTCCGGGTCCTGGAGTCCTGGTTCACGGCCCGCACCGCCCCGGCCGACCCCGGCACCCTCGCCGCGATCCGCCCGGCGACCTGGCCGCAGCCCTGGACGTCGGAACTGCTGGAACTGATCACGGTCCTGACCCTGCTGGCGGAACTGCGGCCGCGGCGGGCGGGCTTGCAGGCGGTGTCAGCGGTCACGGCGGGCGAGCTGCGCGAGGCGGGCATCCTTCCCCCACCGGCCTCCGCCCGCCGCCCCGCCTCGGTCCTGGACCACCACGAGGAGGGCCCGGAGGGCCAGTTCGCCCTGATCTAGGCTGGCGCCCCGCCCTCACCGCGGTGTTCCTGCCGCTCGCGGTGCGCCGGTACGCGCGGAGCGCCGCAGAAGCGCTGAGGGGCGTCGGGCTGCTGACAAAACCGCCGGTCGCAAGCCATGATCCGGCCATGGAACAGCCCACGGATCAGCCCACGCCCCAGCAGCCCCTGCCCCTTGCGGGCATCACCGTCGTCGCCGTCGAACAGGCCGTGTCCGCGCCCTTCGCGACCCGGCAGCTCGCCGACCTGGGCGCCCGGGTCATCAAGGTGGAGCGGGTCGACGGCGGCGACTTCGCGCGCGGTTACGACACGGCCGCCCGCGGTCTCGCCTCGCACTTCGTGTGGTGCAACCGCGGCAAGGAGTCCCTGGCGCTGGACCTGAAGGACCCGCGCGGCCTGGCCGCCGTACGCCGGCTGATCGCGGACGCGGACGTGTTCGTGCAGAACCTCGCGCACGGGGCGGCGGCCCGCCTCGGTCTGGACGCGGCCACGCTGTGCGCGGCGCACCCGCGGCTGATCGCCGTGGACATCTCCGGATACGGCCCCTCAGGGCCGTACGCGGACAAGCGGGCCTACGACATGCTCGTGCAGTGCGAGGCGGGCCTCGTCTCGGTGACCGGGACCGCGGAGCAGCCGGTGAAGGCGGGGATCCCGGCGGCGGACATCGCGGCGGCCATGTACGCGTTCTCGGGCGTCCTGGCGGCGCTGGTACGGCGGGGGACGACCGGGCGGGGCGGGCCGGTGGAGGTGTCGATGCTGGAGGCGCTCGCGGAGTGGCTGGGGCATCCGCTGCACCATGCGATGCACGGGGGTGAGCCGCCGGCGCGCACCGGCCTCGCGCACGCCGTCATCGCGCCGTACGACGCCTATCCGACGGCGGACGGCGGGCGGGTGCTGCTGTCCGTGCAGAACGACCGCGAGTGGCGGCGGCTGGCCGAACAGGTCATGGGACGCCCGGAACTGGGGAGGGATCCGGCGTACGCCACGAACGCGGCACGGGTCGCGCACCGGGAGCAGACGGACGAGCTGGTCGCGCGGGCGCTCGGCGCACTGGACGCCGACGAGGCGCTGGCGCGGCTGGAGACGGCGGGCATCGCCTGTGCCCGGCTCAGGGATGTGCGTGAGCTGGTGGAGCATCCGCAGCTGGCGGCCCGTGAGCGGTGGCGTGAGGTGGGATCGCCGGTCGGGCCGTTGAAGGCGTTGCTGCCCCCCATCACACTGCCGGGCGGGGACGAGGCGCGGATGGGTGAGGTGCCCGCGCTCGGGCAGCACACCGAGGCACTGCTGCATGCCGTGGGGATGACGGACGACGAGATCGCAGCGATGCGCCGGGACGGTGTGGCGGCCTGAGCGCCGACACTCGGCGAGCGGACTCCGGGGGCGGCTCGGGGCCGCTCAGTGTCCGCCGAACAGCGAGCGACGCAGCCTGCGCAGCGGCGCGAACAGGGAGACACGGCTGACCCGCTTGCCCCGGTCGCTGCGCTGGTGCGGCCTGTCACGCGCCGTCAGCTCGCGCATCAGCGAGGTCGCCTCGATCGTCTCCCGCTGCGGTATGGCGGGACCCGCCAGTACCGACAGATGGCGGTCGAGGCGCGAACTGGTCGCGCTGCTCCCGCAGGTGATCGCAGGGACCCTGGCCCTGCTGCGCACTGTTATCTGTTCCATGTCACTCCCCACCCGTACGAGTCCACCCGGCCCGGGCAGGGTAACCCTATCGCCCCGGTGGGGCACGCGTGTATCTCGGCCACAGGATTCACCTTCCCTGTAAGGCGGTTGACCATCCCTCGCTGACTACTCTCCGAATCCGACCGATTTCAGGGTGAGTTGGACAAGGGGCCGGCCGGTGGGCTGCGCTGATCCACCGTCAGGTTCGACGGTTACAGCGAGTGACGTGGAGGAGGTGTCGAGCCCCTGCGCGACCAAGGGCGTGTCGCCCGTGAAGAGCCCGAGGGAGCGCGGCCCCGCGCCGGGGCGCACGAGCCAGAGCTGGCGGACGCGGCCGCCGGGCGGGGGGCCGTATCCGCTGAGGGTGACGACGGCTTCCCGCTCCGATGCGGAGGCGATCACTCCGATACCGCGGCCCCGGGCGTCCTTGCTGGTGGTGGCCCGGGCGTCGGGTGCCGCCAGAACGTGGGCGATCTCACGTCCCCGGGACCGCTCCGCGTCCAGCCGGTCCTGGCTGCGGTGCGCCTGGAGGGCGAAGAGGGAGGCGACGACGAGGGCCGCCGCCGCGGTGGCCGTGGCGAGCGGCACGAACAGGGGGCGCGTGCGGGGCGTACGGGTGCGTCCCGGCGGGGGCTGGTTTCCCCAGACGTGCGGCGGCAGCTGGGGCGTGCGCTCCCGGACCGGTGCCCGCGCCGGCTCCTGCGGGGTGGTGCGCACGGCGGCCAGCACCCGCTCGCGCAGTCCGGCGGGCGCCGGGGCCGCCGCGGACCAGGCGAGCCGCACGGCGTCCTCGGCGAGGTCCCGCACCTCGGTGGCACAGCGGTCGCAGCCCTGCAGGTGTTTGGCGAACCTGCGCCGCTCGCCCGCGTCGAGGGCGTCGAGCGCGTAGGGCGCCGCGAGGGAGTGCGGGTCCTCACGGCGCAGCAGCCTGCCGAGGATGCTCATGCGGCGCCTCCCAGGCACTGGCGGAGCCGGGTGAGCCCGTCGCGCATCCGCGTCTTGACCGTGCCGAGGGGCAGCGAGAGCCGCTCGGCCACCTCACGGTAGGTGTAGCCGTCGTAGTAGGCGAGGGTCACGGACTGGCGTTGCAGGTCCGTGAGCCGGCGCAGGCAGCGGCGCACCCACTCGCGCTCCATGCCGGCCTCGACCTCCTCGGCGACCTGGTCGAAGGCGGGCTCCCCGGCGCGCAGGGCCTCCCGCTGCTCGCGTTCGCCGGCCGCGCGGGCGCTGCGCACCCGGTCGACGGCGCGGCGGTGGGCGAGGGTGAGGATCCAGGACAGCGCGCTGCCCCGGCCCGGGTCGTACCGGGCGGCCGAGCGCCACATCTCCAGCAGCACCTCCTGGGCGACCTCCTCGGACTGGGCGGGGTCGCGCACCACCCGTCGTACGAGTCCGTACACCGGCCCGGACACCAGTGCGTACAGGTCCTCGAACGCCCGCTGGTCGCCGCCCGCGACGAGCACCAGCAACTCGTCCGCCTGCATGCGGGTCCCCTCTCCGTGGCCGCAGCCGGCCCCTCCGCGCACTCCACGCATCCGCACGAACGCACACCTCCGGCGGGTGATACGGATCGGCGGGCCGAAAACGCGGGCCGGGAAGGGCCCAAAATTTTTTCTCCGGCCGACCCATCCGATCCGCGGTCCCGCTCCGTATACCCCTCCGTCAAAGGCAAGTCGGCACTGAGGACGGACGGCATGACACCTCTCTTCTCCAGGAGCGGCACGGGACGCGGCGGCCTGGTCACGCTCATCTGCGGTGCGCTGGCCGCCGGAGGGCTCACCGCCGCCGGCACCGCGGCGCTGGCACCCGGGACGGCCGCCGCCTCCTCGCACCGGGAGGCCCCGCTGATCTCGGGCACCCCGCAGTACGACAACACCGACCTGTACGCGTTCGTCAGCCCGGACAAGCCCGACACCACGACGATCGTGGCCGACTGGATCCCGTTCGAGGAGCCGGCGGGCGGGCCGAACTTCTACACGTTCGCCGACGACGCCCAGTACGACCTGCACATCGACAGCAACGGTGACGCGCAGGACGACCTGGTGTTCCGCTACACCTTCACGACCCACACGAAGAACGGGAACACGTTCCTGTACAACACGGGGCCGGTCACCAACCTGGCGGATCCCGACCTCAACATCACGCAGACGTACGACATCGATCTGCTCAAGCTCAAGCACGGGCACGCGGTGTCGAAGACGAAGGTCGCGGACGATGTGCCGGTGGCGCCGTCGAACGTCGGCAAGGCGTCCATGCCGTACTACGGCAAGCTGCGCGACCAGGCCGTCTACAAGGCGGCGGGCGGCACCACGACCTTCGCCGGGCAGGCGGACGACCCGTTCTTCGCGGACCTGCGCGTCTTCGACCTGCTGTACGGCGGCAACCTGAGCGAGGTCGGCCGGGACACCCTGAAGGGCTACAACGTCAACACCATCGCCCTGCAGGTGCCGAACGACCTGATCCGGGAGTCGGCCGGACAGCCGGTCGTCGGCATCTGGTCCACCACTCAGCGCCGCAACGCGCAGGGCTACTACACACAGGTCTCGCGCCTCGGCAACCCGCTGGTCAACGAGGTGGTCAACCCGCAGAAGGACAAGGACAGGTTCAACGCCTCGCAGCCCGCGTACGACGCGCAGTTCCTGAAGAACGTCACCAACCCGGAGCTGCCGAAGCTGATCGAGTCGATCTACAAGATCAAGGCACCGGCCGAGCCGCGCAACGACCTGGTCGACGTGTTCCTGAAGGGCGTGAAGGGCCTCAACCAGCCCCCGAAGGTGCGCCCCGCGGAGGAGCTGCGCCTGAACACCTCCATCAAGCCGAGCATGCACCCCAAGCGGCTGGGCGTCCTGGACGGTGACAACGCGGGCTTCCCGAACGGGCGCCGGCTCACCGACGACGTGATCGACGAGGCGTTGCAGGTCGTCGAGGGTGAGCTGGTCGGCTCGAAGAACGACCTGGGCGACGCGGTGGACAAGAACGACAAGGGCTTCGAGAAGTCCTTCCCGTACGTCGCCGAGCCCACCTCCGGTTCGCGCGGCCCGCTCGCCAAGGGGACGACCGCGGGCACGGACGTGCGCAGCCAGCTGGGCGACGCCCTGCAACCGGCGGGCTCCTCCTCCGGTGGCTCCGGCAACACGGTGCTGATCGCCGCGTCGGCGGCCTCGGGTGCGGCCGGGATCCTGCTGATCGGCGCCGCCGTCGGGTGGTGGCGCCGGCGCATCCGGCGCGCGTACTGACCCCCACCCACCCCGATCCGGCGCGGCCCGTGTCCCCCCCTCCCCCCACGGCGGGCCGCGCCTTCCCCTTCCGACCAGCACAGGCGACCGAGGAGAGGGCATGTCTCCGCGTACGAACGACGACGAGGCCGGCGAGCGGCAGGTGAACACGGAGGAGGGCGAGACGGCGCCACGGCCCACCGCGGCCGCCGGCACGTCCGGGACGGCCACCGAAGAAGGCAGGGCCGGCTCCGACAAGCCCTCGCCCGCCGGTGGCGACCGCGTGCCGCCCGAGTCCGGGGAACCCTCCGCCCGCGCGGGCACCCGCCCCACCGTGAACGTCGCCGTGAAGGCGGGCGCCGCCCCACACGTCACGCCCGGGGTTGCGCACCCCTCGGCCGGCCACACCGAGCACGAGACGCCCGGGGTCGAGGAGTCCTCGGCCGGCGACAGCGGGGACGCGGCACCCGGCTCCGTACGACCCTCGGCCTCCCTCCCAACAGAGCCCCCGGCCCAGGAAGTCCCCGAACCCGTGACACCCGGCCCCGAGAAGCCCCCGGTTGCCGCTCACGACCACGCGACCCCCGACTCCGCGGAACCCTCCGCCCGCGACGCCGGGCATATGACACCCGACTCCGGGGAACCCTCCGTCTGCGACAGCGAGCCCATGGCGCCCGAGTCCGAGCACCCCACGGCCGACGGCGCCGAACCCGTGGCAGCCGGGGCTGAAGGGTGCCCGGCCCCCGGCTCCGACGGGCGCGTGGTCGCCCTCCGGCGGTTCGCCGCCGCCGGGCGGCGTTGGCGGGGCGTTCAACTCGTCGGCTCCGCAGCCCTGCTGGCGGTCGCGCTGACCGGCGGGGCGATCGCCGTCGGGGCGGACCGGGCGCCCGCATCGGTGCCGGCCGCCTCCACCGCCGTGGACCCCGGTGTCCTGGGCGGCGGCGACCTGGACGCGAGTATCGCCGCACTGCAGAGCCATCTGCGCACCCAGCCCAGGGACTCCGGCGGTTGGGCCACCCTGGGCCTGGCCTACGTCGAGCAGGCACGGACCAAGGGCGACCCCTCCCGCTACCCGCAGGCGGAGCAGGCGCTGAAGCGGTCCCTCGCGCTCGCCCCGGACAGCGACCAGGCGCTGGCCGGCAGCGCGGCCCTCGCCGCGGCCCGGCACGACTTCAAGGACGCCCTGACCTACGCGGACCGGGCCCTGCGGCAGAACCCGTACAGCGAGCGCGCACTGTCCTCCCGTATCGACGCCCTGGTCGAACTCGGCCGGTACGCCGAGGCGTCGAAGGCGGCCGAGACCGCCGACGCCCGCAAGCCGGGCGTTCCCGTCTTCACCCGGTACGCGTACGTGCACGAGCTGCGCGGCGATGTGACGACGGCACGCCGGGTGCTCGAACAGGCCCTGGCCGGCGCCACTTCGAAGGGCGACGTCGCCTACGTGGCCGCCCAGCTGGGCCAGCTGGCGTGGAACCAGGGCGACTACAGGACCGCCCTCACCCACTACGCCCGCGCCCTCGCCGCCGACGACACCTACCTCCCCGCACTGGAGGGCCGGGCGCGGGCGCAGGCGGCCAGTGGTGACCGCGCGGCGGCGATCAAGGGGATGGAGACGGTGGTGTCCCGCTACCCCCTGCCCGGTCCGCTCGTCGAACTCGGTGAGCTGTACGAGGCACGGGGCGCCGCCGGCGACCGGACCAGGGCGCGGCAGCAGTACGCCCTGGTGGACACCTGGATCGTGCTGGCCCGCGCCAACGGCGTCAACGCCGACCTCGACACCGCGCTGGCGGCCGCCGACCACGGCGACAAGGCGGCCGCCCTGCGCGCGGCCCGCGCCGAGTGGGCCCGCCGCCACACCGTGCACACCGCGGACGCCCTGGCCTGGGCGCTGCATGTGAACGGCCGCGACGCCGAGGCCCTGCCGTACGCCCGCCGGGCCACCGCCACGGGTTACCGCAGCGCCGCCTTCCTGTACCACCGCGGCACGATCGAGCTGGCCACGGGCCACCGCACGGCCGGCCGCGCCTCCCTCACCTCCGCCCTGCGCCTGAACCCCGGCTTCTCGCCGCTCGGCGCGGCCTGGGCCCGCAAGGCACTGGAGGCCGCGGGGTGAAGCCACGTCTCGTCTTCCTCCTGCTGGTCACCAGTGCCCTGGCCCTCCTTCCCGGCGGCACGGCGAGCGCGCATCCGCTCGGGAACTTCACCGTCAACCGCTACGACGGCCTGGTCGCCGCCCCCGGACAGCTCCGCGTCGACCATGTGGAGGACCTCGCCGAGATCCCGGCGACCCAGGCCAAGCCGGACATCGAGCGGCTGGGCATGACGCAGTGGGCCCGGCAGCGCTGCGCGCAGGCCGCTCGGGGCAGCGAGGTGACGGTGCGCGGGCACGGGGTCCCGCTCACGGTGCAAGGCAGCAGGGCCGCTCTGCGCCCCGGGCAGGCAGGCCTCAACACCCTGCGCGTCGAGTGCCGTTGGACCGCTCCCCTGCCCCGGGCCGGCTCGGTCTCCCTCGGCTTCCGCAGCGCGACGAACTGGTCCGGCCCCGGCTGGCGGGAGATCACCGCGCGCGGCGACCGCGTGACGCTCACCGCGACGGACGTCCCGAGGACGTCGGTCTCGCACGAACTGACCACGTACCCGAAGGACCTGCTGTCCTCCCCGGCCGACACCACCGCCGCCTCCGTGCGGCTGCGTCCCGGCGGCCCCGCGCTCGCCGAGGAGCGGCAGGAGGCACCGGGCGCCGCCGTCCTGCCGCGGGGCGCCGACCGCTGGACCCGGGCGCTGGACGACCTCGTGGCCCGGCACGACCTCACCGTCGGCTTCGCCGCGCTCGCGCTTCTCGTCGCGGTCGTCCTCGGCGCCCTGCACGCGCTCGCGCCGGGCCACGGCAAGACCCTGATGGCCGCGACGGCGGCGGCGCGCGGCGGCCGGGCCCGCCCACGGGACGTGCTGCCGCTGGCCGCCTCGGTCACGGTGACCCACACCCTCGGTGTGGTCGCCCTGGGCCTGCTCGTCACGGCCGGCTCGGCGGCCACCCCCTCGGTGATCGCCTGGCTGGGTCTGGCGAGCGGCGCCCTGGTGCTGGCGGCCGGCGCCAACCTCGTACGGCGGGCGTGGCGCAACCGGACCCATGCGCATACGCATGCCCACCATGGTTCCGACCATCACCATCACCACGGTCCCCATGGGGAGCACACCCATGGGGAGCACACCCATGGAGAGCACACTCATGGGGAGCACACTCATGGGGAGCACACCCACACGCACGGTGGCCATACCCACTCCCACCCCACCGCCCCCACCGTCCGCGGCACGATCCTGCTCGGCTTCGCCGGTGGGCTCGTGCCCAGTCCGTCCGCCGTGGTCGTCCTCGTCGGCGCCGCCGCGCTCGGGAAGGCCTGGTTCGGGCTGCTGCTCGTGGTGGCCTACGGTGCCGGGCTCGCGCTGACCCTCACGGCCGCCGGGTTCGCCGTGGTCCGGCTGGGCTCGGGCATGACCCGGGTGCTGGAGCGGCGTCCGCGCTGGACCGCGCACCCGGTGGCCGCCCTGGTGCGCCGGTCCGTGCCGCTCGTGTCCGCACTGGTCGTCCTCGCCCTGGGCGCGGGACTGGTGCTGAAGGGGGCGGCATCCGCGCTCGGCTGAGCTACTTTGGGGAGACATCGCGCGACTTGCCTGGGGGGCGCCCGTGTCCGAAGAGCCGGGCCGCGACCGTGTGATCGCGGGCCGCTACCGTCTGCTGTCCCCGCTCGGCGAGGGCGGCATGGGCACCGTGTGGCGCGCCCGGGACGAGGTGCTGCACCGCGAGGTGGCCGTCAAGGAGGTGCGGGCCCCGGCCGGGCTGCCGGCCTCCGACGTGGAGCGGATGTACGCGCGCCTGGAGCGGGAGGCGTGGGCGGCGGCCCGGGTCTCGAACCGCAACGTGGTCACGGTGTACGACGTGGCGCTGGAGGCGGGCCGGCCGTGGATCGTGATGGAGCTGGTGCGCGGGCTGTCGCTCGCCGACCAGCTGGAGGCGGAGGGCCCGCTGTCGCCGCAGCGGGCCGCGCACATCGGCGCCGAGGTACTGGCCGCGCTGCGCGCCGCGCACGCCGCCGGGGTGCTGCACCGGGACGTGAAGCCGGCCAACGTGCTGCTCGCGAACGACGGCCGGGTGGTGCTGACCGACTTCGGGATCGCCTCCGTCGAGGGCAGTTCCGCGCTGACCATGACCGGCGAGGTGATCGGCTCGCCCGAATTCCTCGCGCCGGAGCGGGCGTTGGGCCGGACGCCGGGACCGGAGTCGGATCTGTGGTCGCTGGGCGTGCTGCTGTACGCGGCCGTGGAGGGCGTCTCGCCGTTCCGGTACGACACCCCGCTGAGCACCCTGCGGGCCGTGGTCGAGGACGAGTTGCCGCCGCCGCGCGGGGCCGGGCCGCTCGCCGGTGTCATCGAAGGGCTGCTGCGCAAGGATCCCGCCGAGCGGCCGGCCGCCGCGCGGGTGGAGGACGAGCTGCGGATCGTCGCGGCCGGCGGCGCCCCCTCTGGGGGAGGAGCACCCTGGACTGCCCCGGTGCAGGTGCCGCCGGACACCGCACCGACGACCGCGGGCCGGTACCGGGAGCCGTCCTCAAGGCCCTCCCCCGCACCTCCGGTACCCCTGCCGGGCAGCACGGCGTCCGAGGAGCCGGAACGCTCCCGGCGGACCGGTGCGGTGCTGGTGGCGGGGGTCCTCGCGGTCGTACTCGCGCTCGCGGGACTGACGTACGCCTGGCTGAACCGCGACCACGGCGGCGGTCGGGTGGCGGAGGGCGGCGGCCGGGCCGGCGGAAGCGCGCACGCGCCGGCCGCACACCGCAGCACCGACTCGGACACCGGGACACCGTCGGCCCCGAGCGGCAGTACGTCGTCGAGCGCCCCGCCGGCGCAGTCCGTGCACGTCACCCTGGCCGGCACGCACACGACGTACTCCGGGAGCTGTCCGCCGCCGGCCGCGCAGGCGCCCGCCTTCACGGCGACGTTCACGGTGGGGCGGGTGCCCGCGCAGGTGGAGTACCGGTGGGTGACGACGCGCGGGTCGGTGTCGGATCCCGGGTGGCGGACACTGTCGTTCCCGGACGGCGGCGGGAAGAGCCGGCAGGTGCGGGTGACCCTGACGGTGTACTCCGGCGCCGGCACGACCACGGACCAGGTCGGGGTGAAGGTGCGCGGTCCCGTGCGGACCGCGTCGGACACGGTCCCGTTCTCGGTGAGCTGTACGACGGGCACGCCGACGGAGACCCCGTCGGGCGGGGCCTCCGCTTCGGCGTCGGGCTCACCGGAGAATTCACCCTGAAGGGTGAGCCCGCTCCCTCACGCGTTGTTCGTGAGCACCGGCAGATAGCCGCCCGACTGGCCGGCCGCGGTGGGGTGGTACGACTCGCCGATGTCGAGCCAGTTGACGCTGTGCAGCCAGGAGTCGCCGGAGCAGATCTCATGGCTGGCGAACGCGGTGCGGACGTCGCCGAAGACGAAGCCGTGAGCCTGGGCGCGCTTCTGGACGGCGGCGTCGATGTAGTCGGCCGCGCCGTTGATCGCGGACCGTTTGGTGTCGGAGAGCCCGAGGCAGGTCTGGCCGAGCAGGTAGAAGCGGGGGTAACCGAGCACGACCACCCGGGCGTTCGGGGCCTTGGCGCTGATCGCGTTGTAGACGGTGTCCAGCTTGCCGGGAAGCGTGGAGTCGACGTACGCCTTCGCGGTGTTGATCCGGTCGAGGCAGGCGCTGTCGGACTGGATCACACAGGTCGTCATGACGTCGGAGAATCCGGCGTCGTTGCCGCCGATGGTGACGGACACCAGTGAGGTGGAGGAGTTCAGGGGGCCGAGCTGGTTCGCGAGGACGTCGTCCGTCTTCGCGCCCGAGCAGGCGTTGAAGGCGAACGAGGACGGGCTGTGGGCGGCGTTCCACAGGTAGGGGTACGCCTTGGTGCTGCGGTCGCAGCTGCCGCTGGAGCTGATGTAGCTGCCGGCGCCGACTCCCGAGGAGTAGGAGTCGCCGAGGGCCACATAGCCGCCGGCCGCGGCCGTCGAGGACGCCTGCGCCGAGGCGGCCCCGGTGAGACCGAGGCCGGCGGCGAGGAGGAGCGAGGCAACGAATCCGGTAAGTCGGGAACGTCTCATGGAACCTCCCTTTAGCAGGATCTCTGCCACAACTGTCGTAGCAACTACGCGTGTTGACGGGAAGTGTTCATGCCAAGACTATTCGGGTCTCAACAGGATCAACCAGAAACATTCACGGCTCATCTATTGCGTGTCCATGCCATGTCTGTTGACGGTTCGACAATCGCCTTCTTGACGACCCCCCTCGGTCCGCGCCACAGTGAAGCCCGGCATCCGGCGCGTCGGGGGGCAAAGTCGCCAATGCAGACCTTAGGCATCAAGTCACCTTCACCAGACGGCAGCGCCGAGGACTCCGGTACGACGCGGAGCGGGCCGGGGAGGGCCCTGTCACCGCTGCTCGCCGGGGCGGCGACCGCCATCGGCGGTGTCGGCGCGCTGCTCGCGCTCGTCGACGCCACCTCCGTACTGCGCGGACCGTGCGCCCTGTTCTTCCTGCTCGGGGCGCCCGCCATGGCGCTCGCCGTGGCACTGCGCGGGCTGGATCCGTTCGGCAGGGCGCTCTGCGCGCTTGCGGGCTCGGTCGTGGTCACCATGCTGGTTGCCCAAGGCATGCTCGCGGTTCACCGCTGGTCGGTCCGCGGCGGGGTGCTCGCCGTGACCGCGCTCAGCGCGCTGCTGCTGCTCACCGTCCTACTTCGGGAACGGATTTCCGAAAAACGTACACAAGGCCGAGCAACACCGGCCAAAGTTGTGTAACGGCCAAACCAACAAAAACGTGAGGGAGCCCTTCAGGGGTTGCCTTTCGGGTTCAATCGTCAATACCGTCGTACATCTCACCCGCACCGGCACGTCGGCACACGGCTCCAGGGGAGGGCTCAGGGCCGCGGCGTCACCGGCGCGGGGCGCGGTAGGGGGGTGCCGTGCTCGGTGACCGCAACTGTGACCGAGCCGTGCCGCGCGACCGGCTGCCGTATTTCCCGGACAGACCGGCCAGCTTTGCCAGCTCATCGGCGTGCACGGAGATCAATTCCCAGATCGATTTCCCGTGCCGAAGATGAGAACCCCCCTTTCGAACCGGACACAGAGCCGGACCGCCCAGGGGCGGGCGGTCCACCGGACGAGAGGGAAAACACTCGTGAGTTCCGTGCTGCGCCCGCCGAGTTCGGGCCAAGATCCGTTCATTGAGGCCCACTACCGGCCCATCTCCTCTCACCTGGCGATAACCCCGCCGGTGAGCGTGGTGATTCCCGCCATGAACGAGGCGGAGAATCTCCCCTACGTCTTCAAGTCGCTCCCGGACTGGATACACGAAGTCGTTCTCGTGGACGGCAACTCCACGGACGACACGGTCGGCGTGGCCCGCTCCCTGTGGCCGGACGTCAAGGTCGTCGGACAGCGCGGCAAGGGCAAGGGGGACGCCCTGATCACCGGGTTCGAGGCGTGCAGCGGCGACATCATCGTGATGGTCGACGCGGACGGCTCGGCCGACGGCGGCGAGATCGTGTCGTACGTCTCCGCCCTGGTCTCCGGCGCCGACTTCGCCAAGGGCTCGCGCTTCGCCAACGGCGGCGGCACCGACGACATGACCTTCATCCGCAAGCTCGGCAACCGGGCGCTGTGCGCGGTGGTCAACCGCAAGTTCGGGGCGCGCTACACCGACCTCTGCTACGGCTACAACGCGTTCTGGCGGCACTGCCTCGACAAGATCGACCTCGACTGCACCGGCTTCGAGGTCGAGACGCTGATGAACATCAGAGTGGTCAAGGCCGGCCTGAAGGTCCAGGAGATCCCGAGCCACGAGTACCTGCGCATCCACGGCACCAGCAACCTGCGGGCCGTCCGCGACGGCATCCGGGTGCTGAAGGTGATCCTCAAGGAGCGTTCCAACCGGCGCGAGCTGCGCCGCCACGAACGCCACTCGCCGCTGCTCGACACGGTCGGGGGAGAGGTGTCTTGAGAGATCCCGGCATCTCCGTCGTGATCTGCGTCTACACCGAGGACCGCTGGGAGGACATCCTCGCGGCGGTCTCGTCGGTGCGCGCGCAGTCGTACCCGGCGCTGGAGACGCTCCTGGTCGTGGACCACAACCCGGCCCTGAAGGACCGGCTGGAGCGCGAGTACAAGGAGAGCGCGGGCGTCCGGGTGCTGGCCAACGCGGGCCCGCGCGGCCTGTCCGCCGGCCGCAACACCGGCATCGCCGCCTCCCACGGCGAGGTCATCGCCTTCCTGGACGACGACGCCGTGGCCGAACGGGACTGGCTGCGCCGGTTCGCCGACGGGTACGCCGACCCGCGCGTGATGGCGGTCGGCGGCCGTACGGAACCGGTCTGGGCGTCGGGCCGGCGGCCGGCCTGGTTCCCGCGCGAGTTCGACTGGGTGGTCGGCTGCACCTACCAGGGGCTGCCACCGGGCCGGGTCCGGGTCCGTAACGTCCTCGGCGGAAACGCTTCCTTCCGGCGTACGGCGTTCGAGGCGGCGGGCGGTTTCGCCACCGGCATCGGCCGCGACGGCGACCGCCGCCCCCTGGGCTGCGAGGAGACGGAACTGTGCATCCGCCTCACCCGGGCCCGCCCCGACGCCGTCCTGCTCATCGACGACCGGGCGGTGATCCACCACCGGGTGCCCGCCCCCCGCGAGCGCTTCGCCTACTTCCGCACCCGCGCCTACGCCGAGGGCCTGTCCAAGGCGCTGGTGGCGAAGAGCGTCGGCGCGGACAAGGGCCTGGAGTCCGAACGCCGGTACACCACCCGGGTACTGCCCGCCGGCGTCGCCCGCGGCCTGCGCGACGCCCTGCTGGCCCGGCCCGGCGGCGCGGGGCGCGCGGGCGCGATCGTCGCGGGCGTGTTCGCCGCGGCGGGCGGCTACGTGGTGGGCAGCGTGCGGGCGCGGCGCGGCGGTACGACGTTCTCGGTGGCGCCGGTCGAAGGGGGCACAGGTGAGTGAGACTCCGGTACCGATCCTCATGTACCACTCCGTCGCCACCGCGCCCAACGACGCCACCCGCGCCCTGTCGGTCGCACCCGAGGCGTTCGCCGAGCAGATGGCGCTCATCGGCGACCTGGGCCTGACCCCGGTCACCACCGCCGCCCTCGCGGCCCGCTGGCGCTCCGGCCGCCCGTTGCCGGCACGGCCGGTGCTGATCACCTTCGACGACGGCTACGAGGGCGTGCACCGGCACGCGCTGCCCGTCCTCGCCAAGCACGGCTTCCCGGCCACGCTGTTCGTGTCCACCGGCTGGATCAGGGGCGCGTACGACACCGGGGGCGGCCTGGACACCATGCTCGACTGGCCGCAGGTGCGGGAACTCGCGGACGCCGGCGTCGAGATCGGCGGGCACAGCCACACCCACCCGCAGCTCGACCAGCTCGGCGAGGAAGCGCTGCGCACCGAGCTGACCCGCTGCACGGAGATCGTCACGGACGAACTCGGCGCCCGACCGGTGTCCTTCGCCTATCCCTACGGCTACTCCGACCGCAGGGTCCGCGGGGCCGTGCGCGCGGGCGGGTACGCCCAGGCGCTCGCCGTCGGCAACGCCCTCGCCCGCCGCCGCCAGGGCCCGTACGCGCTCCAGCGGGTCACCGTCCGGCGCGGCACCGGCGTGGAGGAGTTCGAGCGGCTGCTCCACGGCCGCGCCGTCACCCGCACCTTCGCCGGGGACCGCGCCCTCACCAAGGGGTACGCCCTCGTCCGCAGAGCCCGCCAGGTCCGCCGGAAGGCCATCCGTTCCCGTGTCTGACACGACCACCACGACCGAGGCCGCGACGACCGCCGCCGAGGCGCCCGGGAAGTCCGGGCGCCGCCTCCGGCTGCCCGGGACGGGCCGGTCCGCCGGCGGCAGCCCGCTGTTCCGCAACGCCTACGCGCTGATGCTCAACACCGGCATCTCCGCCGTGCTCGGCCTCGGCTTCTGGCTGGCCGCGGCCCGCTACTACTCCGAGGACGCGGTCGGGCAGGGCTCGGCCGCCATCGCCGCGATGAAGTTCCTCGCCGGACTCACCGCGGTCACCCTGACCGGCGCCCTGGCCCGGTTCATCCCGGTCGCCGGGCGGCACACCGGCAAGCTCATCTTCCGTACCTACGCGGGCAGTTCCCTGCTGGTGGCGCTCGCGGGGGGCGTCTTCCTGGTGACGCTGGACACCTGGGGGCCGTCGTACCGGTTCCTGCACGGGACGGTCAACGGGCTCGGCTTCATCCTGGCCGTCGTCGCCTGGAACGTGCTCACCCTGCAGGACGGTGTGCTGACCGGGCTGCGCAGCGCGACCTGGGTGCCGGTGGGCAACACGGTGTTCTCGGCGGTCAAGCTGGCCCTGCTCGTCGCGTTCGCCGTCGCCATCCCGACCAGCGGTGTCTTCGTCTCCTGGGTGGCCGCGATCGCCACCTCGGTGGTGCCGCTGGGCTGGCTGGTGTTCCGGCGGCTGGTGCCCCGGCACGTCGAGGCGACCGAGGGCCACACCGAGCCACCGACGCTGCGGCAGGTCGGACGGTTCCTGGCCGGGGACTACACCGGCTCGCTGTTCTCGCTCGCCGTGATCTACCTGGTCCCGGTGATCGTCGCCGCGCAGGTCAGCTCCGCGGAGAACGCCTACTTCTACATCGCCACCACCATCGGCGGCACGACGGACCTGCTCGCCATCAACATGGGCGCGTCCCTCACGGTCGAGGGCTCGCACGACCCGGCGCGCCTGGCCGCCCACACCCGGGCCGCACTGAAGCGGATGGCCCGGATCATGCTGCCGATCGCGGCCCTGTGGATCATCGGCGCCCCCTGGCTCCTCGGCGTGTTCGGCCAGGGCTACGCGGGCGCGGCGACCCCGCTGCTGCGCTGGCTCGCGGTCGGCTCGGTGCTGCGGGTGGTGATCGAGACGTACTTCGCGGTACTGCGCGCACGCAGCCGCACCGCTCCACTCGCCTGGCTGCAGGGCCTGTTGTGCGTGCTGGTGCTGAGCCTGACGCTGCTGCTCCTGCCCCGGATGGGGCTGACCGGCGCGGGCGTCGCCGAAGCCGCCAGCCTCGCGGTGATCGCGGTGATCGCCGCGCCGAAGCTCCGCAAGACGATCCGGGCCGCGCCCGCCGCCGTACCCGACACGGTGGCGCCCGACGGGGACCTCGCCGACCTGGGCACGCCCGAGGCCCCGGCCCCCTCGCCGGTACGCCGGCTCGGCCCGGCCTGGGCGCTGGACTCCGACACCCTGGCCCTCGGCATCCACGTCGACTTCGACCATGTGGAACGCCGGCCGGACGTCCGCCCGGGGCCCGGCACACCGCCCGCCGGTACACCGGTGCCTCCGGCGGGGCTTCCGGTCGGGTCTCCGGTGGGGCTTGCGGTGGGTCTTCCGGTGGAGGAGAGGAAGCCCGGCAGCGAGGCGTCGCTGGGCCCGGCCGAGGCCGAACTGCTACGGGAGGCGGAGATGGCGGAGGTGGACGCGCCGTTCACGGAGGAGGAACGGGCGGCGTCCTTCGACCGGCCCGCCCAGTCCGCGCCCGGCACCGCCGTACCGGACGAGACCGTCGCCGAGGAGCCCGTGCCCGAAGAGCCCCCGGTACCGGTCCCGCTGCGGCAGCGGCTGCTGCCCACCCGCTCCGGTGTCGTCCTCGGCTGTCTGCTGATCGCCGCGCTGCTGCTGTACTGGGTGCCCGCGCTGCGGCTCGGCGAGGCCGATCTGGACCGGATGGGCGGCCTCGGGCTGATCTCCGTGCTGCCGCCGCCGACCCTCGTCGGAGCCGCCCTGCTGGTGACCGTCTTCGCCGCGCTGCTGTGGCTGCGCCGGGAGCACCGGGCGCTGCTGCTGCTCACGCTGGTGGCGACGGTCGTCTCGCTGCACGCGCTGCCCGCCGTGATCGAGACCGAGCCGCGGTTCCCGACGGCCTGGCAGCACCTCGGGTTCCTCGACTACATCGACCGCACCGGGTCCGCCGTACCGGACCTGGACGCCCGCTGGAGCTGGCCGGGCTTCTTCGCGGTGGCCGCGTTCGTCGGCCGGGCCTGCGGGATCACCGACTTCACCGAGGTCATCCGCTGGTGGCCGACCGCGATCCAACTCGCCTATCTGGCACCGGTGTTCCTGCTCACCCGGTCGCTGCGGGCGAGCTGGCGGGCGAGGTGGACCGGTGTCTGGCTGTTCGTGCTGTGCGGCTGGATCGGCCAGGACTACTTCTCGCCGCAGGGCTTCACCTATCTGCTGTACCTGGTGTTCGTGGCGATCCTGCTGGTCTGGTTCTGCCCGCCGCGCGTGATCTGGACGAGGCTCCGTCCGGGCGAGGCGGAGGCGGAGCCGGTGGACCGGCGCACGCGGGCGGTCCTGCTCCTGGTGCTGATCGGTCTGTACGCGGCGAGTGTGCCCGCGCACCAGCTCACCCCGTTCGTCATGCTCGGGGTGCTCGCGGCCCTCGTCCTGCTCGGCCGGTCCGAACTGCGCGGCCTGCCGCTGCTCTTCGCCGTGCTGGTCGCGGTGTGGGTCGGTTTCATGGCCGAGCCGTACTGGTCGGGGCACTTCAACGACCTGTTCGGCGGCGTCGGCGGGGTCGGCAGCAATGTCTCGACCTCGGTCTCCGGCCGGATCCAGGGCGGCAGTTCGACACACAAGCTGGTGCTGTACGCCCGGGTACTGCTGGCGGGCTCGGTGCTGGCGTTCGCCTGCTGGGGCTGGTGGCGCCGCCGCTTCCACCGCTACCGCGAACGCTCCCTGCTGGTCCTGACCTTCCTGCCGTTCCTGGGCTTCGGCATGCAGTCGTACGGCGGTGAGATGGCGCTGCGCGTCTTCATGTTCGCGGTGCCCGGCGCCGCCCTGCTGGGCGCCCTGGCCCTCTTCCCGCGCACCGGCGCGACGGCCGAGGAGCGCGAGAAGGACCGCATCAGCCTCGCCCCGCTGGCCGCGCTGCTGGCCGGGCTGCTGCTCATGGGCGGCTTCCTGGTGGCCCGCTGGGGCAACGAGTCGTTCGAGCGGGTCCGGCCCGGCGAGGTCGCGGCCATGAACTGGGTGTACGCCCACGACAGGCCGACGGTACGGCTGCTGTGGCTCACCCAGGACACGGTCAACGACGTGACCCCGGCGATGCCGTGGGGCGCGCGGGACATGGAGCGGGTGAACTATGTGCCGACGCTCGCCCCGACCGACCCGGTGCTGGTGTCGGGCCTGGTCAAGGCGCTCAAGGACGCCGGCCCGAACTCGTATCTGATGGTCAACCGGAGTCAGGTGACCTATCTGCAGCTGGACGCGGGCTACTCGGCGGCCTGGGAGCCCCGGCTGATCGAGAACCTGGACGACCGGCAGGAACTGACGAAGGTCCTGGTCAACGATGACGTCACCGTGTTCGCCCTGCGCAGGCAGCCGGCGGGCGCGGTGCCGGAGCCGCACCCGGGCCCGATCGGGCCGCGGGTGACCTGGACCCCGTGGTCGGTGGTCGGCGCGCTGTCCGCCGTCGTCCTGGTCCTGCTGCTGGCCGCACGGGAGGTGGTACGGGTGGGGGTCCGGCCCGGTGTGCGCCAACTGCGGGCGCTGCAGGGCACGTTCTGGTTCTCGCTGCCGCTGCTGGCGGTGGTACTGGCCTCGCTGGTACAGCGGTTCCTGACCCTGAAGTGACGGGTGTGGGGTGGCTCAGCGGTCGAGCCACTTCACCTCGTACGGCCCCATGTCGAACCGCTTGCCGTCGACCTGGGCGCTGATCGTCCGGTTCTGTGTGTTGACCACCAGGACCGTCCTGCTGCTCGCGAGGACCCGGACGTTCGGCTGGTCGTCCCGGGCGACGGACACCGTCTCGTACCGCGTCCCCGGCGGGAACGCCCTGGCGAACCGGGACACCAGGCCGTACATGGGCAGGGCCCTGCCTCCGCCGGCGCTGTCGGTGGGGGTCCACAGACAGCCCGCGCAGCCGGTGCCCGTCCTGTCCTCCGGGTTCCAGTAGAAGCCGGAGCCGGCGCCGCCCTCGACCATGGCGATCATCCCGGTGGCCTGGACGGCGACGCGGTGCGGCTCGGACCAGCCCTTGCGGTCGTCGTTGCCGTCGCCGGGCTCCACGTAGTACTCGGCCCACCACAGCGGCAGGCCGCGGGTCTGCCGCCGCACCCACGCGCTGACCGCCGTGAGCTTGTCGGTGGCCGTGAACTCGTCGGGCAGCAGTGCGTCGTCGCGGGTGTAACTGGAGCCGTCGACCACGGTGAAGTCGGCGCCCGCCTTGTGCGCGTTCCAGTACGAGAAGGCGTCGAGCACCCGCTGGTCCATGGCGCCCCAGGGCCCCCGCAGTGCGCTGGAGGCGTCCTTGTCGCGCGGGTCGACGCTGTCCATCACGAGGTAGGGCCCGCCGACCATGATGTCCTTGTCGACCTGCTTCAGCGCCTTGTACACCAGGTTGTACATCCTGGTGTATCCCTCGTAGTCCCAGCGGGACCCGGCGTCGTTCCAGAAGCCCTTGAACTCGTTCCAGACGATGAAGTGCTTCACGTCCGGGTAGCGCCGGGCGATGGTGGCGGCGAGGTCGGCGAAGTCCTGGTAGTGGCCGGGGGTGGGGGCGGTCTCCAGGGCGGCCTGGCTCCAGTTCGTGCTGTCGGCCCCGGCCTTGCCGCCCTTCATCCAGTCCGGGGAGCAGCACAGGGTGATCACCGGGGTGCCGCCGGAGGCCCGCATGAAGTCGATACGGCGGTCCAGCGCGCCGAAGTCGTAGTGCCCGCGGACCGGTTCGGGGTTGTCGGCGCCCCAGCCCATGATGTGCTGGTTCTGCGCCAGCCCGCCGTTCCGCCCGAGCAGTTGCCGCACGCGCGAGGTGGCGGCCGGGGCACCCTCGTCGGCGCTGTACTGGGTGTGGGTGAAGCCCCAGCCGACATACGGCTCGGGTTTCCCGCGGGGCGTGGCGGGGGTGCCGTGCACCTTGTCGCCGTCGCGTGTGGTGCCCGCCGTACTGGCCCCGCCGGACAGCGTGCCGAACAGGGTCACCGCGAGGGCCAGCACCGCCGCACCGACCCCGAGCAGAGCGGTGAGCCGCCACCGCCGAGCATCCGAATCCCACCCATGACGTGCCATCAAGGACAACAGTACAAGCGCCCCGAAGGGGCGCGGGGCTGTTTCGATATGCGGCTCCGCCGCGTGCGCGCGACCGGCCCAAGACGGCCGGCACCCGGAGAACAACGCATCCACCGCCGCGAAATGCCGTGCGCACAGCACGCCCGTGCCGGATCATGGCCCCATGTCTGCGAACCCACACGACGCTCTGCCGATCCGGCTCCACGTCGACGACTCCGACTCGCCGTCCGACGTCGTCGACGCGCTGTTCCTCGGCCGCTTCGCGACGGGCGAGCAGCCGTACTCGCACGCGGCGAACATCGACCGCGTCCGCTCCGGCGCGAACCTGCTGCCCGACGGCGCCCGGGTACTGCGGGTCGCCCGCGACGACGACCGCAGCGCCACCCTCGCCGAGGGCGACGGCTGGACCCTGCTGGTCTCCCGCTGGAACCGCGGCGCGGACGTCACGGTCACCGCGACCAGCGCCGAACTGGCCAAGCGGGTCCTCGACCAGGCCACGGACGGCGCCGCCGACGAGCCGGAACCCCAGCCCGAGAACGTGACGATGGGCTTCTGGTACGTCTCCCCGAGGCGTGGCCCGCACCGCACCACCCGCCAGATCTCGGCGGGCACCTGGGACGAGGTGCGGCCCAACTACACGGCGCCGGTGGCGGACGCGATGGACCGCCTGATGAGGACGACACCGGAGGACATCGCCGGCCGGCTGCTCCTGCTGCACGGCCCGCCCGGCACCGGCAAGACGTCCGCCCTGCGCACCCTGGCCCGCTCCTGGCGCGACTGGTGCCAGGTGGACTGCGTCCTGGACCCGGAGCGGCTCTTCTCGGACGTCGGCTATCTGATGGACATCGCGATCGGCGAGGAGGACTCGGCGGGCAAGGGCCGCTGGCGCCTGCTCCTCCTGGAGGACTGCGACGAGCTGATCCGCGGCGAGGCCAAGCACACGGCCGGCCAGGCCCTGTCCCGGCTGCTGAACCTCACCGACGGCCTGCTCGGCCAGGGCCGCAACGTCCTGGTCGGCGTGACGACCAACGAGGACCTGGAGCGCCTGCACCCGGCCGTGGTCCGCCCCGGCCGCTGCCTGGCCCGCATCGAGGTGGGCCCGCTGACCCGCCGCGAGGCGGTGAACTGGCTGGGCACCGAGGAGGGCGTCGGCCGCGAGGGCGCGACGCTGGCCGAGCTGTACGCGCTGCGCCGGGGCACGTCCCCGACGTCGGTGCCGGGGGCGCGGGACGGCGCGGACGCGGGCCTGTACCTGTAGTGCTTTGATGGTGCTGTGACCTTGTTCGTCGGCACCTCCGGGTGGCAGTACAAGGACTGGCGGGACCTGGTCTATCCGGCCGGGGTCCCGGCACGGCTGTGGCTGGAGGAGTACACGCGGCTGTTCGCCACGGTGGAGATCAACAACGCCTTCTACCGGCTCCCGACGTACGACACCTTCACCGCCTGGCGCGACCGCGTCCCCGCGGACTTCGTGGTGGCGGTGAAGGCCAGCCGCTACCTCACGCACATCAAACGCCTGAAGGACCCCGAGGAACCGGTTCACCGCCTGATGAGCCACGCGGCGGGCCTCGGCGACCGGCTGGGCCCGGTCCTGCTCCAGCTCCCGCCCACCCTGCGCGTGGACCCTTCCCTCCTGGACGCCTGCCTGGCCTGCTTCCCGCCCGGTACGAGGGTCGCGGTGGAACCCCGCCACGACTCCTGGTGGACGCCCGAGGTGCGCGAGGTGCTGTCGGCCCGGGGCGCGGCCCTGTGCTGGGCGGACGTCCTGGCCCGCCCGGTCACCCCGCTGTGGCGCACCACCGGCTGGGGCTATGTCCGCTTCCACCAGGGCCGGGCCCGGCCCTGGCCCCGCTACGGCCGCCGCTCCCTGGAAACCTGGGTGGACCGGATCGCGACGACGTGGCCGGACGGGGAGGACGTGTACGCGTACTTCAACAACGATCCGGGCGGGGCGGCGGTGGCGGACGCGGTGGTGTTCGGGAGGGCGGCGGGCAGGGCGGGGCTGGCGGTGACCAGAACACCGGAGCCGTTGGCACGCCGGTGATGTGTCACGCCGGTGCCCCTACTCCCCGTAAGCCGCCCGCAGGGCGTCCCGCACGGCGGCCAACGCCTCCGGCTCCCCCAGCCCCAGCCTGCGCACCCGCTCCGCGTACGCCTGAGCGGCCAGGGAGGCCTCTCGTTCGGCGGCCGAGCCGGCGGCGGCCACGAACGTGCCGTTGCGCCCCCGCGTCTCGATCACCCCGTCGTTCTCCAGCGCCCGGTACGCCTTGGCCACGGTGTTCACGGCGAGGCCGAGGGATTCGGCCAGCCCCCGCACGGTCGGCAGCCGGTACCCCACCGGCAGCGCCCCGGACCGTGCCTGCTCGGAAATCTGCGCCCGCACCTGCTCGTACGGCGGCGCGCTGTCATCGATGCGGATCTTCAGGCTCACACGGTGATTGTCCCGTACGCGCCGGAAAATGAGAGGCATCCCCGGTGCCCCTCCGCCTACTGTGCCTGCTCATGACAGTGATCGTGCGCGACCTGCGCCCCGACGTGCCGGCCGACGCCGAAGGCTTCGCCCGGGTCCGCCGGCTGGCCCTTCCGTACATCCTGTTCACCTCGGACTCGATCCGCCACGACGCCCTCCGCATGCCGGCCGGCGCCCGCTACCGCCCGCTGGTCGCGGAGGAGGACGGCGAGGTGATCGGCACGGCTCAGGCGCACCTGGCCCACGACAGCACCGAGCCGGGCCAGGGCCTGCTGAACATCTACGTCCGGCCGGACCGGACCGGTCGCGGCGCCGGCCGGCTCCTGCTGCGGGCGGCCGAGGAGTACCTCACCGCCCGGGGCGCGACCCGGCTGCTCACCTGGGTCCTCGACGAACCGGCCAACCGCGCCTTCGCCGAACGGCACGGCTATCGCGGCAGCCGGTCCGCCCACTTCCTGCGCCTCGACCTGACGGGCTCCGCCCTCCCGCCCCTCCCCGGCACCCCGCCGGGCGTCGAGCTCCGTACGGCCGCGGACTTCGCGGACGATCCACGCCCGCTGTTCGAACTGGACGCGGAGACGATGCGGGACGAACCGGGTGACGTCGCCTACGAGTTCTCCGACTACGACGCCTGGATCGAGCAGTACTGGAACCATCCGCTGCTGGACCGCGACCTGACGGTGGCCGCGTGTGTCGCGGGCCGCCCTGTGGCCTTCAGCGTGGCGTACACCGACGGCACCACCCGCTACAGCACGGCGATGACCGGCACGGCCCGCGCCCACCGGGGACGCGGACTGGCCAAGCTGGCCAAGATCCACTCTCTGTACCGGGCGCGGGCGACCGGCGTCACCGAGGCGTTCACGGGCAACGACACCGGGAACGCCCCGATGATCGCGGTCAACAAGTGGCTCGGGTACGAAATCTGCGCGACGGAGGTACGCCATGTCCGCGAACTCGGCTGACACAGCGGCGGGGTTGGTGGTCGTCCTGGTCAAGGCCGGACGGACGAAGATCCGTTATCCGGCCGAACTGCTCCAGGACGACGGCACCCGGATCGCCGTACGCGCGCCCTGGGCGGGCTCCGGCATCCGCGACTTCGGCTTCGTCCGCTTCGAACCCGGGGACGTCTTCACCGAGTACTACTGGCGCGACCGCTGGTACTCGGTGAAGGAGGTCCGTGCCGCGGACGGCACGGTGAAGGGCTGGTACTGCGACATCACCCGGCCGGCGATCCGCGACGACGGTGAGCTGGTCGTGGAGGACCTCGACCTGGACCTGTGGCGCTCCGCCGACGGCACGGACGTACGACGCCTGGACGAGGACGAGTTCGCCGAGAGCGGGCTGGCGGAGACGGATCCCGAGGCCGCGTCCGCCGCCGTGGCCGCCCTCGGGGAACTGGAGACGCTGGCCCGCGCCGGCGGCTTCGCGGAGCTGCTGTCCTGACACCCCCTGCCCCGCGGGCCCGGTGTCACACGGTGGCCACCACCGCGTACCGCTCGTCGGCCACGGCCCTCCCCCGCAACTGAGGGTCGTCGGACAGTCTCTCCACATGTATGCCGGAGCTCAGCGGTGCCACGAACGCGGTGAGCCGGTCCGCGGGTATGCCGACCACCGCGTCGCGCCCGGCGAGCTTGGCGCGGGCCGGCTCGGCCATCGCCGGGGAGGAGTCCACGCCCGTCACGGGGTGCCCCTGTTCGGCCGCGAGGAGCGACAGGGACAGCCGCAGCCCCCATGTTCCCCGTCTCTTTCGTCATGCGCCAAGAGTGACACCCGCCACTGACAACCCGGCTCCGATGAGGAACTCTCCCCACAAGCGACTATCTCCGTACCAACGCGGAACCCGGTAGGCGCTGAAGGAGGCAGCCATGCGCCGCGTGACCGTGCAGAAGCCCCTGAAGAAGACGAACACCCGCCGGATCCGCGAAGACGCGGACGGGCGCCCCACGGGGCGCCCGGAAGTGCGCAAGGACATCGCCCGCACCTGGTGGCCCGACGGCTGACCGCCGGGGCCGTCAGTCCAGCCGCTTGCGGTAGTGAATCCGGTCGTAGGGCCCGTCCACGCGGCGTTCCACGACCTCGTATCCGTACTTCGGATAGATCTCCTGGTTCTCCCACATCAACGCGTTCGTGTAGAGCCTGATCTCCCCGAGCCCCAGCTCACGCGCGCGTGCGTCGACGAAGTGCAGCAACCGCCGCCCGACGCCCGCGCCGTGGGCGTCGGGGCGGACGGCGATGCTGTCCAGGAAGAGGTGGCCGGCGAACGCCTCGATCACGACCAGCCCGACCACGGGTTCCCCGGTGACGAACACCTTGCCGCCGGCCACGTCCGCCGCGTGGTCCGCCTCCATGGGCTGCGGCACCACGCCGATGCGCTCGATGTAGTGCCGGTAGGCCGCGTCCGTCACCGCCTTGACGGCCGCCACATCGTCGGCGACGGCCGGCCGGACGCGCTCCTGCTCCTTGTGGATCATGGACGCACGCTACCTGCCTGAGCGCCATCCGAGTACCCGCGTGTCCGAACGGACCGCCGGGTCCGCCGGATCGAGGAGTCATGGGGCTTCGGCGCTCATTCGACCTGGGCGACCTTGTAGGCGATCCCGCCTTCGATGAGGTAACCCGCTCCGACGCAGACGATGTCGTTCAGCCATGCGTACTCCTGCGATCCGGTCTCGAAGAGCGGGTTGGTGCGGAAGTAGTACCGGGACGGGTCGATGTCGTACCTCTTGGCCGGATCGGCGATGTCGGCCCGCAGTCCGGGCGGGGTGACCCAGCGGCCGCCGTAGGTCATGTACACCAGGGCGCCGTCGTGGGTGCGCAGGGTGAGGCGCACGTCCAGTGACAGCGTCCCGTCGGGGCGGAGCAGCGCCCAGTCGCCGCCGATCGGGAGCACGTCGCCGTGCAGGCGCGGTCCGTGGAAGGTGCCTCCCGTGTCGCCGAAGAGGGTTCTGCGGCCGAGCGGGCCGGTGCCGAAGTCCAGTCGGGGGCTCAGGTCGATGACGAGGTCGAACAGGTGGCGCGTGGTGATCTCGCCGAAGGCTTTCGTGCGGGGGTCGGGGGTCATGCGCTGCCTCCCAGCAGGGTGTGCCGGACCTGGTCGGTGGAGACGCCCGACTGGGCGCACAGCTCCGCGAGGTCGAGGAAGAACCGCTCGCCGGCGATCAGGCCGTCAGCGAAGGTGAACTGGAGGAACACCGGCAGTTCGGCGCGCCTGCCGTTGGGCGTCACGCCGAACCGGTCACCGGTCATGGTCATGCGTGCCGTTCCCCAGCAGGCCAGGGTGTCGTCGTTGCCGGCGTGCCCGTCGAGGGTGACCTCGTAGTCGGGGAAGGACGCGAAGAAGCGTGCCAGCGCCTTCTCATTGTCGGGCAGGCCGCGGGCCCTGGTGCCGAAGGGCGGCGACTCCAGCAGTACGTCCTGGTGCAGGAGCCGGAGCGCCGCGGGCAGGTCCTGACGGCTCTTGGCGTGCGCCAGTGCCTGGGCGAGTTCGAACATCTGATGGGTGTCCACGCAGAAAACGTACGGTCGTACGTACGTTTTTTGCAAGGGGGTGGCACAATGAGGCCGGTGAGCGAGGATGTGCAGGACGGGCGCCTGCTTCGAGGTCTGCGGTCGCGACGGACGATCGTGCGGCACGCCGTCGACACGGCGTCGCTGGAGGGGCTCGACGGGCTCAGCTTCGGTCGGCTCGCGACGGATCTGAACGTGGGCAAGAGCAGCATCCAGACGCTCTTCGCCACGAAGGAGAAGCTCCAGCTGGCGGTGATCGAGGCGGCGCGCGAGGCCTTCGAGGAGGCCGTGATCCGCCCCGCGCTGGCCCGGCCCCGGGGCGCCGAGCGGCTGCGCGCCCTGGTCGAGCACTGGCTCGCCTACGCCGAGCAGCCGCTGTTCCCGGGCGGCTGCTTCTGGGCGGCGAACCTGCCCGAGTTCGACAGCCGGCCGGGCCCGGTGCGGGACATGCTGGCCGGCCAGCAACGGGCCTGGCGCGACCGCATCGCCGCCGAGCTGCGACACGCCGTCGATGATGCGGGGACGAGTGCCGGCTTCGATGCCGACCTCACAGCGTTCCAGATCGACGCCGTGCTCACCGCCGCGAACACCGCGATGCGCCTGGGCGACGACACGGCGGCCGCGAAGGTCCGCCGCGTCGTCGACAGCCTCCTCGCGCCGCTCGGCGCGCCCGGCTGAGAAATGATCACCGGCGAGGCGGGCGGCCTGGCGAGGCAGCTGGCTGCTCGCGCCGCCGGGAGCCAACCGGGGAGCCAACCGAGGCGTCCGGCGGCGAACGGACCCGAACCGACGCGGACAGTCGCGCTGCTCGGACGCAGGCGGGCCACCGGGTTCCCGCTCCCCTTCCTGAGCCCTCGGTTAGTCCGGCCTTAACGGCACCATAAGAATCCCGTCCACCCGCCTCCGGCAGCCGATCTCGCGGCCACTCGGGGCTAGCTTCGGATCACCCCACGCGCAGCGCCGGTGAGGGTTCCAGGGCCTGTCCGGCGGCTCAGGTCGGACAGGCCCCGGCGGCACGTCAGCTGAAGGCCGACGCGCAGGTGGTGGCGGTGGCGTGGGCCGGGTCGAGCGCGTTGGCCACCTCGTGGAAGGCGATGCGGTCGAACAGGCCGATCGCGACGTGCTCGGAGAGGTCGAGCGGGCACAGGTCCTGGAGCAGGACGTTGTGGACGTCCGAGCCGCTCAGGTACTGGCTCCGCCACGGGGTGGCCACCTCGTCGTACTTGGTGGCGATGACCGTGTAGTGCACCCCGGGGACGGTGTCGCCGCCCGTGTTGAGCTTGGTGAGGAAGCCGGAGCCGGGGATCTGGTCGGCGAGGCCGGGGGTGGTGGCCTTGATCAGGTCGCCGGCGCCGGGGAAGTACGGCAGCAGGCTGGTGAGGCCGCTCAGGGTGGCGCCGTGGCTGTCCGGGGCCAGGCCGACGAGGGCGTTGACCTTGTCGGCTCCGCCGAGGAACTTCAGGTAGTAGCGGGGCATCAGGCCGCCCTGGGAGTGGCCGACGAGGTCGGCCCGGGTGGCGCCGGTCGCGGCGAGCACCCTGTCGACGTAGGCGGACAGCTGCTCGGCCGACTTGTCGATGGGGCCGAGGCCGTGGAAGAAGGGGACTCCGGCCAGTTGGCCGTAGTCGAGGGAGAAGACGCAGTATCCGCGGTCCTTCAGATACGGGGCGAGGGACAGCCAGTTGTCGATCGAGTTGCCGAGGGTGCCGTGGACCAGGACGACCGGACGGGGATGGGAGGCTGAGGGCTTGCAGGAGTAGTCGTTCCATCCACTGCTGGGCGCGGCGTCGGCGGCGTGGGCGGTGGCGGCCGGGACGGCGGCGACGGCGGTGGCGAGGAGCAGCGCGGCGAGGGGTCTGAGCACGCGCTTCCAGGGCAGCATCGTGTGATCTCCTTGCGGCTCAAGGGAGGTGGGGGCCTTACCCTGTGATCCGGATCACGAGGATGCTGTTCACTTGTCAAGTTACGAGCGAGTAGCGCCAGTGAGAAGTTACGCGTCAGTAAAAACTTCCAGCGCTAACCACGGCGCCCGTATCACGCCGCCCTGGGCCAACTGACCGACGTGGCGCCGCCGCCGCGCCCCAGCGCCCCCGGCATCACCGCCCTGGGCCCGAACTTCGCCCGCGCGCGGTCCGCGACCTCCTCGATACGGCGGGCCTTCTCGTCCACGGGGTCGAAGGTGAGCTGGTGGCAGGCCTGCTCGGCGGGGGCCAGGTCCTCGGCGCGCAGGGTGAGCGCGCGGACCCGGGCGCGCTGCAGGCCGAGCGCCTCGTACATGCCGTAGGCCGCCTTCGTCAGGGCCGCGGAGTGCGCGGTCGGCTCCTTCAGGGTGCGGCTGCGGACAGTTGCGGAGCGGTCGGCGTAGCGCACGGTGAGGGTCAGGGTGCGGCAGATCTTCTGCACCGCGCGCAGCCGGGCGCCCAGTTCCTCGGCGGCGGACAGCAGCGCCCTGCGGTGCCGGCCGGGGTCCAGCTCGTCGAGGCCGAAGGCGCGTTCCGTCGCCAGTGACCGCGAGACGGCGTTCGGCACGACCCGGCCCCGGTCGACGCCACCCGCCTTCTCGTGCAGCTCGCGGCCGGCCTTGGCGCCGATCAGCCGCTGGAGCGTGGACAGCGGCGCGGCGGCGACCAGGCCCAGGGTGTCCAGGCCGTACTCGCCGAGGGTGCGGGCGGTCGCGGCCCCCACCCCGGGCAGCGCGGCGACGGGCTTGTCGGCGAGGAACTCGGCGACGGCGTCCTCGGGCACCGCGCAGGTCACCCCCGGCCGGGCCTCGCGCAGGGCCACGCGGGCCAGCATCGGACCCGGACCGGCGCCGATCGCACAGTCGACGCCGTACCGCGCGAGGGCGCGCACCCGGATCACCGAGGCCAGCTCCACCGCGCTGCGCCCGAAGTACCGCTCGGCACCGCGCAGATCGGCCAGCGCCCCGTCCGGGGGCAGCGCCTCGACGACCGGGGTGAACTCCTCCAGCAGGCCGAGCAGTCCCGGCAGGGCCGCCTCGTACATCGGCGGCAGCTGGAAACGTACGCAGAGAATGGTCATCCCGCACTCCCCGGACTCTGGTGCCACAACTTCCGTATCGCCGAGGGCGCTTGTGCGGCCTCCTGGCCCGCGGGCCGCAGATCGGCCCACGGATGCATCTCGTATCCGGTCGGCAGCTGGATCCGCCGGCCGCCGGTCGGATCTCCGTCCGCGGCCCGGGCCGCCGGCTGCGCGAGCCGCGCCGCCACCTCGTCCAGGCCGCCCTCGGTGCGCAGTTCCACCAGTTCGGCGAGGTTCCAGGCGGCCGAACCCACCACGCTCAGGCTGCGCGGTCCACGCCGCTGCACCACGCCGCGCACCAGCAGCAGCCACGAGTGGAAGACGGTGTGCGCGCAGGCGTCGTGCGAGTCGTCGAAGAACGCCAGATCGACCAGGCCCGTGCCGTCGTCCAGAGTGGAGAAGATGACCCGCTTGCCGGAGCGGATCGGCGGGGTCTGGGTGGCCGCCTTGGCCCCCGCGACCAGTACCGTCTCGCCGTGCCGCAGCTCGCGCAGCCGGCGCGCGGAGACCACGCCCAGCTCGTCCAGGAACGTGCGGTAGTCGTCCATCAGATTGCGCGAGGCGTCCATGGACAGCACGCCCAGTTCGGCACTGAGCCGCTCCGCCGACGTCAGGTCCGGCAGACCGGCCGGGGCGGTCCTGCGCCCGCCGGCCAGGGGAAGCTGTCCGCCGCCACCGACCCGGGCACCCCGGTGCAGCTCGGTCAGATGCAGCTGCAGATCCCGCCGGTTGGCGCCGAAGGCGTCCAACGCCCCCACCTGCGCGAGCCGCTGCGCCAGCGGACGGCTGGGCCGCGCCCGCTCCCAGAAGTCCACCAGCGAGGAGTACGGCTGCCCGTCCGCGATCCGCTCGGCCTCGGCCTCGCTGATGCCGTGCACATCGGAGAGGGCGAGCCGCAGCCCCCATACCCCCGACTCGGACACCAGTTCGATACGGTGGGCGACCCCGGACCCGTTCACGTCCAACGGCAGGATCGGCACCCCGCGCCGCCGCGCATCGGCCAGCAGCAGCCGCTTCGGATACATCCCGGGGTCGTGCGTGAGCAGCCCGGCGTAGAAGGCGGCCGGGTGATGCGCCTTCAGCCAGGCCGACTGGTACGTCGGTACGGCGAAGGCGACGGCGTGTGCCTTGCAGAACCCGTAGGAACCGAACGCCGCCACGATCTCCCAGGTCCGCCGAATCGTTTCCGCGCTGTAGCCCCGAGCCGCCGCGGCCTGTGCGAACCACACCTTGATCCGCCCCTGCGACTCCGGCTCGGACAAGCCGCGCCGCACCCGGTCGGCCTCGCCCCGCCCGCAGCCGGTCATGATGGCGACGATGTCGATGACCTGCTCGTGGAAGACGACGACCCCGTACGTCCCCTTCAGCGACTCCTCCAGGTCCGGGTGGGGGTAACGCACCGGCGCCCGGCCGTGCCGCGCCTCGATGAACGGCCGCACCATGTCGGCGGCGACGGGCCCGGGCCGGAACAGCGAGATGTCGACGACCAGATCGTGGAACGTACTCGGCTGCAGCCGTCCCACCAGATCGCGCTGCCCCGGCGACTCGATCTGGAAGCACCCCAGCGTCTCGGTGGACCGGATCAGCCGGTACGTCTCCGGGTCCCCCTCCGGCACCGCGTCCAGCTCGATCCGCTCCCCGGTCACCCGCTCCACCTCGGCGACCGCGTGCGCCATGGCCGACTGCATCCGCACACCCAGCACATCGAGCTTGAGCAGCCCGAGGTCCTCCACGTCCTCCTTGTCGAACTGCGACATCGGCAGCCCCTCACCGCTGGTCGGCACCACCGGCGTACGGGCGAGGAGCGAGGCGTCGGACAACAGCACCCCGCACGGGTGCATGGCGACTCCGCGCGGCAGGGCGTCGAGCGCCTCGACCAGCTCCCACAGCCTGCCGTACCGCGCCCCGTCCCGCTGAAGGTCCCCCGCGAGCCGCTTCAGCTCGGGCAGCTCCGCCAGCGCGGCCCGCGCGTCCCGGGCCCGGATGTGCGGGAAGGACTTGGCGATCCGGTCGATCTCGGCCGGGTCCATGGACAGGGCGGCGCCCACGTCCCGGATGGCGTGCCGCACCCGGTAGGTCTCCGGCATGGACACGGTCGCGACCCGCTCGGTGCCGAACCGGTCGATGATCGCCCGGTAGACCTCCAGCCGGCGCGCGGACTCCACATCGATGTCGATGTCCGGCAGCACGACGCGCTCCTTGGACAGGAAGCGCTCCATCAGCAGCCCGTGCTCGACCGGATCGGCGTGCGCGATCCCCAGGAGGTGGTTGACGAGGGAGCCCGCGCCGGAACCGCGGGCAGCCACCCGGATCCCCGTCTTCCGTACGTCGTCGACCACTTGGGCGACCGTGAGGAAGTAGGAGGCGAAGCCGTGGTGGGCGATGATGTCCAGCTCGTGGTGCATCCGCTCCCAGTACGCGCGCTTCCCGCCGTACCCGAGCCGTACCATCCCCGCCACCGCCCGCGAGGCGAGGGCCCGCTGGGCGGTGCGGCGGCCGGCGCCCACCAGATGCGCCTCGGGAAAGTGCACGCTCCCGATACCGAGATCCCCCTCGGGGTCGACCCGGCACTCCTCGGCCGTGGCCAGGGTCTGCTCCATCAGCCGCAGGGCGGTGTCCCGCCGGTACCCGGCGGCCTCCACCACCCGCTCGGCGGCTTCCGCCATCGCCCGCGCGTCCTTCAGCCACGCCTCCCCGGAGTCCAGCTCCCCGCGCGGGTCGACCGGAACCAGCCGGCGGGCGGCATCCAGCACATCGGCGACCGGCCCCGCGCCGGGATCGGCATACCGGACGGCGTTGCCGAGCACCGGCCGCACTCCCTGCTCGGCGGCGAACCCGACGGTACGGGCGGCCAGCCGCAGGGACCCGGGGCCCGTACCCGTACGACCGTGCCACACAGCCTCCAGCCGCAGCGCGTCGCCGTAGACCTCACGCCACGCCCCGAGAAGCTTCGCGGCCAGGTCGGGACGCCCCGCGGCGAGGGCCCGCCCGACGTCCGATCCCGGGCCGAGCAGCACGGTCAGACCGTCGCCGCGCTGGTCCGCCCAGGGCAGCAGGGGCACACCCCCTCCCGCGTGCGCCGCCGTGATGATCCGGCACAGCTCGGCCCACCCCCGCGCCCCGTCCCGGGCGAGAAAGACCGCACGCGGAGCCGACTCGTCCACGAAGGCCCCACCCCGCACCGGCGCCTTCCGCCGCGCCTGCCGTACGGCCTCGGCCTCGGCCTCGGCCACCGCCAGATCCACCCCGAAGACCGGACGCACCCCCACCCCGGCACAGGCCTTGGCGAAGCGCACCGCGCCGGCGACGGTGTCACGGTCGGTGAGGGCGAGGGCGTCCATCCCCCGCTCCGAGGCGCGCTCGGCCAGCCGCTCCGGATGGGATGCCCCATGTCTCAGGGAGAACCCGGAGACGGTGTGCAGATGCGCGAAGCCCGGCACACGCACCTCCCGCACTCGCGAGCCCCGAACAGCTCTCGAACATCAGTTCCCTACTTCCACCCCCACCATACCCCCATTCCCGAACATGTGTACGACATCCTTGAGGGCGCCCCTCACCTGCGCAAACAGACCGCGAGCCCCGCCCCCACAGGGGGACGGGGCTCCGGGAACGCGGCGCAGCCGAACGCGTCAGCCGATCTTCGCTCCCGTGGCGGACAGTGCGGCGGTGACCGGCTGGAAGAACGTCTCCCCGCCGGAGGTGCAGTCACCGCTGCCCCCGGACGTCAGTCCGATGGCGTTGCTCCCCGAGAACAGCGAGCCGCCGCTGTCACCGGGCTCGGCGCACACATCGGTCTGGATGAGACCGCTGACGCTGCCCTCCTGGTAGTTCACCGTGGCGTTCAGCCCGGTGACCGTACCGTCGTGCACATGGGTCGTCGACCCACTGCGCGTCACCTTCATCCCGACCGTCGCCTCGGCGGCCCCGGTGATCTTCTGCGTGGACCCGTTGTACAGGTCGACCTCGCTCGGGTGGTCCACCTGCGACGTGTACTTCACCAGGCCGAAGTCGGTCCCCGGGAAGTGGGACTCCGCGTTCTGCCCGATCTCCTTGCCGCTGGAGTCGGCCCAGCTGGAGATCTCCGCGGTGCAGTGCCCGGCGGTCAGGAAGTACGGCTGCCCGTCCTTGACCACGTTGAAGCCGAGCGAGCACCGCCCGCCCGACCCGCTGATCGCGTCACCACCGGCGATGAAGGGCTTGAACTCCCCCTTCGACCGCTTCAGCTCGGCCTTGCCGCCGAGTCCGCCGACCACCTTGCTCAGCTTGGCCCACCGCGCGCCGGAGACCGTCTTGTCGGCGGTGACGACGACCTTGTTGCTGACCGGGTCGATCGCCCACGACGTCCCCGGAATGGTCGCGTCCTTCTTCAGCGTCGTCCGGGCGCCGTCGAGTGCGGCCAGCGAGTTGGTGACGAGTCTCGCCTTGGCCCCGGCCGCCTCGACGGCCTTCGCGGCGCCCTGGTCGAGCACATTGACGACGAGACTCCTGGCCTGGGCGTCGTAGTAGCTGCCGGCGGCGCCGGAGCCGAGGTTCTTCAGCAGCGTCGAGGCGAGGTTTCCAGCCGCCGGAGCGGACAGAACCCGCGCCTGCGGAGCGGACTTCACGGGCTCGCTGGCGTTCGCATTCTGCAAGGTGACACCCGCGGCGACCAGTGCGGCAATTCCCGCCCCGGCCAGGGCGGCCCGCCGCCCGGTTATGCGTCGGTGCTTCAACTCACGTCCTCCTGTGGGGGGTCGGCTCGCCGGTTGTGGGGACTCGGCGGGCCGGAAGGCTGGTTGACGAGCGCCTACTCTTCCGAACGGCGCGGGGAGCACACAAGGTTGACTTCAGGACGCGCACACCGAGGGCTTGCGCACCCCCCACTGGATTGACTGACCACGGTCACGCCCAGAAATTCGCACTGCAAACACAACGTGCAAGGGCGCCGCAGCGGAACGTCACGACAATGCATGGCTTGTTCTCCACCCCCGCTTCGGGCAGACAGAAGTCCCCGCACGCGCCGCGCGTGCGGGGACTTCGAGGAAGCGGGAGCCGGACTCGCTACGGCAGCGTGACTCCGTAGTAGTTCAACGCCTCGGTCACCGGCTGGAAGAACGTCGTACCGCCGGAGGTGCAGTCACCGCTGCCCCCGGACGTCAGCCCGTACGCCACGGTACCGGCGTACAGCGGACCACCGCTGTCGCCGCCCTCGGCGCACACCGTGGTCTGGATCAGCCCGGAGACGACGTCACCGCTTCCGTAGTTCACGGTGGCGTTCAGCGCGGTGACCCGGCCGCTGTGCGTACCGGTGGTGGAGCCGCGCCGGTAGACGGTCGTGCCCACGGACGGCGTGGCCGCCCTCGTGATGGACTGGCTCCCCACGGAACTCGGGTGGGACACCGAGGAGTTGGTGTACCGGACGAGCGCGAAGTCGTTGCCCGGGAAGCTGTAGCCGACATTGGTGCCGAGCACCGTGCTGTGGCTGGAGTTGCTGTACCAGGTGGAGGCGACCTGCCCGCAGTGACCGGCGGTCAGGAAGTAGTAGGTGCTGCCGCTGTGCACGTTGAAGCCGAGCGAGCAGCGGTAGGAACCGCCGTAGATGGCGTCACCGCCACTGATCAGCTTGCTGAACTTGCCGGGTGTGCGCTTGATGGTGAGCGCGCCCGCGTCGGCGCCGGCCTGCCGCTTGATCCTGGCGATGCCGGCCTGGGACACCGTGCTGTCGACGGTGACGACGACGCGGTCGGTCTTGCTGTCCACCGCCCAGGCCGTACCGGGTACGTCGGCCTTGAGGACGGAGTCGTCGACCTTGCTGAGCTGGGCGGCGCTGAACGTGTGGCCGTCGTCGCTGGCGTTCGCGGTGGGGGCGGCGAACGCCGCTGCGGCCAGGAGGCCGGTGGCCACGGCGATCAGCCGGGTCCGTCTCGCCGTGCCGCGTTGGGGAGTAGTGCGCTTGATCCTCACTTGTCGTTCCCTCCTGGGGGAAGTCGGGGGCCCGCGTGGGGTCGGGGCCCGTGAGTCGCAGCCAGGGTCTGTGGCCGGATTCCGAACATGCATGCCCTGACAAGCGCTGAGGGGGAGTATTCGGCCGAACGACCGGCCGCCACAAGAGTGCCTTTCGGCCGTCCGACTTTAAACCACTCTTACGCAGCAGCGTCTTGACATCAGGTCAGCGTGCGCTCGCCCGCCTCGACCGCCACGTCCAGCGTGTTGCCGGGCGGCGGGAACGGGCAGAGGAAGTGGTCGGCGAAGGCGCACGGCGGGAGCTGGGCGCGGTTGAAGTCGACGGTCGTACGCCCCTCGGCGTCCGGTGCGGGCGGGTGGAGGAAACGGAACCGGAAGCTGGTGTCGCCGCTGGTGGCGTCGGCGAACACCGCCCACAGCGGCCCGTCACCCTGCTGGGCGACCTGCAGCGTCAGCTCCCGGCCGGCGAGGGCGAAGGCCAGCTCACCGGCGAGGGCGAGCCCCCGCTCGCGCCCGTCCGCGTTGCCGACCCGCACGGTGCGCGTGCCGTCGTACGGCGTGAACCGTCCCGGCACCGACCAGCGGGGGTCGTACGCGGTGGCCTCGATGCCCTTGAAGGCGCGCCGGGCCTCGGACCCGGGGTCGTAGACCCGCACGCCCCAGACGCCCTCGCGGACCAGCACGACCAGCCGCTTCTCAGCCAGCGCGACCCGTGGTCCGGCCTCCGGCCCGAGGTCGGCGGCGAGCCGGACCCCGCCCGCGAAGGGCCGCCCGTCCACGGTCAGTCCGTCGGCCTCGGCGGCCGTGAGCACGACCCCGTCCCCATCCGCCACCCAGGTCCCGGGAATGTCCGGAAGTCGCCCGTCCGGATGGTCCTCGATCCAGTGGGTGGCCACCAGCGCGAGCGGTCCGTAGGGCGCCGAGACCTTCTCCGCGCGCTGCTCGTGCCACCGCTGCCACGCCTCGGGCGCGTCCGTCGTCATGCCGCAGGTTCCTCTCATCGGTGTTCAACCCTTCCCTGCCGGGCACGGAAGGGCGTACGGGTGGGCGGGCCGGGCCAGGCCCAGGTGCTCGCGCAGGGTGCTGCCCGGGTAGAAGGTGCGGAACAGGCCGCGGTGCTGGAGGACCGCCACCGTGCCGTTGACCAGCCGCTCCAGGTCACGGCGCGGCTCGACGGGCACCAGGTGGAAGCCGTCGGTGACACCGTCGGCGTGCCAGCCCGCGACCAGTTCGGCGAGGGCGACCGGGCCGCCCCGGTACAGCGGCCCCCGCACGGTCGGCCGCGGGCCGCCGCCACCGTGTCCGGGCTCGGCCGCGTACTCTCCGTCGCCGAGGTCGACCAGCAGGCTCACCAGGGTCCGCAGGGTGTCCGGGTCCCGTCCGGACCCGGCGGCCCGCTCGCGCAGTTCCCCGCGTACGGCGGCGGCCTGCGCCGGGGTCGCGGCGCGGATCAGGGCCACGTCCGCGTACCGGGCGGCGACGGTACGGGCCTGGGCCTCGGTGGCGTCGACCACGCGGACGGGGCGGCCCTGCGGCGGCCGGGGCACGGTGGAGGGGCCCCGGACCGAGGAGGCGCCGCCGGTGAAGCCGCCGGGGTGCGGCTCGTCCCGGTCCGGGAAACGGCCGGCCGGCGCGTCCCGGATCCCCGTGCCGTCCTCCCAGCTGTCCCCCGTCCTGGCGGACACCTCGGCGACTTCGCCCGCCTCGTCCCACCGCGCCCCGGCGGACACCTCGATCCGCCAGCCGGCCCGCCCCCGGCTGACCCGGTCCAGCGTCGCCACGGCGGCCTGCGCCCGGAAGGGCTCGGTGTGGGTGGTGGTGAGGGTCGGGACCAGGCCGATGCGCCGGGTCGCGGGCGCCGCCCGGGACAGCACGGCGAGCGCGTCGGGCCCGGGCCCGGCGGAGGAGTCGTCCAGCGTGACGAAGTCCAGCCCGCCGCGCTCGGCGAGCCGGACCAGCTCGACGTACGGTTCGGCACCGACGCAGCCCGGCACGTCGACGGCGGCGGCGAGACACAGCAGCCGGCGGCGGGCAGCGGCACCCATCCTCACAGCACCTTCGCCAGGAACGCCCGGGTCCGCTCCTGCCGCGGAGCGCCGAGCACGTCACCCGGCGGGCCCTGCTCGACGATCCTGCCGTCGGCCATGAACACCACCGTGTCGGCGACCTCGCGGGCGAACGCGATCTCGTGCGTGACGACGATCATCGTCGTGCCCCGGTCCGCCAGGTCCCGGATGACGTCGAGGACCTCGCCGACCAGTTCGGGATCGAGCGCCGAGGTCGGCTCGTCGAACAGCAGCAGCTTCGGCTCCAGGGCGAGCGCCCGCGCGATGGCCACCCTTTGCTGCTGCCCGCCGGACAGCTGCCGTGGATAGGCGTCGGCCTTGTCGCCGAGCCCCACCCGTTCCAGCAGCCGGCGGGCGGCCGCACCCGCTTCCTTCCGGGGCCGTTTCAGCGCGGACACCGGCGCCTCGACGACGTTCTCCAAGGCCGTGAGGTGCGGAAAGAGGTTGAAGTTCTGGAAGACGAACCCGATCCGGGTGCGCTGCCGGAGCACCTCGCGCTCGGGCAGTTCGTACAGCTTGTCCCCGGCGCGCCGGTACCCCATCAGCGAGCCGTCGACGCTGATCTCGCCCCGGTCCACCTTCTCCAGATGGTTGACGGCGCGCAGCAGCGTGGACTTGCCGGAGCCGGAGGGGCCGAGTACGACGGTCACCTCACCGGTGCGCACCTGGAGGTCGATGCCCTTGAGGACGTCGAGCGGGCCGAAGCTCTTGTGCACGGACCTGATGTCGACCATGACGCTCATCGCGCGAGTTCCTTTGTGTGTGAGGCGCTCAGGAAGGCCAGCGCCGCCCGGGCGGTGGCGTCGTTCTGCCGGAACGCGGCCCCGCCGGTGCGCGGCCGGGTGAAGGCGCCGGGGGTGCGGGCGTCGGTGTAGGGGCCGAGCGCGAAGCGCCGGGGATGCGGGCGGCCGGCCCGGTCGAGGATCCGGCCGTCGCCGGGATCGACCCGGAGCAGCCCCTCGGGGGTCTCGGCGGCGCCGTCGGTGTGCAGTTCGCGCAGCAGGCTGTCGCGGGCCCGTCCGACGGTGGGCTCGGGCAGCCGGGCCTCGACCAGTGCGCGGGCCTCGACCGAGAAGCCCGGCACGGTGGGACTGGCGGCCCGGAACACCCCGTTCTCGGCGGTGACGCTCATGTCGGCGCCGACGAACTTCAGCAGCCCGGCCCGGGACAGCGCGAGCATCTGCCGCAGCCGGGGTCCGGGCGGCCCGGACGCCAGGTAGCTGAAGAAGCCGTGCCACCAGGGGCCGGTGTTCCCGAGCCGCACGAGCTGCCCGTAGACGGAGAGCAGCCCGAGGAAGACGCCGAGGTCCGCGCTGTGGGAGGCGTCGTGACGGCGGCTCAGGTCCGCCTCGACATAGGCCCGCAAGCCGTCCTGGAAGTCCTCGTGCGACGCGTGGCGCACGCCGTCCAGCGGATGGTCGAGCGCGGCGAGGTCGAGCCGGTCGGCCGGGTCCGGCACCGCGGCGGCGACCAGCGCCCGCACCTCGGCGGAGCCGCTCGCGGCGGCGTACTTCTCCTCGAAGTCGGCCCAGGCCATCGCCGTACGCTCGGTGTGGGCGGTGAACAGCCGGTGGTAGTGGGCGAAGCCCAGCTCCTTCTCCACCAGCGGCCACACGTCGCGCCGGAAGTCGAAGCCGGCCGGGCGGGCCAGCAGGGCGTCCACCTCGGCCGGGCCGAAGAAGCGGGGCAGCGGGGGCCGGTCGCCGGTCCAGTCGTAGCCGATCTTCGAGTGGTACGGCACTCCGCGCCGGGAGCCGACGTAGAGCACGGGCTCCCGGCCGGAGGGCAGGTACGCGTCGCCCTCGTACCGCCCGCCGCGCCCCTCGGTGAGCAACACCATCAGGTCGACGAAGGCCAGCCCGAAGCCCCGTACGAGGACGGGTTCGCCGGGCTCCAGCGGGGACAGGTCGCTGTCGGCGGTGAAGTCGGGCGGCAGGTGCACCAGGCCGTGTGCGCGGGCGTAGGCGGCCAGCGCGGCCTGCTCGTCGTCGGGTTCGGCGTCGAGGTGGCCGAGGGCGAGGACCACGAGGTCGGCGAGGAGGGGGCGCGCGCGGCCGGCCAGCCACACCTGCTGGCGGCCCTCGCGCGGGCCGGTGACGCGCAGGGCGCGCCGGGGATGGTGGTGGACGGTGACGCCCGGCGGCAGGGCGGCCAGCGCCTGGTCGTACACCCAGCGCAGATAGCGGCCCTGGAGCTGCCGGTCGGCGAAGGTGCTGCCGTCCAGCCCGGCCCACTCGTGCAGGGTGGGGCCCTCGCGCACCGGGCCGTCCATGGCCACCGTCTCGTCGGTGAACATGGTGACGTCCTCGGCGTGCGAGTTCATCCACAGCAGCGGCGACTGGGCCTGGCGCCAGATGCGGCCGCCGCCCGGCGGATACGGGTCGACCAGATGGACGTCCAGGCCGGCACCGGCGTACAGCTCGGGGGCGTTGGCGGCGATGCGCTCCAGGAGGCCGGTCCCCCGCGGCCCGGCTCCCACGATCACCAGCTGCGGCCTCATCGGGCGTTCTCCGTGCCGCGCGCGTAGTACTTCTCGATGTAGTGCTGGCCGAGGCCGAGAACTGAGGTGACGACCGCGTACCAGAGGGTCGCGACCATCAGCAGCGGGATGACCTGATAGGTGCGGTGGTAGATCAACTGGGCCGAGAACAGCAGGTCGTTGACGGCGATGACGCTGACGATCGAGGTGCCCTTGAGGGTGCCGATGAGCATGTTCCCGGCGGGCGGCACGATGGACCGCATGGCCTGCGGCAGCACGATCCGCCACCAGCGCCGCCACCGGCTCAGGCCGAGCGCCTGGGCGGCCTCGATCTGCCCGCGGTCCACGGAGAGGATGCCGGCCCGGACGACCTCGGCGGCGAAGGCGGCCTCGTGCAGGGTGAGTCCGGTGATCGCGACGGCGACCGGGGTGAGCAGGTTGACGGTCTTCACCCCGAACACCTGCGGGTACAGCGCCCCGATGTTGAACCACAGCAGCAGCTGCACCAGGATCGGGATCGACCGGAAGAGCCACACATAGCCCCAGCCCACGGCCCGCAGCACCGGGTTGGCGGAGAGCCGGAGGGCGGCGAGCAGGGTGCCGAGGGCGAAGCCGAGGACCATCACGACCGCGGTCAGCCACAGCGTGAGCCACAGACCGCGCAGGATGGAGTCCGTGGTGAAGTAGTCGGCGACGACGTCCCACTGGAACGCCCGGTTGTGCAGGACGGAGTTGACGGCGAGGCCGAGCAGCGCGAGGACGGCGACGGCTGCGGCCCACTGGCCGTACCGGCGCCGCGGGACGATCCGCGGGGTGTCCGCCGGCTCGGGAATGCCGGCCGCGGTGGGGGCTTGCGCGAGGGTGTCGGATGACATGCGAAGGCTCCGTGACACGAAATGGTCGGGTGGCGCCTTCACACGGCCGAGCCCCTCAGCAGGGCCGTCCGTCGAGAGTACGTGGGCGTTTCCCGCCGCTGTCAAGGCTGTCCGAACTATGAGCCTTCCGTCTCAGGCAAGTTGACGCGGAACCGGATGCCTGTTCCACTTGGCCCATGCATCCACAGCAGTGGCTGGTCACGCGCTCCCACATCGACTTCGGTCGCGTGTGGTCCTCTTCGTGTTGAGCTGACCCCCTGCCTGCGCCTGCCCTTCGGGCGGCGTACTCGCGCTCTCCCTCTCCTTCCTCGCCTTCACACGCGTACCCCTCCCCTCGGGCTCCGCCACCCTGTCTGCTCCCAGGAGATCGCCACCGATGCGCACGCGTCATTTCGTACCTTTCATCGGCATTACGTCCGCCGCCCTGCTCCTCACCGCCTGCGGCTCGGGCGGGACGGACACGTCCGCGGTGGCGGCCAAGGCCGACCCGGTGCCCGCCACCGATGTCGTCTCCGCGGAGAAGAAGGACGAGGCGGCGGCGAAGCTGCTGCCCGCCGGCACCACCCGCCTCACCGTCGCGATCAGCGTCGGCGGCACTCCGCCCGGCACCACCTACCTGTCCGACGGCAAGACACTGACCGGCCAGGACGTCGACTTCACCAAGGCGGTCGCCAAGGTGCTCGGCATCAGACTGAAGGTGGAGCAGGCGAGCTTCGAGGCCATCCTGCCCGCGCTGGGCAGCGGCAAGTACGACTTCGGCGCGAGCAACTTCGGCGTCACGGACGAGCGCCGCAGGAGCATCGACTTCGTCACCTACGTCAACGACGGCCAGGGCTTCGCCACTCGCGCGGACAGCAAGCTGACGAAGATCACCGACCTCCGGCAGCTGTGCGGCCTGAACGTGGCGACCGGCGCCGGCACCACCTTCGAGGCCACGCTGCAGGAGAACAGGCACGTGTGCGCCGACGCGGGCAAGAAGGCGTACCAGGTGCAGACGTACTCGGAGCAGAGCGCGATCTGGTCGTCCGTCCAGCAGGGCCGCAGCGACATCGTGATGTCCACGATCAACGGCCTGCGTTACGCCGTGGCCCACCAGCCGGGACTGAAGTTCCTGAACGAGTACCACCGCCTGGACGTGGGGTTCGCCTTCAAGAAGGGCACCGGTCTGGCCCCGGCCTTCCAGGCGGCGGTCAACAGACTGCTGGCCGACGGCACCTACGCCAGGATCCTGAAGAAGTGGGGCACGACGGGCTCGGCCATCGGGAAGTCCCGGATCAACCCGCCGGAGCTGAAGGGCCAAGCGGGCCGCCAGGCCTGATCCTCCGTCAGGACCGAGAGGAGAACCGACCATATTCCGTCACGATCAACGCACAGTCTGACGATTCCGCACACGACGATCCCTCGTGATGTGGTACGAGATTGACGTTCACCCGGACGCACCGATCATCACCCATCCGCCGCCGACAATCATATTTCACTCTCAGTCAGCAGCCGTATGTGTCAGGACCCTTGGGGTACAAGGGTTCTCGACGGATCGCCTGTGCACCAGTACCGTCACAAACCCCCCGCGCGGCGTCTATCCACTTGGCGCGCCGTCCGCATCATGGATGACCATAGGGATGCGGAAAGCAAGAAAGACCGCTGTGAGAGGAGGCGTCCATGGGATCGGTACGCAAGGCGAGTGCGTGGCTCGGCCTCGTCGACGACAACGATGACGAGCGTTACTACGACGACGAGTACTCCGAGGGCACCGAGTCCGGGGACGCCTGGGTCACGGACCCCCGGGTGAAGGTGGCCGCGGACACGGCCGAGGAGAAGGGCCGCCGGATCGGCACGGTCACCCCGGACAGCTTCCGGGACGCCCGCGCCATCGGCGAGCTGTTCCGGGACGGCGTCCCGGTCATCATGAACCTCACCGCGATGGAGCCCGCCGACGCCAAGCGTGTGGTGGACTTCGCGGCGGGGCTCATCTTCGGCCTGCGCGGCTCGATCGACCGGGTGTCCAACCGGGTGTTCCTGCTGACGCCCGCCGACACGGAGATCATCAGCGGTGAGGCGTCCGCCCACCGCGAGGACGGCTTCTTCAACCAGAGCTGAGGCAGGGCCGCTCACCGGCCCTGCCTGCTGACGGGGATCAGCGGAAGGCGTCGAGCCCGGTGAGCGCCTTGCCCAGCACGAGCTGGTGCATCTCGACGGTGCCCTCGTAGGTGAGCACCGATTCCAGATTGGTCGCGTGCCGCATCACGGGGTATTCGAGGGAGATCCCGTTGGCACCGAGGATCGTCCGCGCCGTACGGCAGATCTCGATGGCCTCGCGGACGTTGTTGAGCTTGCCGAAGCTGACCTGCTCGGGACGCAGGCGGCCGGCGTCCATCCGCCGCCCCAGATGATGGGCGAGCAGGATCCCCTTGTGCAGTTCGACCGCCATGTCGGCGAGCTTGGCCTGGGTGAGCTGGAAGCCGCCGATGGGCCGCCCGAACTGCTCGCGCGTCTTCGCGTACTCCAGGGCCGCCTCGAAGCTGCTGCGCGCCGCGCCCATCGCGCCCCAGACGATGCCGTACCGGGCGTGGGACAGACAGCTGAGCGGTCCGCGCAGTCCGGTGACCTCCGGCAGTACGGCGGTGGCGGGCAGCCGTACGTCGTCCAGCACGAGTTCGCTGGTGACGGAGGCGCGCAGGGACCACTTGTGCTTGATCTCGGGCGCCGAGAAGCCGGGGCGGTCGGTGGGCACGACGAACCCGCGGATGCCGTCCTCGGTCTGGGCCCAGACGACCGCGACCCCGGCGACCGATCCGTTGGTGATCCACATCTTGCGGCCGTTGAGGATCCAGTCGTCGCCGTCGCGCTTGGCGTGGGTGCGCAGGGAGGCGGGGTCGGAGCCGTGGTCGGGCTCGGTCAGCCCGAAGCAGCCGATCACCTCGCCGGCCGCCATGCGCGGCAGCCACTCCTGCTTCTGTTCCTCGCTGCCGAACCGGTGGATCGCGTACATGGCGAGGGAACCCTGCACGGAGACGAGCGACCGGATGCCCGAGTCCGCCGCCTCCAGTTCCAGGCAGGCCAGGCCGTACTGCACGGCCGTCGCACCCGCGCAGCCGTATCCGGTCAGCGACATCCCGAGGGCGCCGAGGGAGCCGAGTTCGCGCGCGAGGTCCCGGATGCCGGGCAGCTCGCCCTTCTCGTACCAGTCGGCGACGTACGGCAGCACCCGGTCCGCCGCCCAGGCCCGCACGGTGTCCCGCACGGCCAGGTCTTCCGGTTCCAGCAGGTCGTCGATCCCGAGCGGGTCGGCGGGATCGAAGGGGGGCAACTTCGAGGACGCGGACATGGGACACCCTCCGGCACACAAGAAACTAGCACCGCTAGTTACATTTTGGGGCCGACGTTACGGTGCAGTGGGCCGCACGTCCAGTCCGTCAGGCCGTGACGCGCGGCTCGGCCACTTCCCGCGGTGCGGGCAGCTCCACCGCCGCCGCGGGCTCCCCGCACTGCATGACCCGCGGCAGCCGCAGCGCCATCAGCGCGCCCAGCAGCAACAGGCCAGCGCTCACCAGCAGCGTCACATGCAGCCCGTGCACGAAGGAGTCCCGCGCGGCCCGGCGCAGCGCCGCCCCGGCGGGACCGCCGAGGCGTCCGGCGATGTCGTAGGCCTCGCCGAGCGAGTGGCCCGCCGCGTCGGAGGCGTGCCGCGGGACGCCCGGGACCGAGCGCAGACCGGGGGCGTAGGCCGCGTTCATCACGCTGCCGAGCAGCGCGATGCCGATGCCCGCGCCGAGCTGGTACGACGTCTCGCCGATCGCCGCCGCCCCGCCGGCCTGGTCCGCCGGGGACTCGCTGAGCATCGACTCGTACGCCCCGAAGAGCGTGGTCTCCAGGCCGAAGCCGAGCAGGACGAAGCCGGACAGCAGCAGCGGGGCGTTGTCGGTGCCGCCCATCGCCGTGAGCGTGCCGACCGCCGCCGCGGTCAGGCAGAAGCCGAAGCAGACCATCCGGCGCGGTCCGAAGCGGCGCAGCAGCCGCGCGCCCGCCAGGCCCGCCGCCATCGCCGCGATGGTCAGCGGCAGCAGCCTCAGGCCGGTCCGCAGCGGGGAGAGCCCGAGCACCAGTTGCAGGTACTGGGCGGCGATCAGCTCCAGTCCGACGAGCGCGAGCATGGCCAGCACGATGCAGCCCACCGAGGTGCTGAACGCGGGCCGGCGGAACATCCGCAGGTCCACCAGCGGATGCGGGAGCCGCCGCTGCCGCCGCAGGAAGAAGAACAGCAGGGCCGCGCCGGCCAGCAGCGGCAGCACGGTGAAGGGGCTCGCCGGCGCCTCGCCGCCGCCCAGCCGCTTCACCCCGAGGACGACACCGAAGAGACCGCCGGCCGCCATCAGGGCACCGATGACGTCCCAGGGGCCGCCGCGGTCGCCGTGGGACTCGGGCAGCAGAATCCGGCCCACCGGGAGGCTGACCAGCATCAACGGGATGTTCACGAGGAAGACGGCGCCCCACCAGAAGTGCTCCAGCAGGAACCCGCCGAGCAGCGGTCCGACGGCCGCGCCGACGGCGGCCACCGCGCTCCAGATGCCGATGGCGAGCGCGCGTTCGCGCCGGTCGGGGAAGACCTGACGCAGGATCGACAGGGTCGCCGGCATGATCATGGCGCCGCCGACGCCGAGCAGCGCGCGGGCGAGGATGAGCGTCTCGGCCGTCTGCGCGAACGCCGCCACGGCGGAGGCGACCCCGAACAGACCGTAGCCGAGCAGCAGGACACGCCTGCGCCCGACCCGGTCGCCGAGGGTACCGAAGAGGATCAGCAGCGAGGCGCAGACCAGCGGATAGACGTCGACGATCCAGAGCAGCTGTATGGCGCCTGGCTTGAGGTCCTCGGTGACGGCGGGCACCGCCACGTGCAGCACGGTCGCGTCGAGGGCGACGAGCAGCAGGCTGACGCAGAGGACGACGAGGACGACCCAGCGGTTGGCACCGGCCCCGGCCGTCCGACGGCACGGCCGTACGGCAGCCGTGGTCGTCCCGGACATGTACGTACCTCCCAGATGAGCCTCGCGTTGGGGCGGACCGACGGGGTGGGGACCCCCTGTCGTACGGCCGGAGAGGAGCGGTGTCTTCCGGCCCGCGCGAACCCACGCGGCTGACTCGTCAGCGTACGCGAGTTCGGCACGGGGGCACGTGGCGGACCTCTCACACGCTCGACGGAACCCGTGTGGCGTACGCCACGTCGCTCCCTCTTGACCACGCCCCGGGGTCCGGTCCGGTTCCACCGCCGGTCGATAATCGAACCGTGACCGATCTTGACACGCGCGCGGCTCCACCCGGCGCACCGCTGCTGCGCCGGGCGGCGCCTGCCCTCCTGGGCTACGCGGCGGTCCGCGCCCTGGGGCTGCTGGTGCTGGCGGTGTGGAGCGCCGCGCGCGGCAAGAGCGCGTACACCTTGCTGACCGCGCGGTGGGACTCGCTCTGGTACACGCGGGTCGCCGCACTGGGGTACGGCTACCAGGTGCGGCTGCCCAACGGCGACGTGCACTCCAACCTGGCGTTCTTCCCGCTGCTGCCCTGGCTGGAGCGGCTGCTGCACGCGGCCCTGCCGCTGTCGTACGCGGACGCCGGTTTCGTGGTCGGCGTGCTCACCTCGCTCGCCGCGGCCTGCGGGATCTTCGCGGTGACCGACCGGGTGTACGGCCCCCGGGCCGGGCTCTGCGCCGTCCTGCTGTGGGCGGTGCTGCCGGTCGGGATCGTGCAGTCGATGGCGTACAGCGAGTCGCTGTTCACGGCGCTGGCGGCCTGGTCGCTGTACGCGCTGCTGACCGGCCGCTGGGTCACCGCGGGCACGCTGGCCGCACTGGCGGGGCTGACCCGGCCGGTGGGGGCGGCGGTGGTCGCGGCGGTGTGGACGGCGGGCGTGATCTCGTTCGTGCGGGGCCGGAGCGCGATGCACGCACCCGGCGCACCCGATGAAGCACACGCCCCGGCGCACCCATCGAGCGCACTCGACAGCACACACGCCCCCGAGCATCCGAGCGGCGCGCGGGAAACCGAGGGCGCCACCTCTCACGCCCCTGCCACCTCTTTCACACCATCAGCCGCTGCGGCCACTCCTGTGGCCCCGCGCGGCCGGGTCGCCCTCGGCATGCTCATCGCGCCGCTCGGAGCCGCCGGTTACGTGCTGTGGGTCGGGCAGCGGACCGGCAAGGGGCCGCTCGGATACCTGGACGTCCAGGCCGGATGGCGCAATGGCTTCGACGGCGGCTACGCATTCGCGCGCTTCGTGGCCCACAAGTTCACATCATTTCCGTCCGCCCTGGCCGGCGTCGGCCTGACCGCCGGGGTCGCCCTGCTGCTGTGGCTGTACCTGACCGGCGTGCGCCGGCGCCAGCCCGTCGAACTGCTGGTCTACACGGGGTTCGTCCTCGCACTCGCCCTGTGCGCGTCGAGCTACTTCGGCTCCAAGCCGCGACTGCTGGTGCCCGCCTTCCCCCTGCTGCTGCCGCTCGCCTGTTCCCTCGCCCGACTGCGTCCACTCCGGTTCATGCTGGTCACGACCGCGCTGGCGGTCGCTTCGGCGGCCTACGGGGCCTTCTGGCTGAACGGTTCCGGTCCACCATGATCGACATTCGCCTGCCGGTGACGCACCGGAGAATTCAGCACCAGGACCCGGTTAACGCATTCATAAGCGCCATATAAAGAACGCCCGGCATGATCAAAGGAATTGAAGAGAACAGCGTCACAGGATTGCGGAATCGCTGGAATTCGGGCCACCTTGAGAGGTTTCCCACATCACATCGTCATCACAAAGCCGCTGTTACGACCGGGAACACAGCTCACTCGCTGTAACGTCGATTGGGTGCGTACCGAACGAAACCTCACCCGGCGTCTGGACCGGGTGTTCGCCAGACTCGACCGTGAGCCGGAACGACCGGCCCACATCGATGTGCCAAGGATGAGCCGGCACCGGGTCGTTCTCTTCACCGCGACCCTGGCTTTCTACCTGGCGATCGTGTGGGCCGTGGTGATCACGTCCTGGCTGGTCCGGCTCGACTGGCAGGTCATGTTCTTCCGGCCGTACCAGCAGTGGCCGCAGATCCACGCCTTCCTCGACTACTACGTGGTGCTCGGCCAGCGCGGCCCCACCGCGGTGATGGTCGCGGCCTGGCTCGGCTGGCGCTCCTGGCGGCAGCACACGCTGCGCCCGCTGCTCACCCTGGCCACCTCCCTGCTGCTGCTGAACATGACGGTCGGCGCCGCCAAGCTCGGGATGGGGCGCCTCGGTCCGCACTACGCGACCGTGATCGGCTCGAACGAGATGGGCCAGGGCGGCGATATATTCCCCAGCGGCCACACCGCCAACGCGGTGGTGACCTGGGGCATCCTGGCCTATCTGGCCTCCACCCCGAGAGCGCGCCGCTGGCTGTCGGCACTGTCCGCGATCACGGCGCTGGGCGTCGGCCTCACCACCGTCTACCTCGGTACGCACTGGCTGAGCGACGTCCTGCTGGGCTGGGCCGCGGGCCTGCTGATCCTGCTCGCCCTGCCGTGGTTCGAGCCGCTGATCGCCTGGGTCGAGACCACGGTGTTCGGTCTGCGCGACTTCGTGCGCGAGCTCCTGCGCGACCTCCTGCGCACCCGCCGCGGCCGCCCGGTGCCCGAACCGGCCGTCCCGGTCACGCCGGTGGTGTTCAGGCCGCGGGCCACACCGGCCGAGCAACCGGCCCCGGCACGCGAGCCGGTCGCCTCGACCCGTGCCTCCAGAGGGCTGGCCCATCTGGCCCCGGGTCCGCACACGACCCGTTCGGAACGCACCCCGGTCACCCCCGCGGGCAGCCGCCGCCCACCCCACGCCGACCACCGCCCACCCCGCGGCACCACCCAGCCGGCCCGCCCGCTGACCGGCGGCTGACGGCACGAAGGCCGGCGGGGCCGGTACGCACAACCGCCCCGCACCACGACGAAGGCCCCGCATCCCCGAGGAGGGAAACGGGGCCTCGGCCATACCGGCGACCCGCCGCGACGGGCCCGCGGACGAAGGACCCGCTACCCCTTCCAGGCGCGGGCGACGAGACCGTCCCGCACCTCGAAGTTCAGCCGCCCCGCCCGGTACTCCATGGTGACGACCGCCCCCGGCGGCAACGACCGCACCGTCGACCACCCCCGCTGCCGGGCGAGCCGCTCGGCGTGCGCGGCGTCGAGGCCGACGTACCCGTCCGGACTGTCCTGGGGCTCCGCTGGCGGAGTGGGAATCGGTGCCATGCCGCCACGCTACCCCGCGGCGCAGGGTAAGAGTCCTATCAGACTCCCGTCACACTTCTGTCACAGCTTCCCGGCCGAGGTATCCCTCGTTCCCCTTCACACGTACGAGGGTTTCCGCAGGCCTCAGCGGGGCTATCGGCCGGAATTCACGGGTCGCGCAGCACCCCTCCAATTACCCCGGGAAAAGCGCTGCAGTGGCGATCGGGACGGCTCCGGAGTGGGATTCCCCGTGCAATCCGGTGCCCCGTCACGGCAGCTGACGCCCCCACGGGTATTTCACCGGTTCGACACATGACCGCCATGCGCCGCCGGCGGGGCGGGCGCCGCGGCCAGAGCCGCGTCCAGCCGGTCCCGGACGCTCCTGATCGCCTCGGTCAGCTCGGCGGGCTCGATCACCTCGAAGGGGAAGCCCAGCATCATGACGTGGACGACCATCACGTCCAGGTTCGCCGCGCCGGAGCGCAGGACGCACGCGTCCGCGCCGTCGGCCTCCAGCGTGCCGGCGGACGGTGAGATCCGCTCGGCGGCCTCGTGCAGCGGCACCAGCAGCCGTACGGCGGAGTGCGTGGCGTACGCGCGCGTGGAGACGCCCTTCGAGACATAGGCGGCCAGGTCCTCGGCGGGCGGCTCGCGCGGGACGAAGCGGGGCCCGTGCGGCGGCCTGGGGGTGATCCGGTCGACGCGGAACGTCCGCCAGTCCGCCCGGTCGACGTCCCAGGCGACCAGGTACCAGCGCCGCTCACTGCACACCAGCCGGTGCGGCTCGACGGTACGCCGGCTGGTGGTGCCGTCGTGGCTCCTGTACGCGAAGCGCAGCAGCTCGGCGTCCCGGCACAGGTGCGCGAGCTCCGTGAGCAGCGCCGGGTCGACCGGCGACACCGGCGGGCCGCTTCTCGTCATCGGCACGGTGAAGGCGTTCAGGGCGCTCACCCGGCGGCGCAGCCGGTTCGGCAGCACCTGCTCCAGCTTGGCGAGGGCGCGTACGGAGGTCTCGCCGATGCCCTCGATGCCCTGGCCCGCGGCGGTGCGCAGGCCGACGGCCACGGCGACGGCCTCGTCGTCGTCCAGCAGCAGCGGCGGGAGTTCGGCGCCCGCGCCCAGCTGGTAGCCGCCGCCGGTGCCGGGGCTGGCGTTGACCGGGTAGCCCAGTTCGCGCAGCCGGTCCACGTCCCGGCGGACCGTGCGCGCGGTGACGCCGAGCCGGTCGGCGAGTTCGGCGCCGGACCACTCGCGATGGGCCTGGAGCAGCGAGAGCAGGCGCAAAAGACGTGCCGAGGTCTCCAACATGGGGCCGAGTCTGCCAGGGCATGCGGACAGCCGCTGTCCTCGTCGGGGACAGCGGCTGTCTCGGGCGGACCGGGCGGGGCTCAGAGCGCGAGGCGCTGGCCGGGCACGATCAGGTCGGGGTCGTCGCCGATGACCTTCTTGTTGGCGGCGTAGATCCGCTGCCAGGTGGTCCCGTGCCGGGTGGCGATGGCGCTCAGGGTGTCGCCCTCACGGACGGTGTAGTCGCCGCGGGAGGCGCTGCGGCCGGTGTGGGCCGCCGGGCGCTGCGGGGCCGTCGCCGGGGCGGACTTCACCGGGGCGGACTTCGTCGTCGCGCCGCCCTGGGGGGCCGCCGTACCGGAGGAGCCGCCGCGGTCGGCCGCGGGAGCGGCGCCATAGGCTCCGGCGCGGCCCGAGCAGACCGGCCAGGCGCCCCAGCCCTGGGCCTCCTGGACCTTGGTGGCGACGGCGATCTGCGCGCTCCTGGAGGCCTGGTCGGCCGTCGGGGCGTAGGCGGTGCCGCCGTACGCGCGCCAGGTGCCGGCGGAGAACTGGAGCCCGCCGTAGTAGCCGTTGCCGGTGTTGATGTGCCAGTTGCCGCCGCTCTCGCACTGGGCGATGCGGTCCCACACCCCGTTGTCCGCCGCTGCGGCGTTGCCGGTGGCGGCCAGCAGGCCCAGTGGGGCCAGCAGGGCGGCTCCGGCGAGCGCGGCCGTCGTACGGCCCTTGCGGGCGCCGTCGTGACGGGCGGTGCTGCGGGTGGTATCGGCACACTCGGACATGTAATTCCCTCTCCACGAACCCGGGCTCCCCCAGGCGGAGCACGCCTCGCCGCGCAGGAGCGCGACCGGTCGTGCCCGCCCCGTCCGCGTGGCCGGTGCCGGCGTGGTGCTCTGCCGGTGCCGGCCGTCGGACGTACCCGAGCGGTGCTCGTTGCACACGGCGGAGGAATGTAGGGAGGTCGAGCGGCCGGAATCAACCAACTCACCGTCAGTCCAGGCCAGTTGCCCGTTACCGCGAGTATCGGCGATTTTCAGCCACCCACTACATGCGCTGATTTCCCGATTTTTCGACCACCGACTGAAGCGATCTGTGACTCACCTCACCGCGCCAAGTTCCTTGACGTGGCGAGGAGTTGACTTCGAGTAGCGGATTCCGCACACAAGGTGACCGTGCGCGCTGCTTGGTTCGAACCGGTCGCCCTTGAGGCGTGACTCCCACCACAGGACGCCCGTTGTCTCCTTCATGAGCCCGGAACCCCGGGGCTCATCGGCCGGGAGCCACCCGGCCGACCCAGCACCGCATCCCGAGGGAGCCACCGTGCCGCGCATGCTCGACGTCAGTGACGCCGTACGCGCCGAGATCGGCGACGAAGAAGCCGACCGGCTGCTCGCCGGAGAGAACGCCCCGGGCAGTTACGACTGCACGTCCTGCCGCACGCCGGGCGACTCCGAGCAGGAGCGCACCAGCACCGTTCTGTTCGTCGGCGACGAGACCGCCGTCCTCGCCTTCGCCCACGCCAGCTGCCTGCCCTCCCAGGTCGTCCAGGTCACCGAGGAGCAGCTGCAGGGCGCCGTCCGTTCCATCGGCGGGATGGCCGGCGAGGCCGCCGGGGGCGCGCCGCAGCAGGCCGCGGCCGAGCCGGCGGTGCTCGGCGTGACCAGCGGTCTCGTCCTGGTCGAGGGCGAGTTGCACCCCGCGCTCGTCGTCGAGCCGACCTCGCCGATCGTGCGTCCGGGCACGACCGGGACCGGCGACGACTTCCTTCCGCTCCTGATCGAGCAGGGGTTCATGCCGGTGACCGAGCTGGCGTCGGTGCCGCCGGTGCTGCACGGCTGGTCGGTGCTGCTCGCCGCGGGCCAGCTGCACGCGGTGCTGCAGCCGTCGGCGGGCGGCGGGCAGCCGGTCGCCTGGTGGCAGGCGCATCAGCCGCTGCAGGTGACGGACAGCTGGCGGGCCGCCGCCAACAAGCACCAGCAGGTGCTGATGTTCGCGGCGCCGGTGGGGTCGATCGGGCGGCAGCCGCGGGAGGACCTGCTGCGGGACTCTCTCGACAAGGCGGCGGCGAACGGGAAGCTGGTCGCTGCGGCGCTGCCTCTCGCGGGGACGTGAGGGGCGCCTCATGGGCGGGGGCTGCACGCAGTCCGGCGGCTGCGGGCGCATCGCGGCTCGCCGCGCAGTTCCCCGCGCCCCTCAGGGGGTTGCGGTGACCGCATCTCTTTGAGGTTCCGGTCGTTTGGACATACGTGCACGCATACGACACTCCACCCCGCCGGTCATCCTTCTCCACCATCCCCTCTGCCCGAACGGGGCAGGAAGGGGCTGGTGGTGCCTCGGCCACGCCGATCTACGACTCGCTCTACGCGGAGTGGGTCAAGAGCTTCCGTACCCTGCCGGGTGACCGGAGCGGGGAGGAGGGGCTGAGGTTCAGCCCCTTCGGTCAGCTTCCGGACCGTACGGGCGGGTACGGCGGCCACCGGGCGGGGTCGTTCAGCAGCTCGTACAGCGCCTACAGCGCGGGGGCCTACAGCGCACGGCAGCAGTCGCAGTGGCAGCGGATCGGCACGCTGGGGCGGCAGCAGCACGACACGGGGATGCAGCACGTGCCGGCGGCGCTGCCGCCGGGGCCGCGCCGGGGTATGTGACCGGCGCACGGTGAAGGGCGGCACCTGGCGGACCAGGTGCCGCCCTTCGCGTCGTACCGGCGTTACTTCTTCTTCGTGCCGCGCTTCTCGCGCACCCGCACCGAGATGTGGATCGGGGTGCCCTCGAAGCCGAACTCCTCGCGCAGGCGGCGCTCGATGAAGCGCCGGTAGCCCGCCTCGATGAAGCCGGAGGCGAAGAGGACGAACCGCGGGGGCTTGGTGCCGGCCTGGGTGCCGAACAGGATGCGCGGCTGCTTGCCGCCCCGGATCGGGTGCGGGTGGGCCGAGACCAGCTCGCCGAGGAAGGCGTTCAGGCGGCCGGTGGGCACCCGGGTCTCCCAGCCGGCGAGGGCGGTCTCGATGGCCGGGACCAGCTTCTCCATGTGGCGGCCGGTGCGGGCCGAGACGTTCACCCGCGGGGCCCAGGCGACCTGGCCCAGCTCGGTCTCGATCTCGCGCTCCAGGTAGTAGCGGCGCTCCTCGTCGAGGGTGTCCCACTTGTTGTAGGCGATGACCACGGCGCGGCCCGCCTCGACGGCCATGGTGACGATCCGCTGGTCCTGCACGGAGATGCTCTCGGAGGCGTCGATCAGGATGACGGCGACCTCCGCCTTCTCCACGGCGGCCGCCGTACGCAGGGAGGCGTAGTAGTCGGCACCCTGCTGGAGGTGGACGCGCTTGCGGATGCCCGCCGTGTCGACGAACTTCCAGGTCACACCGCCCAGTTCGATCAGCTCGTCGACCGGGTCGCGGGTGGTGCCCGCCAGTTCGTTGACGACGACGCGCTCCTCGCCGGCCACCTTGTTCAGCAGGGAGGACTTGCCGACGTTCGGACGGCCGATCAGGGCGATGCGGCGGGGGCCTCCGATGGCCGTGCCGAAGGACTGCTCGGGCGCGTCCGGCAGGACCTCCAGGACGGCGTCCAGCATGTCGCCGGTGCCGCGGCCGTGCAGGGCCGAGACCGGGTGGGGCTCGCCGAGGCCCAGGTTCCACAGGTAGGCCGCGTCGGCCTCGCCGCTCGGACCGTCGACCTTGTTGGCGCACAGCACGACCGGCTTGCCGGCCTTGCGCAGCAGCCGTACGACGGCCTCGTCGGTGTCGGTCGCGCCGACCTTGGCGTCCACGACGAAGACGACCGCGTCGGCCGCCTCGATCGCGTACTCGGCCTGCGCGGCCACGGAGGCGTCGATGCCGAGGACGTCCTGCTCCCAGCCGCCGGTGTCGACGACCTTGAAGCGGCGGCCGGCCCACTCGGCCTCGTAGGTGACGCGGTCGCGGGTGACGCCCGGCCGGTCCTCGACGACCGCCTCGCGGCGGCCGATCATCCGGTTCACCAGGGTCGACTTGCCGACATTGGGGCGGCCGACGACGGCGAGCACGGGCAGCGGTCCGTGGCCCGCCGCCTCGATGGCGCCCTCGACGTCCTCGATGTCGAAGCCCTCTTCCGCGGCGAGCTCCATGAACTCCGCGTACTCGGCGTCGCCGAGAGCCCCGTGGTCGTACTCGTGCTCAGCCGAGTCGCCGGGCTGGATGTCGTCGTTCATGTAGTCCGTACCTCGTCGTTCTTCGTGGTGATCGGTGGAAGGGCCCTGATGGGATGAACCCCGTGGGCTGATCCACTACTCAAGTGTCGCCTAGCGCCCGGTCAGGCGCCTGGCGTTTTCCAGGTGGCTGGTGAGCTGCTTCTGGATGCGCTCGGTCGCCTCGTCCAGCGCCCTGCGCGTACGCCGCCCGCTCCCGTCGCCCGCGTCGAAGGGGTCGCCGAAGACGACGTCGACGCGGGAGCGCAGGGGCGGCAGCCCCTTTATCAACCGTCCGCGCCTGTCGGTGCTTCCCAGTACGGCGACGGGCACGATCGGCGCCCCGCTGCGTACCGCGAAGTAGGCGAGCCCGGCGCGCAGCGACGCGAAGTCGCCCTCGCCCCGGGTGCCCTCCGGGAAGATGCCCAGCACTCCGCCGTTCTCCAGCACGCCGAGGGCCTGGGTGATCGCCGTGCGGTCGGCGGTGGCGCGGTCCACCTTCAGCTGGCCGATGCCGGTCAGGAAGGGGTCCAGGGGGCCGACGAAGGCTTCCTTCTTGATCAGGAAGTGCGTCGGCCGGGGTGCCACGCCCATGACCATCGGGCCGTCGATGTTGTGGGAGTGGTTCACGGCGAAGATCACCGGGCCGGTGGCCGGCACCTTCCAGGCGCCGAACACGCGCGGCTTCCACAGGCCGTACATCAGGCCGACGCCGATGCGCCGCCCGACCTCGGCGCCCCGCGGCGAAGCAACCGGCGGTCGGTTCACTCGCCGGCCCGCTTCTCCTCGACCAGGGTGACGACGCACTCGATGACCTGGGCGAGGGTGAGCTCGGTGGTGTCCACCTCGACCGCGTCGTCGGCCTTGGCGAGGGGCGAGGTCTTGCGGCTGGAGTCGGCCGCGTCCCGCTTGATCAGCGCCTCGCGGGTGGCGTGCACGTCGGCGCCCTTCAGCTCGCCGCTGCGGCGGGCCGCGCGGGCCTCCGGGGAGGCGGTGAGGAAGATCTTCAGGTCGGCGTCGGGGAGGACGGTCGTACCGATGTCACGGCCCTCGACGACGATGCCGTTCTCCGCGCCGGCGGCGATCGAGCGCTGCAGCTCGGTGATCAGGGCGCGCACCTCGGGCACCGCGCTGACCGCGCTGACCTTGGAGGTGACCTCCTGGGTGCGGATCGGGCCGGCCACGTCGACGCCGTCGACCGTGATGGTCGGCTTGTCCGGGTCGGTGCCGGAGACGATCACCGGCTTGCCGGCGACGGCCGCGACGGCGGTCGGGTCCTCCAGGTCGATGCCGTTGTTCACCATCCACCAGGTGATCGCCCGGTACTGGGCGCCGGTGTCCAGATAGCTCAGGCCGAGCTGCGCGGCGACGGCCTTCGACGTGCTCGACTTGCCCGTGCCGGAGGGGCCGTCGATCGCGACGATCACGGGCTTGGCGGTCGGGGCGGCGCCGTTTTCCACGGAGGGACACCTTCCTGGTGCGGTGCTGGCGGGGGGCGGGGAGCGAGAGCGCCCTGCACAAGGTTACTGGGTGCGGGTCACTCGTCCGGACGCACGCGGGATCCCGGGCCCGGTGCTACTGCCGCAGGGCCCACCCGCGCTCCCGCAGTGCCTCCTTCAGGACGGCCGCCGCCTTGGGCTCGACCGAGAGCTGGACCAGACCGGCCTGCTGCCCGGTGGCGTGCTCGATGCGTACGTCCTCGATGTTGACCCCGGCCCGTCCCGCGTCCGCGAAGATGCGGGCCAGCTGGCCGGGCTGGTCGTCGATGAGCACGACGACGGTCTCGTACACCCGCGGCGCGCTGCCGTGCTTGCCGGGTACCCGCACCTGGCCCGCGTTGCCGCGGCGCAGCACGTCCTCGATGCCGGCGCTGCCCTCGCGCCGCTTGGCCTCGTCGGAGGACTGCAGGGCGCGCAGGGCCTCGACGGTCTCGCCCAGGTCGGCGGCGACGTCGGAGAGCAGGTCGGCGACCGGACCCGGGTTCGCGGACAGGATGTCGATCCACATGCGCGGGTCGGAGGCGGCGATCCGGGTGACGTCCCGGATGCCCTGCCCGCACAGCCGTACGGCGGCCTCCTCGGCGTGCTCCAGGCGCGCGGCGACCATGCTGGACACCAGGTGAGGCATGTGCGAGACCAGGGCCACGGCGCGGTCGTGGGCGTCGGCGTCCATGACGACCGGGACGGCCCGGCAGTGCGAGACCAGCTCCAGGGCGAGGTTGAGCACCTCGGTGTCGGTGTCCCGGGTCGGGGTGAGCACCCAGGGCCGGCCCTCGAAGAGGTCGCCTGTCGCGGCCAGCGGGCCGGACTTCTCCCGGCCGGACATGGGGTGCGTGCCGATGTAGGCCGTGAGGTCGAGGCCGAGCGCCTCCAGCTCGCGGCGCGGGCCGCCCTTGACGCTGGCCACGTCCAGGTAGCCGCGGGCCACGCCCCGGCGCATGGCGTCGGCGAGGACGCCGGCCACATGGGCGGGCGGGGCGGCCACGACCGCCAGGTCGACCGGGCCGTCGGGGGCCTCGTCGGTGCCGGCGCCCAGCGCGGCGGCCGTCCGGGCCTGCTCGGGGTCGTGGTCGGCGAGGTGGACGACGACGCCGCGCTGGACGAGGGCCAGGGCGGCGGAGGTGCCGATGAGGCCGGTGCCGATGACGAGTGCGGTTCTCACTGGGCGATGTCCTTGCGCAGGGCGGCCGCGGCGCCGAGGTAGACGTGGTGGATGCCGGCGCGGGGCTGGTCCGACTCGATGTGCGCGAGGAGCCGTACGACCCGGGGCATGGCGCCCTCGATGTCCAGTTCCTGGGCGCAGATCAGGGGCACGTCGACGATGCCGAGCTTGCGGGCGGCGGCGGCCGGGAAGTCGCTGTGCAGGTCGGGGGTGGCCGTGAACCAGATGCTGATCAGGTCGTCGGTGGTCAGCCCGTTCCGCTCCAGGACCGCGGTGAGCAGGGCTCCGACCCGCTCGTCCATGTGCCCGGCCTCGTCCCGCTCCAGTTGGACGGCCCCCCGGACCGCTCGTACCGCCACGGCGTCGCTCCCTGCTGACGTGCGGATCTGTTCTTGGTCCGTCCAGCGTAGTCAGCCCGCGCGGACACGGCGCACGGCGCCCGATCGCTGAGACGATGCGGCTGTTCCGGTATGTACCGGTTCGATCCCTTGTTTTCCCGTCTGGATGGAGTGGTGACATGAACCAGCCCGCGACGCGGCGCACGGCTTTGGCGACGGGCACGGCGGCCCTCGCCGCGGGATGCGTCGGATGCGGCGGCGGCAACGGCGGGAGTTCCCCGGCGTCCGCGTCCGCGGTGCCCTCCTCCCCGGCCCCCGCCTCCCCGGCCCCCACTTCCCCGGTCTCCGACTCCTCCGACGAGAGGGCGCTGGCGAGCACGCGCGACATCCCGGAGGGCGGCGGCAAGGTCTTCGGGGAACACAAGATCGTCGTCACTCAGCCGAAGAAGGGTGAGTTCAGGGCCTTCTCGGCGGTCTGCACGCACATGGGCTGCACGGTGAGCAAGGTCGCGGACGGCACGATCGACTGCCCGTGTCACGGCAGCAGGTTCCGCATCGCCGACGGCGCGGTGGCCCACGGCCCGGCGACCAGGCCGCTGCCGAAGAAGTCGATCAAGGTGGAGGGAAATTCGATCCACCTGACGTGAGGGGTCCGCGTACGCTCCCCGCATGCAGCCCGAGACCCTGGTGCGCGACCACACCGTCTACGCCTGTGTCATGGGGTCCCGGGCCTTCGGTCTGGCGACGGACACGAGCGACACGGACCGCCGGGGTGTGTTCCTCGCCCCGACTCCCCTGTTCTGGCGGTTCGAGAAGCCGCCCACGCATGTGGAGGGCCCGGGGGACGAGCAGTTCTCCTGGGAGCTGGAGCGGTTCTGCGAGCTGGCGCTGCGGGGCAACCCGAACATCCTGGAGTGCCTGCACTCCCCGCTCGTGGAGCACCTGGACGACACCGGCCGGGAGCTGCTGTCGCTGCGCGACGCCTTCCTCTCCCGCCGGGCCCACGACACCTTCACCCGGTACGCCCTCGGCCAGCGCAGGAAACTGGACGCCGGCGTCCGTACGACGGGCGCCCCGCGCTGGAAGCACGCCATGCACCTGCTGCGCCTGCTGATGACCGCCCGCGACCTGCTGCGCACCGGCGAGCTGCGGATCGACGTCGGCGACCAGCGGGAGCCGCTGCTGGCGGTGAAGCGGGGCGAGGTTCCCTGGACGGGTGTCGAGGCGTGGATGGCCCGGCTGGGGGCGGAGACGGAGCGGGCCCTGGAGCGCACCCCGCTGCCGCCCGAGCCGGACCACGCGCGCGTGGCCGACTTCCTCTTCCGGGTCCGCCGGGACTCAGCCCTGCAGACGGACGCGTATGACGAAGTCGTGCAGGGCGTCGTACGCGGCGGGAGCGTCCGGCAGGGCTGAGGCGGCCTGGGCCTCGTCGAGCACGGCGTGCAGCCGCTCCACGTCGGCCTGCACGCGCGCGTGCTCGACGCCGGCCGCCCCGTGCTCCCGCTCGCCCTTGGCGGCTATCAGGTCGGGCACATAGCCGGGCGCGTCGACCAGCTCCAGGAGCGTGGGCAGGTGCGCCTGGACCTCGCCGCTGCGCATGAGGTGGATACCGGTGAGCAGCACCCGGAACGTGTAGAGCAGCGGCTTGAGTTCGCCGGTCTTCTCGAACAGGCGCCACTGGGTCACCGCGAAGCCCCGGTAGTGGTGGGCGTGGTGACCGGTGAGGACGTCGGGGGCGAGCGCGGCCAGCTCCCGGTGCGTGTCCCCGGTGTGCACGACCAGCGGGGAGAGCAGCTGCTCCAGCACATAGCCGTTGCGGCGCAGCATCAGCCGGACGAACTTGCGCAGGTCATGGGTGACGAGGTCCAGCTCGACGCCGTAGCGCACCCAGGTCCGCGAACGGGTCTCCTCCGGCTCGCGCAGGCCGACGAGATCGGCCGCGGGGAGCAGGTGGACGCCCCGCAGGTCCACGTCCGAGTCCTGCGAGGGGAAGCCGTACAGATGGGCTCCGGAGACGGTCGCGAACAGCAGGGGGTCGGGCTGTTCCGCGACCACGGGCTTCAGGTCGATGTCGAGGTCGTCGATCATGGGCCTAAGCGTCCCAGAGCGCACCCAGCGCCAACAGATCGCCCCGGTACTCGATCCGTTCCGCCCAGTCGGCGGGCCAGGCATCCGCGCCCAGCCAGGCGCCCGCGAAGGCGCCGGTGAGGCAGGCGATGGAGTCGGAGTCGCCGGAGGAGCAGGCGGCCCGGCGCAGGGCGGTGACGGGCTCGTCGGGGAAGAGGAGGAAGCACAGCAGACCGGTGGCGAAGGCCTGCTCGGCGATCCAGCCCGCGCCGGTGGCCAGGCACGGGTCGGTCTCCGGGGAGACCGTCCGTACGGCCGCCTGGAGCCGGTCGAGGACGGCCAGGCACTCGTCCCAGCCGCGCGCGATGAAGTGCTCGGGGCCGGGGTCCTGGGAGCGGGTCCACAGGTCGCCGAGCCAGGTGTGGTCGTAGTGCGTGCGGTGGTCGAGGGCGTAGGAGCGCAGCCGGCCGACCAGGCCCGTCGGATCGACGCCCTGCGCCAGCAGGTGGACTGCGTGAGCGGTGAGGTCGGAGGCGGCGAGCGCGGTGGGGTGGCCGTGGGTGAGGGCGGACTGCAACTGGGCGGCGCCGGAACGCTGTTCGTCGCTCAGACCGGGGGCGAGTCCGACGGGGGCGACCCGCATGTTGGCACCGCAGCCCTTGGAGCCGACCTGACTGGCGTCCTGCCAGGCCCGGCCCTCCTCCTTCAGCAGGCCGCACGCGGTCAGGCAGGTGTTGCCCGGGGCGCGGTTGTTGTCCGGGGAGTCGTACCAGTCCACGAACTCCTCCCGCAGCGGCCGCTCCAGCCGCTTCGGGGCGAGGTACCCGCGCTCCATGGCCGTCCTGAGCGCCCGCCCGACGGCGAGGGTCATCTGGGTGTCGTCGGAGACGAAGGCGCGCCGCGGCAGCTCCATCTCCCGCCAGGGCCCGCACTTGGCGAGGATCTGCGGCACGTCGTTGAACTCGGTCGGGAAGCCGAGGGCGTCCCCGAGGGCGAGGCCGAGGAGTGCGCCGGTCGCCGCGTGTTTCGGCATGTGAATCACCATCCCCCTTTATCGTCATCCTGACCATAAAGGGAAATGGTGATCACGGCAAGGGCGTTTCGGGGATCGGCTTAGAGGTCGACTTCCTTCATCAGCATGCCGACCTCCGTGTTGGACAGGCGCCGCAGCCAGCCCGACTTCTGGTCGCCCAGGGTGATCGGGCCGAAGGAGGTGCGCACCAGCTTCTCCACCGGGAAGCCGGCCTCCGCCAGCATGCGCCGCACGATGTGCTTGCGGCCCTCGTGCAGGGTCACCTCGACCAGGTAGTTCTTGCCGGTCTGCTCGACCACCCGGAAGTGGTCCGCGCGCGCGTAGCCGTCCTCCAGCTGGATGCCGTCCTTCAGGCGCTTGCCGAGGTCGCGCGGGATCGGGCCCACGATGGCCGCGAGGTAGGTCTTCTTCACGCCGTACTTCGGGTGCGTGAGGCGGTGCGCCAGCTCGCCGTGGTTGGTGAGCAGGATGACGCCCTCGGTCTCGGTGTCCAGCCGGCCGACGTGGAAGAGACGGGTCTCGCGGTTGGTGACGTAGTCCCCGAGGCACTGGCGCCCCTCGGGGTCCTCCATGGTGGAGACGACACCGGCGGGCTTGTTGAGCGAGAAGAACTGGTACGACTGCGTGGCGACCGTCAGGCCGTCGACCTTGACCTCGTCCTTCTCCGGGTCGACCCGGCGGCCCTGCTCCAGCACGATCTCGCCGTTGACCTCGACCCGCGCCTGCTCGATCAGCTCCTCGCAGGCCCGCCGCGAGCCGTAGCCGGCGCGCGCGAGGACCTTCTGCAGCCGCTCGCCCTCCTGCTCGGCGCCCGGGAAGGTCTTGGGCAGCTTGATGTCCTTCTTGCCCGCGTACCGCTCCCGGTTGCGCTCCTCGGTCCGCGTCTCGTACTCGCGCGAACGCGAGGGCGCCGTCCGGTCACCGGAGCGCCGGCCCTGCCTGGGGCCGCCCTTGGCGCCACCGCGGGCCGAGGCGCCGCGGCCCGACTTCGGGCCGTCCTGGGTGGCGCCGGGACCCACGTCGTAACGCCGCTCCTCCGGGCGCGGCTTCTTCGGACGGCCGCCCGGCTTGTCGTCGCGGTTGTTCCCGGCACCGCGGTAGCTACCGCGGCCACCGCTGCTCCCGCCGCGGCCGCCGCTGTTGCCACCACGGCTCCCGCCGTTGTTTCCGCTGCTGTTCCTGCCGCTGCTGCTTCGCATCAAAGTTCCGTCTGGTCGTCTGCGTCCTCGTAACCCGGCGCGTCGGGCGCGTCCGGGTCGAACGACGGAACCCCTTCCTGGGTCTCGGCCTCGATCGCCTCCGCCTCCGGGAGGAAGGGCGCGAGCTCCGGAAGCTCGTCCAGGCCACGCAGGCCCATCCGCTCCAGGAAGTAGTTCGTCGTCCTGTACAGGATCGCACCTGTTTCGGGTTCCGTGCCCGCCTCCTCGACCAGACCGCGCTGCAGCAGGGTGCGCATCACGCCGTCGCAGTTGACCCCGCGTACGGCGGAGACGCGGCTGCGGCTGACCGGCTGGCGGTAGGCGACCACCGCCAGGGTCTCCAGCGCGGCCTGGGTGAGCCGGGCGGTCTGGCCGTCCAGGACGAGCCGCTCGACGGCCGGGGCGTACTCGGCGCGGGTGTAGAAGCGCCAGCCGCCCGCGACGTACCGCAGCTCGAAGCCGCGGCCCTGGACGGTGTACTCGTCGGCCAGCTCCCGCAGCGCGTCCGCGACCTGCCGCTTCGGCCGCTCCAGCAGCTTCGCCAGGTGGTCCTCGGTCGCGGGCTCGTCCACGACCATGAGCATGGCTTCCAGGGCGGGCTTGAGGTCGAGACCGGACACGTCCCGCAACCCGGCCGGAACCCCCGTGGTCTGCTCGCTCACGGCTTCTTCTCCTCCTTGGGCGGCTCGGGCGGCCGGTCGAACTCGTCGGTGACCATCGGTGCCGTGTCGGCGTCCCCGCCGGTCCAGCGCACGAGCAGTTCCCCGAGCGCGGCCTCCTGCTCCAGGGCGACGGCCTTCTCGCGGTACAGCTCCAGCAGGGCGAGGAACCGGGCCACGACGGTGAGGGTGTCGTCGGTGTCCTCGACCAGTGCGCGGAAGCTCGCCTCCCCCAGCTCCTTCAGCCGCGCCACCACGATCCCGGCCTGTTCCTGCACGCTGACCAGCGGGGCGTGGATGTGGTCGACGTAGACCTGCGGCCTGGGCCTGGGCTGCATCGCCTTGACCGCGAGCCTGGCGAACCCCTCGGGGCCGATGCTGATGACGACCTCGGGCAGCAGCTCGGCGTGGTGCGGTTCCAGGCCGACGGTACGGGGCCGGCGGCGGGCCTCGTCGTCGAGGCGCCGGTTGAAGATGTCGGCGATCTGTTTGTACGCGCGGTACTGCAGCAGCCGCGCGAACAGCAGGTCCCGGGCCTCCAGCAGCGCGAGGTCGGCCTCGTCCTCGACCTCGGCGGCGGGCAGCAGCCGGGCCGCCTTCAGGTCCAGCAGGGTGGCGGCCACGACGAGGAACTCGGTCGTCTGGTCCAGGTCCCAGTCGGGCCCCATGGCCCGGATGTGCGCCATGAACTCGTCGGTGACCTTGGAGAGGGCCACCTCGGTGACGTCCAGCTTGTGCTTGGAGATCAGCTGGAGGAGCAGGTCGAAGGGGCCCTCGAAGTTGGCGAGCCGGACCTTGAAGACACCGTCGCGGGGTTCCTCGGGTTCGGGAACGTGCGATTCCGGTTCGGGAACGTGCGGTTCGGGTTCCGGTGCGGGAACGTGCGGTTCCGGTTCGGGAACGTGCGGTTCGGGTTCCGGTGCGGGAACGTGCGGTTCCGGTTCCGGTGCGGGTACGACCCCCGGGCCCCGCCCCAGCGCACGCCGACGGCCGGCTCCGGCGCCGGGGAGGGGAACGTCGTTCGAGGTCATGGCCCCCGCAGGCTACCCCTACCGCCCCCGCAGCCGCCGTACCAGGATGCTCGCGTCCCCACGGGACTCCAGGTCGGCCAGGACCACGGCCACCGCCTCGCGGACGATGCGCCCGCGGTCGACCGCGAGACCGTGCTCGCCCCGCAGCACCAGCCGGGCGTGCTCCAGGTCCATCAGCTCCTCGGCCGAGACATACACCGTGATCTTCTCGTCGTGCCGCTCGCGCCCACTGGGCCGCCGCGCCGCCGCCCGCCCCCGCTTGCGCGGCTGAGCGACCCCGGCGCCTTCCTGCGCCGTCTGCCGCCTGGCCGGCCGGGTACGGGACTCGCCGGCGTCGGCGGGTTCCGCCTCCGCCGCGGTGTGTTCCGCGCCCTCTCCGTCGCCGCCCTGGACGGGCACCGACTGCGGCGCGTCCTCGGCGGCGGCCATGTCGTCGCTCTCCCCCGCGGGAGCCGGCACCCGGGCCTCACCGTTGGCCCCGCGCCGGGGAGTCGACGGCTGAAGTGCCATCCCCCCTGTCGTACGGAAGAGTTCGTCGGCCCCGGGCAGACTCACTCGGCGTGACACCGGGCGAGCACCTCCCTGGCGAGCTGGCGGTAGGCGGCGGCACCGACGGAGTTGGAGGCGTAGGTGGTGATCGGCTCACCGGCGACCGTGGTCTCCGGGAAGCGGACCGTGCGGCCGATGACCGTGTGGTAGACGTGGTCGTCGAAGGCCTCGACCACACGGGCCAGGACCTCGCGGCTGTGGACGGTGCGCGAGTCGTACATCGTGGCGAGGATGCCGTCCAGTTCCAGCTCGGGGTTGAGCCGCTCCTGGACCTTCTCGATGGTCTCGGTCAGCAGGGCCACCCCGCGCAGGGCGAAGAACTCGCACTCCAGCGGCACGATCACCTTGTGAGCGGCCGTCAGGGCGTTGACGGTGAGCAGGCCGAGCGAGGGCTGACAGTCGATCACGATGTAGTCGTAGTCGGACATCAGCGGCTTGAGCGCCCGCTGGAGGGTCGACTCGCGCGCGACCTCCGAGACCAGCTGGACCTCCGCGGCCGACAGGTCGATGTTGGAGGGCAGCAGGTCCATGTTGGGGACCGCCGTCTTCAGCAGGACCTCGTCCGCGGACATGCCCCGCTCCATGAGCAGGTTGTAGACGGTGAGGTCGAGTTCCATCGGGTTGACGCCGAGTCCCACCGACAGCGCGCCCTGCGGGTCGAAGTCCACGAGCAGCACGCGCCGGCCGTACTCCGCGAGCGCGGCACCCAGGTTGATGGTCGACGTCGTCTTGCCGACGCCGCCCTTCTGGTTGCACATCGCGATGATCGTCGCGGGGCCGTGGTCGGTCAGCGGGCCCGGGATCGGGAAGTACGGCAGCGGGCGTCCGGTCGGCCCGATGCGCTCACGGCGCTGGCGGGCCGCGTCGGGCGCGAGCGTGGCCGCGTACTCCGGATCGGGCTCGTACTCGGCGTCGGGGTCGTAGAAGTGCCCCTCGGGCAGTTCGTCGTAGTCGGCGAAGTGGTTGTGGGGCGCGCCACTTCCGTCGCCGGCCATGGCGTTCACGTGATGGCCATCCATGCTCTGGTGTGCTGTCCGGGCGGTCTGCGGTCCCGGACTCTGGTGGGCTGCGAAGGTGCGCACAGCTACGGAGCCGACAGCCTCGAATCCCGTGGGGCCCTGGCCCCGTACCGGCATTCCTGGTTGACCACCCCCGGGAGAAAATGTCGACTCATTCACAAGTCGTCTTACCTCCTTGGTGACCAGGAAACTTCTAGACAAGGTCAGCGTGGCACCATGCCGACGGTTGGCGACTCTATGGCGTGTCGGCGGTCCGCAGCAACACAATCCGCCGGACCCGGCAGGATGTGTCGGCAATGAAACATCCCGCTGTCAAGGGCGTACGGCCGTCGCACAGCAGGTTTCACCGGTGTGCGAATCGGTCGAAGGGTTACGTTCGAGGCGAGTTGACCGAGAGTCGCAAAGTGACCATACACACATCCGGCCGGACCTTGTCGGGCAAGGTCCGGCCGGGCGTGCGCTGTTGACGAGTCGTGTTGACGAATCGCCTTTTGGGTCAGCCGAGCAGGGACTCCAGCTCCACGTGCTCAAGGCCGTGTGCCTCTGCGACCTCCTTGTAAACGACCTTGCCGTCATGGGTGTTGAGTCCCTTGGCGAGCGCGGCGTCGCGGCGCAGCGCCTCGACCCAGCCGTTGTTGGCGAGGGAGACGATGTACGGAAGCGTCGCGTTGGTGAGGGCGTTGGTGGAGGTGTTGGGCACCGCGCCGGGCATGTTGGCGACGCAGTAGAAGACCGAGTTGTGCACCTGGAAGGTGGGCTCGGCGTGCGTCGTCGGGTGGGAGTCCTCGAAGCAGCCGCCCTGGTCGATCGCGATGTCGACAAGAACACTTCCGGGCTTCATGCGGGCCACCAGCTCGTTGGTGACCAGCTTCGGGGCCTTGGCGCCCGGGATGAGGACCGCGCCGATGACGAGGTCGGCGTCGAGGACGGCCTTCTCCAGCTCGAAGGAGTTGGACATGATCGCCTTGACCTTCGTACCGAAGATCTTGTCGGCCTCGCGCAGCTTGTTGATGTCGCGGTCGAGCAGGGTCACGTCGAAGCCCATGCCGACGGCGACCTGGGTGGCGTTCCAGCCGGAGACGCCGCCGCCGATGACCACGCACTTGGCGGGGGTCACGCCCGGGACACCGCCGGGGAGCACGCCACGGCCGCCGGCCGCGCGCATCAGGTGGTAGGCGCCGACCTGCGGGGCGAGGCGGCCCGCGACCTCGGACATCGGGGCGAGCAGCGGCAGCGCGCGGTTCGGCAGCTCCACCGTCTCGTAGGCGATGGCCGTGGTGCCGGACTCGATGAGCGCGTCCGTGCACTCCTTGGAGGCGGCCAGGTGCAGGTAGGTGAAGAGGATCTGGTCCTTGCGGAGGCGGTGGTACTCCTCCGCGATGGGCTCCTTGACCTTCAGCAGCAGGTCGGCGGCGGCCCACACCTCGTCGGCGGTGTCGAGGATCCCGGCGCCGGCGGAGACGTACTCCTCGTCCGTGATCGAGGAGCCGAGGCCGGCGCCCCGCTCGATGACGACCTGGTGGCCGTTGCGCACCAGCTCGTGCACACCGGCGGGGGTGATGGCCACCCGGAACTCGTTGTTCTTGACCTCGCGGGGGATGCCGACCTTCACGTCGATCACGGTCCTTGGCTCAGAGGGTATGGGGGGTGCATTACAAGACATACCCAGGCATGCAGGGCACACCGGGAGACACCGCAGGAGAACGTGCGGCAGAGCCAGTCTAATGAAGGCGTTCCGCGTGTCTAGCCTTTCATTGCATCAATCTTCAGGAGGTGTACTGCGGATTTCGCAGGCGTTAGCGTCTTGATTCGGACTTGCCTCGCTGTCCTGGGCCTCCTCGTCCAGCATGCGCCCGGCCGCCGCGCGGTGCAGACGGGCGGCGGTGGGGTCGCCGAGGTGCTCCAGGGTGTCGGCCAGCCGCAGCTGCACCGCGGCCTGCAACCGGACGTCCTCGGCACGCCGCGCCCACTCCACCGCCTCCTGGCAGGTGCGCAGCGACTCCTCGAACCGCCCGGCGTACTCCTGCACCCGGGCCAGCTCGCTCAACGCCCGCGCGTGGGCCGCCACATCGCCACTCCTGCGGTGGCCGGCGACGGCGGCCCGCCAGTTCCTGAGGGCCTCGCCGTAGCGGCCCGCGTAGGTGTGCGTGGCGGCGATCCGGCCGTACAGCCGGGCGACCTGCTCGCGCTCGCCGCGGGCCAGCCGCTCGGCGAGGGCCCGGCCGAACCAGTCGGCGGCCCGGTCGTAGTCCCCCAGCTCCTGGTACGCGCCACCTACGGATTCCATCGCGCGGCCGGTGGCGTACGGGTCGTTCGCCCTGCGTCCGGCATCCAGTGCCAGCCGGTACCGGGCCAGCGCCGCCCGGGTACGGCCGGTCTGCGCGTCCACATCGCCGAGGTTCAGCAGCGCCGCGGCCTTCTCCCGGACCAGGCCGCGCCGCTCGGCGACATCCAGGACAAGGCTGTGCACATCGTAGAGATCGGCGGCCGCGGCCTGGGTGCCGACATGCGCGACCATGGCCCTGACCAGCTGGGACATCAGCCGCCGGGCCAGGGTGTCCAGCTCGCCGTCGGCCACGGCGAGACGCGCGGAGGCCAGCAGCGCGGGCCGCCGGACGAGCAGCCAGTCGGCGGCCGCCCGGGGATTGGGGAAGCGGATCTCGCGGGGCATCGCGTTCAGCTTCTCCCGGGCCTGGGGGCTGTCCGTCTCGGTGATCGCCCGGCAGGACTGCAGCAGCCGTACGGTCCGCTCCAGCATCCGGGCCCGGGCCAGCTGCAGCTCCGCGGGCCGCTCCTGGCTCTCGGCGAGTGCGCGCAGCAGCGGGTGCAGACAGCCGGGGACGTCGTACAGCGGCAGCGGGGAGTCCACGGCGCGCAGCAGACCGAGGGCGACGAAGTCGTCCAGGACGGCGCGGGCGGCGCCGACCGAGCAGCCGGCGAGGGCCGAGGCCGTGTGCGGGTCGATCAGGCCGGCCGGCGCGAGGGAGAGCAGCGGCAGCATCCGGGCGGCCGGACCGGGCAGCTCGCCGCGGACATGCCGGAAGACGCGGGCCAGCGGGGTGCCGTCCGTGCCGTCGTCGGCGGTGTGCAGCCGCTTGGCGAGGTCGGAGACGGCCGACTTGGGACGGGCGGCGAGCCAGCCGCCGGCCAGGACGAGCGCGGCCGGATGGCCCTGGCAGGCCTCGACCAGGCTCTCGGCGGAGCGCGGGTCGACCGTGATGCGGACCGCGCCGGTGTAGCGGGTGAGCAGTTCCACCGCGGACTTGGTGTCCAGGCCGCCCAGGGTGCAGGGCCGGACGTCCGCGATGCCGGTGAGCGGGCCCGAGGAGACGGCCACCACCAGGCAGTCCGGGGCTTCCGGGAGCAGTGCGTCGACCTGCTCGGCGCCGGCCGCGTCGTCCAGCAGCAGCAGGGCGCGCCGGTCGGCGAGGGCGGTGCGCAGCGCCTCGGTCAGGTCGTCCTCGGCGGCGCCGGCCGGGGCGGGCAGCTCCAGCGCGGCGAGCAGCTCGCGGGCGGTGCGGGCGAGGGGGACGGGGGTCCCGTCGGGCTCGCTGAGCCGGGCCCGCAGCACCCCGTCGGGGTAACGGTGCGCCACCTGCCGTACGAGTTCCTCGGCGAGCGCGGTGCGGCCGGAGCCGGGGCGCCCCGCGATCAGCAGCACGCGCGCGCGGGGTGCCTTGCGGCCCGAGAGGGTGTCCAGGCCGGCGCGCTCGATGTCGGCGCGCAGCTCCTTCAACTCCCTTGTACGGCCCAGGAATCGGTCGTCCGCGTCCGCGTGCGCCGACAGCCGCACGAAGCCTGTGTCCACCGCCTGATCCGTCACGGGCCACACTCCCGTCCCACCGCACGCGCGAGCCCGCCGGATCTTCCCGGTACGGGCGTTGCAAAAGCCTAGTTCACGCTCTGCGACGTGCTGGGAGGAGCATGGCGGACGGGTCCCCCGATCGGATCAGGCGATCGTCACACCAGTACGCCGTACGGGTGCCGGTCAGGGCGTGAAGGGGCGGGCCGGCCAGGGGGCGTCGGCCGGGCGCAGTGCGTCGAGGCCGTCGCCGGCGCGGGCGGCCACCAGCGAGAGGACGCCGACGACCAGGCAGTTGTTGTGCACATCGCCGGCGAGGACACGGCGCACCAGTTCGTCGACCGGTACCCGTGCCTGCTCCATGTCGGTCTCCTCGTGCTCCGCCGCGAACCGTTCGCCCTCGGCCGCGGACAGGTCGCGGGCGAGGAAGATCCGTACCGCCTCGTCGCAGCCGCCGGGCGTGGTGTAGACGTCGGTCAGCACCCGCCAGTCCTCGGCCTTGACGTGCGCCTCCTCGTACAGCTCGCGCTGGGCGGCGTGCAGCGGGTTCTCGCCGGGCACGTCGAGCAGGCCGGCCGGGATCTCCCACAGCCGGTACCGCACCGGGTGGCGGTACTGGTTGATCAGCAGCACCCGGTCCTCCTCGTCCAGGGCGAGGACGGCGACCGAGCCGGGGTGGACCTGGTAGTCGCGGCGGGCCACCGAGCCATCGGGCATGACCACGTCGTCGGTGCGCACGGAGGTCTTGTTGCCCGTGAAGGGGGTCTCCGTCGCCCGGATCTCCCACGCCTCGGCGGTGTCCTTGATCGTCATGCCCTGTCCTTCCCACACATGCAAAGCGGCCGGGGCGCGATCGTTCTGAACCCGCGCGCCCCGGCCACCGTACAACTCTTGTGCTACTGCGAGATCTTCCGCTCCACGGCGGCCTTCACCAGGCCGGCGAACAGCGGGTGCGGACGCGTCGGCCGCGAGCGCAGCTCGGGGTGCGCCTGCGTGGCGACCAGGTAGGGGTGGACGTCACGCGGGTACTCCACGTACTCGACCAGCTTGCCGTCCGGCGAGGTGCCCGAGAACAGGATCCCGGCCTTCTTCTCCAGCTCCGCGCGGTAGGCGTTGTTCACCTCGTAGCGGTGGCGGTGCCGCTCCTCGATGTACTCCTTGCCGTCGTACACCTCGCGCACGATCGAGCCCTCGGCCAGCTTGGCCGGGTACATGCCGAGCCGCATGGTGCCGCCCATGTCGCCCTCACCGGCGACGATGTCCAGCTGCTCGGCCATGGTGGAGATGACCGGGTGGCCGGTGGCCGGGTCGAACTCGGTGGAGTTGGCGTCCGGGATGTCGGCGAGGTTGCGCGCGGCCTCGATCACGATGCACTGCAGGCCGAGGCAGAGGCCGAGCAGCGGGATCTTGTTCTCGCGGGCGAAGCGGATCGCGCCGACCTTGCCGAGCACACCGCGGTCGCCGAAGCCGCCCGGGATGCAGATGCCGTCGACGTCACCGAGCTGGGCCTTGGCGCCGGCCGGGGTCTTGCAGTCGTCCGAGGTGACCCACTTGATCTTCACGCGGGCCCGGTTGGCGAAGCCGCCGGCGCGCAGCGCCTCGGTCACCGACAGGTAGGCGTCGGGCAGGTCGATGTACTTGCCGACCAGCGCGAGGGTGATCTCGTGGTCGGGGTTGTGGACGCGGTCCAGCAGGTCGTCCCAGGTCGTCCAGTCGACGTCGCGGAACGGCAGGTCGAGCTTGCGCACCACGTAGGCGTCCAGGCCCTCGGCGTGCACGACCTTCGGGATGTCGTAGATCGAGCGGGCGTCCGGGCAGGCGACCACGGCGGCCTCGTCCACGTCGCACATCAGCGAGATCTTCCGCTTGATCGCGGTCGGGACCTCGCGGTCGCAGCGCAGCACGATCGCGTCCGGCTGGATACCGATGTTGCGCAGCGCGGCCACGGAGTGCTGGGTCGGCTTGGTCTTCAGCTCGCCGGACGGGCCGATGTACGGCAGCAGCGAGATGTGCACGACGAAGACGTTGTCCCGGCCGACCTCGTGGCGGACCTGGCGGACGGTCTCCAGGAACGGCAGCGACTCGATGTCGCCGACGGTGCCGCCGACCTCGGTGATGACGACGTCCACCTCGTCGGTGGCCATGCGCCGGATGCGGTGCTTGATCTCGTTGGTGATGTGCGGGATGACCTGCACGGTGTCGCCCAGGTACTCGCCGCGCCGCTCCTTGGCGATCACGGTCGAGTACACCTGGCCGGTGGTGACGTTGGCAGAGCCGTCCAAGTCGCGGTCGAGGAAGCGCTCGTAGTGTCCGATGTCGAGGTCGGTCTCGGCGCCGTCGTTGGTGACGAAGACCTCACCGTGCTGGAAGGGGTTCATGGTGCCCGGATCGACGTTCAGGTACGGATCCAGCTTCTGCATCACCACGCGCAGGCCGCGGGCCTTGAGCAGCATGCCCAGGCTGGAGGCGGTCAGGCCCTTGCCGAGCGAGGAGGCGACACCCCCGGTGACGAAGATGTGCTTGGTCGTCGTGGCTGTGCTGTTTCGGAAAGCAGCGGGCGGCATGGCCAAGAGGGGGCTCCCGTGGTCGCGGTCTGTCGTGCGGTGCGGCTGCCGTCCCGGAGATCTCCGGGGGTGCCGTCGCTGCGGTTCGGGGGTTTCGGGCCCACCGGTCCACGGGCTACCAGGGTATCAGCGCCTGGACGAGATGGCTTCCGGCCACGCTCCGCGCTCACCCGGGCACGGGCGGCTCGCCCACCGCCCCGGTACGAGGCCCGGGCACGGTGCGGGTCGCCCCAGGTGTCAGCACAGGCACGCACACGTCACATGGTTATCACCAGCTGCTCACCCGTTCGGACCACACCGGTTGCCCGGAGCGGCACGCAGATCATCTACGTGCGTCGTATCCTGCTCGGACACTCGCTGCCGAGCCCGGCCGGAACGACGGCACACCCCCGCCTGCACCACCCGGAACAACGAGAGCGCGGCAGTTCGTTGAGCAAAGACTGTCGTGTTGCCTCAGGGCTCGGCAGGCTGCTTTGCTTCACCGCTCAACGACGCACAACAACGACCCCTTGACCGCACTAGCGACAGCCCCCTGCGCGGGGGTGACGTGGCCGTTCGACTGGAGTTGCACGTGGCCGGGCGCATCGAAGACTACGCACTCATCGGAGACATGCAGACCGCGGCACTGGTCTGCCGGGACGGCACAGTGGACTGGCTGTGCCTGCCCCGCTTCGACTCGCATGCCATCTTCGCCGGTCTGCTGGGCACCGAGGAACACGGCTTCTGGCGGCTCGGCCCGGCCCACGCGGCCGACGTGCAGCCGCCCACGGCCGCCCGGCGGAGCTACCGGGGCGACTCGCTGATCCTGGAGTCCGAGTGGGACACCCCGCGGGGCACGGTCCGCGTGACCGATTTCATGCCCCCGCGTGAGGGCGCGCCTCAGCTGATCCGGATCGTGGAGGGTGTCACCGGCCGGGTGCCGATGCGTTCGGCCCTGCGGATGCGGTTCTCCTACGGCCGGGTCGTGCCCTGGGTGCACAAGCACGAGGGCCGCACGGTGGCGGTCGCCGGACCGGACTCGGTGTGGTTCGACACGGAGGCCGAGACCTACGGGAAGTCGCTGACGACGTACGCCGACTTCACGGTCGCCCCGGGTGACCGGATCGCGTTCACCATCTCGTGGCAGCCCTCGCACCGGGAGCCGCCGTCGCTGCCGGAGCCGGAGGCCTCGCTGGAGGCGACGGAGGCGTTCTGGCGCGAGTGGGTCGAGCACTGTACGTACCACGGGCCGTACCGCGAGGCGGTGGTCCGTTCGCTGATCACCCTGAAGGCCCTGACGTACGCCCCCACGGGCGGCATCGTCGCCGCGCCGACGACCTCCCTGCCGGAGGACATCGGCGGCGTGCGCAACTGGGACTACCGCTACACCTGGCTGCGCGACGCCGCGATCACCCTGTCGAGCCTGCTGCGCACCGGTTACCGCGAGGAGGCCCGCGCCTGGCGCGAGTGGCTGCTGCGCGCGGTCGCCGGCGACCCCGAGAACCTGCAGATCATGTACGGCATCGCGGGCGAGCGCGAGCTGGGCGAGGCCGAGCTGGACTGGCTGCCGGGCTACGAGTCCTCCGCCCCGGTCCGGGTCGGCAACGGCGCGGCGCACCAGCTCCAGCTGGACGTGTACGGCGAGGTCACCGAGGCCCTGCACCTGGCGCACATGACGGGCCTGGCCCGCAACGACTACGCCTCGCTGCTGCAGCTGAAGCTGATCCGCTATCTGGAGGACCACTGGCAGCAGCCGGACGAGGGCATCTGGGAGGTGCGCGGCCCGCGCCGGCACTTCGTGCACTCCAAGGTGATGGCCTGGGTCGCGGTGGACCGCACCATCAAGCTGATCGAGTCCGGGGACGCGGACGGCCCGCTGGAGCGCTGGAAGGAACTGCGCGACGACATCCACCGGGACGTGTGCGAGAAGGGCTACGACAAGGAGCGCAACACCTTCACGCAGTCCTACGGCTCCCAGGAGCTGGACGCCTCGCTGCTGCTCATCCCGCAGATGGGCTTCCTGCCGCCGGACGACAAGCGGGTGATCGGCACGATCGAGGCGATCCAGCGCGAGCTGTCCACGCCGGACGGGTTCATCCTGCGCTACCCGACGGAGGGCGACCACGCGGGCGTCGACGGTCTGCCCGGCGACGAGGGCGCCTTCCTGGCCTGCTCCTTCTGGATGGCCGACGACCTGGCGATGATCGGCCGCGTGGACGAGGCGAGGAGGCTCTTCGAGAAGCTCCTCGCGCTGCGCAACGACCTCGGCCTGCTGGCGGAGGAGTGGGACCCGCGCCTGCAGCGGCAGGTGGGCAACTTCCCGCAGGCGTTCAGCCATGTGCCTCTGATCGATACGGCGCTGCGGCTGACGGCGTCCGGGGCGTACGGCGGTTAGCGGCCCCAGGGGGCTTCTGACGGAAGGCCCCTAGGCTGGAAGGTGACCCCTCCTGGAAGGGGGCCCGGCCATGGCCACCCGTTCCACGGCGCACACGGCGCTCGCCGCACTCCGTGAGGAGCTGGCCGGCGACGTGTTCGCCCCCGGGGACCCCGGTTACGACGACGCCCGGGGCGTCTTCAGCGCCCTGCCCGACCGGCGTCCGGCCGTGATCGCGCAGTGCGCGGACGCGGCCGACGTGGTCCGGGCCGTCCGCTTCGCGCGTGAACTGGACCTGCACATCGCGGTGCGCGGCGGCGGGTGCGGCCTGGCGGGGGCCCGGGTCGACGGTGCGCTGGTGGTGGACCTGCGCCGGATGCGCGGCGTGACCGTCGATCCGGCGGCCGAGGCGGTCCGGGTCGAGGGCGGCGCCACGACGGGCGACCTGGACCGGGCGACCCGGCCGTACGGCCTCGCGAGCACCGGCGCCCGGGCTCCGGCCACCGGGGTCGGCGGCTTCGTGCTCGGCGGCGGCACCGGCCGGCTGGACCGGGTCTTCGGCCTCGCCGTGGACGGCCTCACCGGGGTCGAGCTGGTGACCGCCGACGCCGAGCGGGTGCACGCCGGCGCCGACAACAACCCCGAGCTGTTCTGGGCGCTGCACGGCGGGGGCGGCAACTTCGGCGTCGCCACGGCGCTCACGCTGGAGCTGCACGAGCTGCCGGAGTTCTCGGCGGTGCTGCTGCGGTACCCGCCGGGGTCCGGCCCGGACGTGGTCCGCGCCTTCCGCGAGATCATCCGTACCGGCCCCGACGAGGTGGGCGGCGCGGTGCTGTACGCGGCTCCGGACGGGGTGCGGTGCGGCGTGCTGCTGACGTACGCCGGTGGCGGGGCGGGGTTGCGCCGGCTCGCCGAACCCCTGCTGGCGCTGCCGCACACGGCGGAGCTGACCGGTGCCGAGGCCGGGCGCCTGCTGTACCCCACGGGCGGCCGGGCCCACTGGTCGGCGGAGTGCCTGACGGACCTGCCGGACGAGCTGGTGGACGTCTTCTGCACCCGGGCGCAGTCCATGCCGGTGCCGGGCGGATGCCGGCACATGCTCCTTCCGCTGGGCGGTGCGGTCGCCACCGGTCCGGCCGCGTACCCGGTGCCCTACCGCGAGGCGCCCTGGCTGGTGCACCCCTTCGCCCGCTGGACGGACCCGGCCGATGACGAGCGGGCCGTGGCCTGGGTGCGGGACGCGGGTGCCGAGGTACGGCCCTGGAGCACCGGTGCCGTCCCCCTCGGCCTCATCGGCGACGAGGGACCCGAGCGCGTCCGGGCGGGCCTGGGAGCGGGCGACCTGCTGCGGCTGGGGAAGGTGAAGCGGCGCTGGGACCCCGACAACGTCTTCCGCTTCAACCACAACATCCGGCCGATCTAGCCTGGAGCTGTCCCGCGGGCGTTTGCGCAGGTAGCGTCCGCTGCATGGACAGCCGTACGGACCACCGACCCGACACCCAGGGCGCCGGGATCACCGTCCAGCGGGCGCTGGAACTGCCCGGACTGCGCAGCGGGCTGCCGGAGATCCTCGCGGGTGCCGACCGGCTGGGGCGCACGGTGCGCTGGGTGCACGCGGGCGAGGTGCCGAACATCGCCTCGCTGCTCAAGGGTGGCGAGCTGCTGCTCACCACCGGGTACGGCCTCGGCACCCGCCCGGCCGAGCAGCGGGCGTTCGTGCGCACCCTGGCCGAGCGTGGGATCGCCGCTCTGGTGGTGGAGCTGGGCCCGCGTTTCAGCCGGCTGCCCGCCGCCCTCGTGGACACCGCCCGCAGCGCCGGGCTGCCGTTGGTGCAGCTGCACCGCGAGGTGCCGTTCGTGACGGTGACCGAGGAGATCCACACCGAGATCGTCAACGGCCACTACGCGTTGCTGCAGCGGGCCGAGGAGGTGCACCGGCGCTGCACCGAGGCGCTGCTGGGCGGCGGCGGGGTGCCGCAGGTGCTGGGCATCCTGGCGGACTTCAGCGGCAACCCGGTGTTCCTGGAGACGGCCGACGGCCGGCTGCTGTACGCCGCCGGGGAGGGGCCGGAGGGGGCGGACCCGCTGCAGGTGTGGGAGGGGCTGCGCGGGCCGCACAAGGACGCGCCGCCGCCCGCCGGTTCGGTGCTGGTGGATGTGCCGGGCGGCGGGCCGGGTACGGCGGGCTCGGTGCGGGCCCGGCTGGTCCTGCTGCCGGTCCGCGCCGCGTTGGCCCCGGTCCACCGGATCGCCGCCGAGCGGGCCGCGGGCATCCTGGCCGTGGTGCTGATGCAGGCCCGGCAGGAGGAGGAGCTGGCCGCCCGGGGGCGCGGTGACTTCCTCACCGATCTCGCCGAGGGCCGGATCACCGCCGGGGACGCCCCGGCACAGGCCCGGGTCCTCGGCTTCAAGCCCGGCGAGAGCCCGCTGCTGCCCGTGGTGATGCGGATCGGGGACTCCCTCTCGCCCGGCGGTGGCTGGGCGGTGCTGGCACGTGCCGTGTCCGAGGAGCTGGCGGCGGTGGGGGTGCCGGTGCTGCTGGGCGTGCGGCCGGTGGAGGGCCGGGTGCTGGTCCTGCTCGGGCTGCGTTCGGAGTCGGAGCGCTCGGCGGTCGCGGACCGGGTGGCGGCGGCGCTGCGGGCGGGCGTGGAGCGGGCCGGGATGCGCCGGCCCGGCTCGCCGCCGCCGGTGGTGGTCGTCGGCGTGGCGGGCGGCTGGGCGGCCGCCTCCGCGGGGCTGCGGCACGCGGCGGAGACCGCGGCGGCGGCGCAGGGTCTGACCGACCGGCCCTGGTACGACGCCCGCCGCCTCGACATCGACCTGCTGATGTGGCGGCTGCGCGACCACCCGGACCTCGCCGCGTTCGTGGACCGCGCCATCGGCCCGCTGCGCGACCACGACCACCGCTCCAAGCCGCCGCTGCTGCCGACCCTGGAGACCTATCTGGCGCACGCAGGACGCAAGGCCGAGACCGCCCGCGAACTGCACCTCAACCGCCAGACCCTCTACAACCGCCTGGCCCGCATCGGGGAGTTGCTGGGCACCGACCTCGACGACCCGCAGACGGTCCTGGCGTTGAGCCTCGCGCTCAGGGCCCGTCGGCACGTGTCCTAAGCCAGCGGCCTGGGCTGCGTCAACTCGTCGTACACGCTGAGCACTTGGGCGACCGTCTCGTCCTCGGTCGGCCACCCGGCGGCCTGCCGCACGCCCCGCTCGCGCAGCTCCTCCCGGCGCTCGGGATCCGCCAGGAGCCGTACGACGGTGTCCGCGAGCGCCTCCGGGTCGCCGTACGGGACGAGTTCGGCCGCGTCGCCGACGAGGTCGGGGATGCCGCCGACCCGGGTCGCGACGAGCGGCACGCGCGCGTACAGCGCCTCCTGGGCGAGCACGGACCGGGACTCCCAACTGCTGGTCAGCAGGGCCAGATCGGCGGCGGCGAGCAGTTCGGGCACGTCCTCGCGGTGCCCGATGAGCCGCACCGGCAGCTTCTCGTCCTCGATCCGCCGCAGCAGCACCGGCCGCAGCGGCCCTTCCCCGGCGATGACGACCAGCGGCACGGGGTCCAGGTCGCGCCAGGCGCGGGCCGCGTCGAGCAGGACGTCGTAGCCGCGCTGCCGGTCGAGGGAGCCGACGGCGATGAGCAACGGGCGTCCGGTGGCGCCGAGTTCCGCCCGGACCTTGGGACGCAGCCGGTCGGGGTCGTCGAGGACGACGGGCCGGCGCTGCCCCGGCAGGCCGACTGCGGCGAGCCGGGCGTCCCTCGCCCCCGTCCGCCTGGCCCGGTCCACCAGGTCGGGGCTGGTGCCGAGGACCACGGCCGCCGTTCGCATCACCCGCCGTTCCAGCAGCCGCAGCAGATGCGCCCGGGGGCCCTCGGCCTGCGCCCGGTTGTGCCAGGTGACCACCAGCGGGGTGCGCCGGCCGCTGAGCGCGAGGACGGCCCGGAAGGAGGCGTGCAGTCCGTGCGCGTGCACCAGGTCGGCGTGCGCACAGGCGGTTCGCAGTGCGGCCACCGAGACGGGGTCGCTGCTGCGGGGCACGTGCACGTGTTCGGCACCGGCGCCGGTGAAATCGTAGGCGCGGTCGGCCTCGACGGGGGCGCACACCGTGACCCGCACGCCCCTCGCCACCAGCCCCTCGGCGAGCGAGCGCACATGCGCGCCGCTGCCGGCGTTGCCTCCGCCCAGCACCTGCACGGTGCGCAGCGGCGACTGGCCGTGCGGTGCGTTGCTGCTCAGGGGGGTCACGGGGCCGGCGCTCCTGGTTCTGCGTGGGCGGTCACGAGGAAACGTACAGAAGGTAGCGGGCTCAGGGGGGCGGAAGGACGTACCCCGCGCGCCCCGCCGCGCGGACCGTGTTCCCTCAAGCATGCCAGGGGGACCGGCCGTTACGGGGAATCCGGCGGGCGCACAGTGCGGCGGGCCGGGGCAATGCGCCGGAGCACGTCACCCACACGGGTGAGCGACGCCCCGGCACGGACGACCGGCGCCCACCGCATACGGCAAGGTCAGCCGCTCACAGTGCCCGCGCCCAGGCACTCACCCGGTCGCCCTGGACCGTGGCTGCCACCACCGCGACGGCGTGCGCGAGAAGGCCGGGGCGCTGGTTCCCGGCCACGACGGCCGCCCCCAGCGCCGCGCCGAGGGCGTGCGCCCCGGTGTCCCCCAGCATCGTGCGCTCGCCGAGGTCGTCGGGCAGGACGGCCGCGGCGGCACCGACCGCGGCGGCGGCCAGCTCCCCCGCCGGGCCGCCGCGCAGCAGCCCCGGCGCCCCGAGCGCGAGCACGGCACCGGCCGCCCGGCCCGGCCGTACGTCGAGGAGATTGACGACGTGCGCGGCCCCGGCGATGACGACACCGGCGAGCACCTTGTCGAGGAACCGCTCCTTCATCAGCGCGCCGGCCACCAGCCCGGCCGCCGATATCCCGAACAGCTTCACGGCCCCGCTGGTGACCTCCCCGTCCCGCAGGGCCCCCAGGTGCGCCCGGAACCCGCGGCGCGGATCCCCGGCCCCGGCCACGTCGTCGTACGCCCCGCACGCCCCGGCCGCGAGCACGGCGAGCCCGGCACCGGGGTGCGCCCGCCCGGCCCCGACGGCGACCGAGACGGCGGCGGCGGGTCCGGCGTACAGGTCGACGCTCCGGCCCGCGTGGTTCGTCCGCTCCCAGCGCTCCCGCCCGCCGGGCGGAGCGGTGCGGAGCAGGGCCTGGCCGGCCCGGGTGAGCGCGGCGGACCGCAGGAACGAGCGGGACTTTCGCTTGGCGATCATCCCGCCAGCCTAGGCTGCCTGGAACCGGCCTACTGGTCGGCCCGCGCCGTGGCCAGCAGTTCCTCCGCGTGTGCGCGGGCCGTCTCGGAGTCCTCCTGGCCGGCCAGCATCCGGGACAGCTCGCGGACGCGGTCCTCGCCCTCCAGCACCTTCACGCCGGAGCGGGTGACCGACCCGTCGTTGGTCTTCTCGACCAGCAGCTGCCGGTCCGCGAAGGCGGCCACCTGGGGCAGGTGGGTGACCACGACGACCTGCGCGGTCTTGGCGAGCTTCGCCAGCCGCCGCCCGATCTCGACCGCGGCCTTGCCGCCGACACCGGCGTCGACCTCGTCGAAGAGGTACGTCGGCACGGGGTCCGTCCCCGCGAACACGACCTCCACGGCGAGCATCACCCGGGACAGCTCACCGCCGGACGCGCCCTTGGCGATGGGCCGCGGCGGCGCGCCCGGGTGCGGGGCGAGCAGCAGCTCGACCTCGTCCACGCCCGACGGCCCGTACGCGACCGTGCGACCGCCGACCTCGACGCCCTCCGGGTCCTCGGTCTGGCGGATGTCGAAGGACACGCGCGCGTGGGGCATCGCCAGCGAGGCCAGCTCGGCGGTCACGGCGGCCGCGAACCGGTCGGCGGCCTCCGCCCGGGCGTCCGTCAACGCCTGTGCCAGACCGCCCAGTTCGGCCCGCAGCGCGTCCCGCTCGGCGGTCAGCTCCGCGATCCGCTCGTCGTCGCCGTCCAGCTCGGTCAGCCGCGCGGCGCTCTGCTCGGCCCAGGCGAGTACGGCGTTGATGTCGTCGCCGTACTTCCGGGTGAGGGCGGTGAGGGCGGCCCGGCGCTCCTCGACGGCGGCCAGCCGCAGCGGATCGGCGTCGAGGTCGTCGGCGTAGCCCGCCAGCTCCCCCGCGACATCGCCGAGCAGGATCCCGATCTCCCCGATCCGGTCGGCGAGGGAGGCCAGCGCCGGATCGTGCGCGCGCACGGCCTCCAGCGCCCGGTGGGCGCCCGCGACGAGCGTCGAGGCGTCGATGCCCTCGGGGTCCTCGGGATTGCCCGCGAGGGCGGCGTGCGCGGCCGTCGCGGCCGACGACAGCGCCTCGGCGTGCCCCAGCCGCTCGGCCTCCTCGGCCAGCTCGGCGTCCTCCCCGGGCCGCGGCTCGACGGCGGCGATCTCCTCCAGCCCGTACCGCAGCATGTCGGCTTCCTGCGCCCGCTCACGCGCGCGTGTGACGATCTCCTCCAGCTCGGCGGAGACGGCCCGCAGCCGGCGGTAGGCCTCGGAGTACTTGGCGAGCGGCACGGCGACGGCATCGCCCGCGTACCGGTCCAGGGCCTGCCGCTGCCGGGACAGCTTCAGCAGCCCCTGCTGGTCGGTCTGCCCGTGCACGGCCACCAGCTCGTCGGCCAGCTCGGCGAGCAGCCCCACGGGGACGCTGCGCCCGCCCAGGTGCGCCCGGGAGCGGCCCTCGGCGGAAACGGTACGGCTGATCAGCAGGGCCCCGTCGTCCAGCTCGGCCCCGGCCTCCTCGGCGCGCAGGGCGGCGGTGGCGTCCGCGGGGACGGTGACCCGCCCCTCCACGACCGCCTTCCCGGCCCCGATCCGCACGAGTGCCGGGTCCGCCCGCCCCCCGAGCAGCAGCCCCAGGCTGGTGACCACCATGGTCTTGCCCGCACCCGTCTCACCGGTGACGGCGGTGAACCCCGGCGACAGCTCGACGACGGCATCGTCGATGACCCCGAGCGACCGTATCCGCATCTCCTCCAACACGGAACAGACCATACGAGGTCCGGGGCGGGGAGTGCACACAGGCCGCTCTTTCCGGTGACGCTTCTAGTGCGGCGCCCCTCGCCACCCGGTGGTCGGCAGTGCGAACTTCGCCACCAGCCGATCCGTGAAAGACGAATGGTGCAGCCGGGCCAGCCGCACCGGCACGGCCCCCCGCCGCACCTCCACCCGCGCCCCCGGCGGCAACTCCACGGTCCGCCGCCCGTCACACCACAGGACCCCCGGAGGGATGTGCGGCAGCACCTCCACCGCGAGCACCGAGTCCGGCGACGTCACCAGCGGCTTGGCGAACAGCGCATGCGCACTGATCGGCACCATCAGCAGCGCCTCCACCTCGGGCCACACCACCGGTCCGCCCGCGGAGAAGGCGTACGCCGTGGACCCGGTGGGCGTGGAGAGGATCACCCCGTCGCACCCGAACTCCGACACCGGCCGCCCGTCGATCTCCAGCACGACTTCCAGCAGCTTCTCGGCGCCGGCCTTCTGCACGGCCGCCTCGTTCAGCGCCCAGTCCGTGTGCACGATGTCGCCGTTGCGGTGCACGACGACGTCGACGGTCATCCGCTCCTCGACCTCGTACGACCGCGCCACCACCCGGTCGACCACCCGATCGAGGTCGTCCCGCTCGGCCTCCGCGAGGAATCCCACCCGTCCGAGGTTGACGCCGAGCATCGGCACCCCGGAGGCGCGCGCGAACTCGGCGCCCCGCAGCAGGGTGCCGTCACCGCCGAGCACGATCAGCAGCTCGCACCCGTCGAGGCACTGCGGAGTGGCCTCCTTGACCAGCTGCACCTCGTCCGGCAGCGGCAGGTCGCGCGCCTCCTCCTCCAGCACCCGCACCCCGATGCCGTGCCGCAGCAGGCCCTTGACGACGAGTTCCGCACTGCGGATCGCCGCGGGCCGCCCGGTGTGGGCGAGCAGGAAAACAGTACGCACCAGGTTCTGTGTCAACGCGGCCCCTCCGCCACTGCACGGTCGACGTCGGCCGGGTCCACCTGGGGTGCCCCCGCCCGCAGCCAGAGAAAGTACTCGACGTTCCCCGAGGGGCCGGGCAGCGGACTCGCGGTCACACCCTGCACCCCGAGCCCCAGCTCCCAGGCCTTCTCGGCCACTCCCCGCACGGCCTCCGCGCGCAGCTGCGGACTCCGTACGACACCCCCGCTGCCGAGCCGCTCCTTGCCCACCTCGAACTGCGGCTTGACCATCATCACCAGGTCGGCGTCCGGCCTCACGCACCGCTTCAGAGCCGGCAGCACCAGCCCGAGCGGGATGAAGGACAGATCACCCACGACAAGATCCACCGGTTCCCCATCGATCGCCTCAAGCGTCAACTCGCGTACGTTCGTACGGTCCTTGACGGTGACGCGTTCATCGCTCTGGAGAGACCAGGCGAGCTGGCCGTACCCGACGTCCACGGCGACGACGTGTGCGGCGCCCGCGCGCAGCAGGACGTCGGTGAAGCCGCCGGTGGAGGCGCCGGCGTCCAGCGCGCGCCGGCCCTTGACGACGAGCCCCTGCGGGACGAACGCCGCCAGCGCGCCGGCGAGCTTGTGTCCGCCCCGGGAGACGTAGTCCGGGTCGCTGTCGTCGGTCTGGACCACGATCGCGGCGGCGGTCTCCACCTGCGTGGCCGGCTTGGTCGCCACGGTCTTGCCGACGGTGACCCGCCCGGCGGCGATGAGCTGGCTGGCGTGCTCACGCGAACGCGCGAGCTTCCGGCGGACCAGCTCCGCGTCCAGACGGCGACGTGCGACTCCTGCCACGTTCGGTTCAGCTCCTGCTCTGGTACGTCGATCAAGAAGGTGTGACCCGAAGGGTCTCATTGAGGGGCGGCGGTCGGGTGACGGGTGGGAGCCGGAGGTCCCGGGCGGGCGTCGAGCGCGGTGAGCGCGTCGCGCAGCCCCTGGTGTACATCCTCGTACACCTCGACGTGTCCGTCGGTGGCGAGGTGGTCGGCATCGGCCAGCCGCGCCAGCCGGTCGTCGACCTCGGCGTTGCCGGTGAGGGTGCGCGGGACGTTGAGGGGGGCGGGCGCGGCGGGGTCGTACGCCCCCGGTGCCTCCGCCGCCTGCACCGAATCCTGCGGGATCTCCGTCTCCGGAACCGAGTCGCTCATGCCCAGACGCTACCGCGAACCGCTGGGGTACCGTCGTGGGCGATGGCCACCATCGCGGAGTGCCGCGCCGCACTGGGAAAGCTTTCGGACAACATGCAGGGCGCCGAGGGCGACGTTCGCGCGGCCGCCGCCCTGGACCGCTCGGTGAGCTGCCACATCACCGATCTGGACGTCACCTTCGAGGGCCGGATGACGGGCGGGCGGATCGAGGTGGACGAGACCCACCCCGGCCCGCCGCGGGAGAAGGCGCGGATCAGGCTCGCCATGGCCGGGGACGACCTGGTGGCGCTGGTGGCGGGCGAGCTGAACTTCGCGACCGCCTGGGGCTCGGGCCGGGTCAGGCTGGAGGCGAGCCTGCTGGATCTGTTCCGGCTCAGGAAGCTGCTGTGACCTTCTCCGCGCGGGCCCTGCGGGCCGCCGGCACGACCAGCGGGGTGCCGGTCTCCGGGTCGTCGATGACCTGACACCGCAGCCCGAACACCTGCTCCACCAGCTCGGCCGTGACGATGTCGTTCGGGGCGCCCTCGGCGATCACCTCGCCGCCGCGCAGGGCGATGAGGTGGGTGGCGTAGCGGGCGGCGTGGTTGAGGTCGTGCAGGACGGCGACCAGGGTGCGGCCCTGGGTCTCGTGCAGCTCGGCGCACAGGTCGAGGACGTCGATCTGGTGCTGGATGTCCAGGTAGGTGGTCGGCTCGTCCAGGAGCAGCAGCGGGGTCTGCTGGGCGAGCGCCATGGCGATCCACACCCGCTGCCGCTGCCCGCCGGAGAGCTCGTCGACGTACCGGTCGGCCAGCTCCGCGACCCCGGTCTGCCGCATCGACTCACTCACGACCCGCTCGTCCTCCGACGACCACTGGCGCAGCAGGCCCTGGTGCGGGTAGCGGCCCCGGCCGACGAGGTCGGCGACGGTGATGCCGTCGGGCGCGACGGACGACTGCGGGAGCAGGCCCAGGGTCCGCGCCACCTTCTTGGCGGGCATCGACTGGATGACCTGCCCGTCCAGCAGCACCCTGCCCTCGCTCGGCCTGAGCATCCGTGACAGCGCCCGCAGCAGCGTCGACTTGCCGCACGCGTTCGGGCCCACGATCACCGTGAAGGAGTCGTCGGGGATCTCCACCGACAGCTGTTCGGCGATGACCCGCTGGTCGTAGGCGAGGGTGACGTTCTGCGCGGACAGGCGGTTCACAGTGCTCCTAGACGTATCGGTGGTCGTGCCGCTCATATCCGGCCCGCCCTGCGCTCGGTGACCAGCAGCCACAGCAGATAGCAGCCGCCGAGGACCCCGGTGACCACGCCGACCGGCAGCTGGTCGGCGCCGAACGCGCGCTGCGAGGCCCAGTCGGCGGCGACCAGCAGGGCGGCGCCCATGCAGAGGGAGGGCAGCAGGTTGGGGCCCGGGGAGCGGGTCAGGCGGCGGGCGAGCTGGGGCGCGGTGAGCGCGACGAAGCTGACGGGTCCGGCGGCGGCGGTGGCGGCGGCGGTGAGCAGCACGGCGGACACCATCAGCACCAGCCGGACGCGCTGCACCCGCACCCCGAGGGCGTTGGCGACGTCGTCGCCCATCTCCATCATCCTCAGCCCGCGCGCGTTCACGAGGACCAGCGGGACGAGGACGGCACAGAGCGCGAGCAGCGGCCAGACCTGGTCCCAGTCGCGGCCACCCAGGGAGCCGGTCATCCACACGACCGCGCGGGCCGCGTCGACCAGGTCGGCCTTGGTGAGCAGATAGCCGTTGACGGCCGTCATGATCGCCGAGACACCGATGCCGACCAGGACGAACCGGTACCCGTGCACACCCTGCTTCCAGGCGAGCAGGTAGATGGCGAGTCCGGTCACCAGGCCGCCGATCAGCGCGCCGACGGTGACCTGGGAGGCGGTACCGGACATCAGCACGATCACGACCAGCGCGCCGGCCGTCGAGCCCTGGGAGAGGCCCAGCACGTCCGGGCTGCCGAGCGGGTTGCGCGAGACGGACTGGAACAGCGCGCCGCCGAGGCCGAGCGAGGCGCCGACCAGCAGCCCCACCAGCACGCGCGGCAGGCGCAGTTCGTTGACGATGAAGTCCTGGTACGCGGTGCCGTTCCCGGCGAGGGTCCTGAGCACGTCGCCCGCGGGTATCTTCGCGTCACCGGTGCCGATCAGCGCGACGCCCACGGCACACGCGGCGGCCAGCAGCAGGACGACGACGACCAGGGCCCGCGGATCCAGGCGCAGGGAGAGCCCGCCGGGAGTGCGTACGGCCCGGTTCATGGAGCGGGTCTTCACAGCTGGGCCGTCCTCCGCCGTCGTACGAGAAAGATGAAGACCGGGCCGCCGATGAGCGCGGTGACGATGCCGACCTGGAGTTCCGAGGGGCGGGCCACCACCCGGCCGATGACATCGGCGCCGAGCAGCAGCGCCGGGGAGAGGACCGTGGCGTACGGCAGGATCCAGCGCAGGTCGGGGCCGGTGAAGGAACGCACCACGTGGGGGACCATCAGGCCGACGAACACGATCGGACCGCAGGCGGCGGTGGCGGCACCGCACAGCACGGTGGCGGCCAGCATGGCCAGGGCGCGGGTGCGGCCCAGGTGGGCGCCGAGGGCACGGGCGGTGTCGTCGCCCATCTCCAGCGCGTTCAGCGGCCGGGCCAGGGCCAGCGCCAGGACCGTGCCGGCCGCGAGGAACGGCAGCACCTGGAGGATGGTCGAGTCGGTGGCGGACGCCAGCGAACCCACCGTCCAGAAGCGCATCTTGCCCAGCGCCGCGTCGTCCATGATCATCACGGCCTGGAGATAGCCGTACAGTGCGGCGCTGATCGCCGTACCGGCGAGGGCGAGCCGCACCGGCGTGGCGCCCCGGCTGCCGCCGAGGAACCACACCAGCGCGCCGACCGCCGCCGCCCCGAGGAAGGCGAACCACACATAGCCGGTGAGGCTGGTGACGCCGAAGTAGGTGATGGCCGTGACGACGGCCGCCGAGGCGCCCGCGTTGATGCCGAGCAGCCCCGGGTCGGCCAGCGGGTTACGGGTGAGCGCCTGGAGCACCGCACCCGCGAGACCGAGCGCGGCACCGGCCAGCAGACCGAGGACCGTGCGCGAGAGCCGCTCGTCGACGACGACGTCGCCGTAGGTCCCCGTGCCGTGGAACAGGCCGTGCCAGACCTGGTCCGGCGACAGGGCTTTCGCCCCGATCGCGATGCTCGCCACGGCGACGAGCACCAGGACCGCGACGGACAGCAGGAGCCCAAGGGCCCTGACCGCCTGGCGGGTTGGGGGCGCGGGGGCGGTCTCCGCGCGCTGTTCCGGAGGACTGTCGACCAACACAAGGTTAGGTTAGCCTACCCTCGCTCCAGATCTCGATCCCCGGTGCGTACGCATCGGACGCCCCCCGCGTCGGAGTGACTCCGCGTCAGAGCCCCAGACGGGCCAGCGCCTTCCCTCCGTCCAGCTCGCAGGAGCCGTCCCCGGCCGCCGTCCAGGCCGCCGCGCACAGGGCCCGCAGTCCGTCCATCGCCTCGCCGTCGCCCTCCAGCTCCAGCCGGTCCGCCCCTGCCGTCGCCGTGAACCCGCCGCAGCCAAAGCCCCCCGAGACCGCGGTGACCTCCGGCTGCCCGGTGAGCAGCCCGCGCAGATCGGCGTCCACATAGGTCGGCCGGTGCTGCGGTGGCGCCGCCAGCAGCTGGGCACCGTCCGTGACACCCGTCAGCACCAGCAGGGAGTCCACCTCGCCGTTGAACGCGCCCTCGATGTCCGTGTCCAGCCGGTCCCCGACCACCAGCGGCCGCTCGGCACCCGTCCGGATGATCGTCTCGCGGTGCATCGGCGGCAGCGGCTTGCCCGCCACCTGCGGCTCCCTGCCCGTCGCGATCCGTACGACCTCCACGGCCGCCCCGTTGCCCGGCGCAATGCCCCGCCCGCTCGGAATCGTCAGATCGGTGTTGGAGGCGAACCACGGCACCCCGCGCGCGACCGCGTACGCCGCCTCCGCGAACCGCCCCCAGGCCAGATCCGGCCCGCCGTACCCCTGCACGACCGCCGCCGGATCGTCGTCCGCCGACTCCACGGGCGTCAGCCCCCTCTCGCGCAGCGCCACCCGCAGCCCCTCACCGCCGATCACCAGCACCCGCGCCCCGGCCGGCACCTGCTCGCTGATCAGCCGCGCGACCGCCTGCGCCGACGTGATGACGTCACCGGCACCCGTCGGTATCCCCAGCTCCGTCAGATGCTCCGCCACCGTGTCCGGGGTCCGCAGCGCGTTGTTGGTGACGTACGCCAGACGCATCCCGCCCGACCGCGCCACCGCGAGCGAGTCCACCGCGTGCGCGATCGCGTTCCCGCCCGCGTACACCACCCCGTCCAGATCGAGCAGCGCCGTGTCGTACGCCTCGCTCAGGGGCTGCCCACTGCCCTCGGGCCTCGTCCTGACCGCCTGGCTCATTCCACATCGCTCCTCGTCCACCGACGTCCAAAGGCTTTCCCTCGCCTTTCCCCCGATCATCCCGCACGCCACTGACACACGTACGATGCCGGGATGAACACTGCAGGTCACTCGGAAGCAACGGCGCGCCGAGGCCTGGAACTCACCCCGTTCCGCGGCCTTCGCTACGACCCCGACCGGGTCGGCAGCCTGGCCTCCGTCACCTCACCGCCGTACGACGTCGTCGTCCGCCCCGACGGGGTGCACCACCTCCAGTCGGCCGACCCGCACAACATCGTTCGGCTGATCCTTCCTCAGGCCGGCACCCCCAGCGCCGGCACCGAACAGGCAGCCGACACCCTGCGCCGCTGGCTGGACGAGGGCATCCTCACCGCGGACCCGGAGCCCGGGCTGTACGTCTACGAACAGCGGGACGGAGGCGACATGCTGCAGCGCGGTGTCATCGGCGCGCTGCGGGTCTCGGAGCCCGCCGAGGGCGTGGTGCTGCCGCACGAGGACGTCATGCCGCCGGTGGTCGCCGACCGCGCGGCCCTGATGCGGGCCACGCGCGCGAACCTGGAACCCCTGCTGCTGACCTACCGCGGCGACGGCACGGCCGCCGAGGTCGTCGAACGCACGGCGGAGAAGCCCCCGCTGCTGGACACCACCACCGAGGACGGCTACCACCACCGCCTCTGGTCCATCACCGACCCCACCGATCTGGCCCGCATCCAGTCCGACCTCGGCCACCAGCAGGCCCTGATCGCCGACGGCCACCACCGCTGGGCCACCTACCTGCGGCTGCGCGCGGAGCACCCCTCCCCCAGCCCCTGGGACCACGGCCTGGTCCTGCTCGTGGACACCGCCCGCTACCCGCTGCGCGTCCGCGCCATCCACCGCCTGCTGCACGGCCTGCGGGTCCCGGACGCGCTCGCCGCCGTGGAGGGCCTGTTCCGGGTACGCCACCTCGACGCACCGCTCACCGAGGCACTGGAGGCGCTCGCGGACGCGTCCTGCGCGGGCAACGCCTTCCTGCTGGCCGGCGACGGCGCCTTCCACCTGCTCGACCGCCCCGACCCGGACCTGCTGGCCCGCACGATCCCGGCCGACCGCCCGGCCGCCTGGCGCTCCCTGGACGCCACGGTCCTGCACGCCACGCTGCTGGAGCACGTCTGGCACATCCCCGAGGACTCCGCGGCCCACATCGCCTACATCCATGACACCGCCGCGACGGTCGCCAAGGCGGAACACGACGGCAGTACGGCCGTCCTGATGCACCCCGTCCACGAGGAAGTCGTACGCGACCTGGCCCGCCAGGGCGTGACGATGCCCCGCAAGTCGACGTCGTTCGGCCCGAAGCCGGCGTCGGGGCTGGTGCTGCGGGCCCTGGAGATCTGAGCGCCCGGAACGAGAAGAGGGCAGACCCTGGGGTCTGCCCTCTTCTCTCCCGTGCTGCTACTCGTCGCCGTCCGCGTCGGAAGGCTTCTCCGGCTCACCCTGGCTCTCGTCCAGCTGGCTCTCGTCCAGGGCGTCGACGAACTCCACACCGTCCAGCTCGGCGAGCCGGTCGGAGGCGTCCGTGCTGCCGTCCCGGTCGGCCTCCACGGCCTTGGCGAACCACTCCCGCGCTTCGCCCTGCCGTCCGGCGGCCAGCAGGGCGTCGGCGTAGGCGTAGCGCAGGCGCGCCGTCCACGGCTGAACCGAGTTGGAGGCCAGCTCCGGGCTCTGCAGGGTCACGATGGCGGCGTCCAGCTGGCCCATGTCACGCCGGGCACCGGCCGCGACGAGCCGCATCTCGACCTGACCGGCCTTGTCCAGCTTGTGCACCTCGGAGGCACCGGCCATGTCCAGCGCCTTCTCCGGCCGCCCGAGCCCACGCTCGCAGTCGGCCATCACCGGCCACAGCTCAACGCTGCCGGTCATCCGCCGCGCGGCCCGGAACTCGGCGAGGGCCTCGGAGTACTTCTGGTTCGCGTACGCCGCGAAACCGGCGGCCTCGCGTACGGCGGCCACGCGGGACGCCAGGCGCAGGGCCACCCTGGAGTAGCCGTAGGCGCCCTCGGGGTCCTCGTCGATGAGCCGGGCCACCATCACCAGGTTCTTGGCGACATCCTCCGCGAGCGTCTTGGGCAGGCTCTGCAGCTCCTGCCGGACGTCCTTGTCGATCTCGTCGCCGGTGACGTCCTCCGGGATCGGCAGCCGCTTGATCGGCTCGCGGTCGCGGTCACGGTCGTCGCGGAAGCGGCCGCCGCCCCGGCGGTCGTCGCGCCGGTCGTCGCGCCGGTCGTCACGCCCCCGGAACCCACCGGGCCGACCGCCACGGTCGTCGCGACGGGGGCCACGGGCACCGCGGTCGTCGCGGCCCCGGAAACCACCGCGCTCGCCTCGATCGTCACGCCGGTCGTCACGGCGGTCATCCCGACGGTCGTCCCGACGGTCGTCACGGCGGTCGTCACGGCGGTCGTCGCGGCGGAAGCCACCGCGCTCGCCACGGTTGTCGTCGCGCTCACGCCGGCCGTAACCACCACGGTCGTCGTCACGGCGGTAGGACGGACGGTCTGCGCCACGGTCGTCGCGACGGAAGCCACCCCGGTCGTCACGGCGGTCGTCCCGACGCGGCCCACGGTCACGGTCGTCGCGCTGGAACGCCGGACGCGAACCCCGGTCACCCTCACGACGATCATCCCGACGGCCGTAACCGCCCCGGTCGTCGCGACGGAAACCACCCCGGTCCCCTCGGTCGTCACGGCGATCGTCACGGCGGTCGTCGCGGCGGAAGCCACCGCGCTCGCCACGGTTGTCGTCGCGCTCACGCCGGCCGTAACCACCACGGTCGTCGTCACGGCGGTAGGACGGACGGTCTGCGCCACGGTCGTCGCGACGGAAGCCACCCCGGTCGTCACGGCGGTCGTCCCGACGCGGCCCACGGTCACGGTCGTCGCGCTGGAACGCCGGACGCGAACCCCGGTCACCCTCACGACGATCATCCCGACGGCCGTAACCGCCCCGGTCGTCGCGACGGAAACCACCCCGGTCCCCTCGGTCGTCACGCCGGTCGTCACGGCGATCGTCACGGCGATCGTCACGGCGGTCGTCGCGGCGGAAGCCACCGCGCTCGCCACGGTTGTCGTCGCGCTCACGCCGGCCGTAACCACCACGGTCGTCGTCACGGCGGTAGCCGCCACGGTCGCCTCGGTAGCCGCCGCGCTCAGCGCGGTCACCACTGTCCCGGCGCCGCTGGTCGCGCTCCGGCCGGTCCTCGGGAGAGTTGGTGGACATGGTGGCTCCTGTCTTCGGTACCGCAAGCATTGTAAAAACGAAAGGACCCCTGGTCCCAGCTGAACGCTGGGACCAGGGGTCCTCCAAAGATTGTTCGGCGGCGTCCTACTCTCCCACAGGGTCCCCCCTGCAGTACCATCGGCGCTGTGAGGCTTAGCTTCCGGGTTCGGAATGTAACCGGGCG
>NZ_JBEOYR010000006.1:194413-345314 GCF_040297165.1 Streptomyces sp. NPDC001851 | reverse complement strand
CGAAGGCCTCGTTGACCACGTCCCAGGCGTAGATCCTGCCCTTGAAGTGGGTCATCTCGGTGGTGATGTGGTTCTTCATCACACTGCGCAGCGTGGTGGCGTCGGTGATGGACTTCACCCAGCCGGGCAGCTGCTTGTACCAGACCAGGGTGTGGCCGCGCATCCGCTGCCCGTGCGCGGTGGCGTGGCCGACGATCCGGTCGGCCGGCCCGAAGTCGAAGGTGCCGCGGGAGGGTTCGGTGGCGTCCCACTTCATCTCGTTCTCCGGGGTGATCATGTTGAACTCCCGGTCGAGAATCGCGGAGTACGCCGGGTCACCGAGCCTTCCGGCGGCCACGGCCGTACCGAAGTAGCGGCCGCTGCCGGCCGCCGCATCGGCCAGCGTGCGGTCCTTCGTCGTGTGTGCGGCCAGTGCGGCCAGGGGTACGGCGGCACCCGCGGCGGCGAGGACCACGGCGGCGGCGAGCACGCGGCGGGTGGCCGGACGGCGGCGATGAGAGCGGTTCTGATCTGACAACGGCATGTCCTTCTGGCACAGCGGGCCTTGATCCGGCCCCGGTTACCCGCCAGTTGCCGCCACGCCGCCAAAGGTTGCCGCGATCGGGAGAGGAATTTTCCCGGCCGCGTTCACCGGGTCGGGACGAACCCTCCCCGGACCGACGCGGAGCCGCCCGGGCCCTGCGCGTCGACGCGGTAGCCGTCGCCCGCGGCACTGCGCTTGCCGGCGCCGTTGTTGAACTGGGCGGCGAGCTCATGGCTCCCGGCCGGCACGGTCAGGCCCGGCTTGAGGACCCAGCGGTAGACCAGCGTGCCGCCGGCCTCCTGGACGGTGACGGTGAAGTCCCCACTCGGCAGAGTCTGCCAGGTGCCGGTGCTCTTCACCCCGCCGGTCTGCACGATCCGCATCTCGACCGTGAGCGAGGTGAGCGGCCGGGTCGTCTTGAGGACGAGGTTGCTCTGCGTCCAGTAGACGGTGCTGTGCGGGTCCACCGAGCCGGCCGCCGACAGCGCCCCGCTCCGGCTCTCGTCGGCGGTCGGCGACGGACTGGTGGCCGGCGGAGTCGGGCGCGCGCTGCCCGGGGTGGTGGCCGGGGCCGGCGCGACAGGCGTGGGGCGGGCCGATGTCGGGCGCGGGGAGCCGGCGGTGGGGGACGGGGTGGCGGGCTCGGTCACGGTGGCCGGCCGCGACGAGTGCGAGACGATGGCGGCGACGGCGAGGCCGCCGGTCGCCAGGATGCCGGTGGCGGCGAGCCCGGCGAGCGCGACCCTGGTACCGGACCTCGCGAACGGCCGCGCGCGGTGACGGACGGCGGGGCCGGCCATGCCGCGTTGCACCCGGGCCAGCATCCTCGCGCGGTCGGGCCGGTGGGCCTCGGCGGCATCGCGCAGCCGACGGGCGATCTCCTCGTTCACCGGTTCCTCCTGCCTGCCACCAGGTCCCCGACCGCTCGCGCGCCCAGTATCCTTTCCAGCTCGGCCATTCCCTTCGAGGTCTGGCTCTTCACCGTACCGACCGATATGCCCAGCGCCACCGCCGTGTCCTTCTCCGACAGGTCGAAGGCGTGCCGCAGCACCACACAGGCGCGTTTGCGGAACGGCAGCCGGGCGAGCGCCGCGCGGACGTCCAGCACGGCCGCCATGTCCGGCCCCTCCACCTTCTGCGGGCTGCGGGACCAGAAGAGTGTGATCCGGCGGCGCTCGCGCACCGCGCTGCGGATCCGTCCGCGCGCCATGTTGGCCACCACACCCCGGGCGTAGGCCAGCGGGTGGTCGGCCTGCCGCAACCGGTCCCAGCGCTGCCACAGGGCGACCAGGGCATCCGCCGCGAGGTCGTCCGCCGCGTCGCTCTCGCCGGTCAGGAGGTATGCCAGACGGGCGAGTTCGGCATAGTGGCGTTCGAAGAATTCGTGGAACTCCGCGGACGCGTCGTCGAGGACCATCCCCCGGTCGCCCTCTCCTGGCCATGATGTGCGCGTTGGTTGCGCGTTTAACGACAACGAGGGGCGCAGCCTAACAGCGCCCGGCCCGGGACACGAACAGTGCTCGCACGGCGATGCCGTCGACGGGGTTCCGGCGGCAACCTTTCCACTCCGCGCGGCCACCTGGGGGTGCACCCACCACGGCGAGCGCGGTCAGCCGCGCAACGCCACCCGTATCCACGCACTCCGACCGGGAGCCACACGTGTCACCTGACGACCCGACAACCACCGAGCAGCCGACGCCCCGGGGCCGTACGCACCGCCGTGGCCGAACGCGCCGCCACATCGTGGCGGGGACGGTGGCGGCCCTGCTGGCCGGGGCCGGCGCGGGCGCCCTGGCGCTCAGCGCGGGTGCCGCGCCGACCGGCGCGGTCACCGTCACCGTCGACGCGGGCACCTCGCTGGGCACGGTGCCCAGCACCGGGGTCGGCCTCAACACGGCGGTCTACGACGCCTGCATGAACGACGCCGAGGCGGCGTCGCTGATGAAGGCGGCCGGGATCCGGCAGCTGCGCTTCCCCGGCGGCTCGGTCGCGGACGCCTATCACTGGAAGACCCATACCGTCACCGGCGGCAGCTGGGCCGCGCCGGGCACCGACTTCGACCACTTCATGGCCACCGCGAAGAAGGCCGGCGCCCAGCCGGTCATCACCGCGAACCACGGTTCCGGCACCCCGCAGGAGGCCGCCGACCCCTTCCCCACCTACTGGGGCATCCGCTCGCTGACCGCACTGGCCCGGCCCGGCGACACCATGGTCAAGGCGTCCTCGGCCACCCCGTCGGTCGCCGTGCACGCGGTACGCGTCGGCAGCGGCGGCCTGAACGTCATGCTGATCAACAAGGACCCGCGGCACGCGGCGAAGGTGTCGCTCACCGGATACGCCCCGGGAACGGTCAGGACCGTTTCGTACACCAAGGGCGGCACCGCCCTGAACACGGCGGCACGGGGAACGGCGGCCGCACAGACGCTGCCTCCCTACTCGATCACGACGCTCCGGCTGAAGCCCTCGTCCGCGGCCACGCGCACGGGCACCCCGTCACCCGCCCCCACACCGACCGCCGCCGCACACACCGCCGCCGCGCCGGTCGCCTCCGCCTCGGGCACGATCGGCACCCGGGCGCAGGCCACGGCAGCCGGCGCATCCGTCCCCCGCACGGACCGGGGCGGCACGGCCGGCGGACTGGCCGGCACCGGCGTGAGCGACGCCGTCGCATACAGCGCCCTCGGTGGCCTGCTGGCCCTCGCCGTCGGCTGCGTGCTCGTGTTCCGCCCACGTCGCGGCAGGGCGGCGCACGGCAGGTGAACCCAGCCGCTCTACGTCCCCGCGTGCACGTACGCCGCCCAGATGTGCGGGCGGTCGGGGATGCGGCGGCGTAGCCGGCGGACCGCGTCGTGCAGGGCGTGGGCGGGGCCGGGGGTGTCGGGGGACGTCGTGCGGCGGTAGAAGTCGCGCGTCATGTGGTCGGCGTGGGTGCTGTCGATCTCCCACAGGGTGCCGACCGCGGCGGGGAAGCCGGCCAGCAGGAAGGAGCTCGTGATGTGGATGGCCTCGTCCGTGAGGCGTTCGGCGGCGCGTGCGGTGCCGCAGGCCGCCAGGAAGGCGAGACGCGCCGCTCGCGGGCGGGCCCGGCAGATCTCCAGGACCGAGACCGGCTCGCCGCTGGGCAGGTGCAGCAGGGCGCCGGAGGGTTCCGTCGGGTCGGTGGCCGCGTGGCAGCCGAAGTGGGCCCACGAGGCGTCGCGCAGCGCGGCGAGCACGGCCTCCCGGGTGGCAAGCGGGCCGGTCAACGGCTCGGGGGCACCGAGGAGTTCGGCGGCGCGTGCGGTGGCCGCGGCGACGCCGGGGAGGTCGTCCTCGGGCGCGGCGACAAGCAGCGCGCTGCCGTGGTCGGCCGTACCGCGCTGCCGGGCGCGGGCACGGGCGTGGGCCAGGGTCCGCAGCCCGGGTACGTACGACGACACCACGGCGTCGAGTGCGGCGCCGCAGCCGTCGCGTTCGCAGTCCGGGGCCGTGCACTGGGCCGCGTGCAGCGGCAGGGCGCTGAAGGGGCCGGTGGGGACCCACCAGACGCGCGGCCAGTCGGCGTGGTCGGGGACGGGGTCCGCCGAGCCGATCAGCTCCAGCACCGGGCGCACGATCTCGTGCCAGGTCCACGCGAGGGTCTCGCGCACCGTGTTGCCCGCGGCGACGAGTTGGAGCGGGGACGGACGGGACGTACCCTGCGCGTTGATGTCGTCCACGGCGTCCCGCAGCTTCCGTGCCGCGGCGGTGATCTCGCCGGCCTCCGCCCCGAGGTGCAGGGCGGTGATCGATCCGGGCGTGACGACGAGGGCGTGGCAGAAGCGCCTGCCGTGGTTGAGGACGACTACCGGTCCGTCGGCCGCGAGCGCCCTCAGCTCATCGGCCCGGAGCGGCCGCAGGAAGCCTTCGAAGCCGGGCTGCGCGCGGATGCGCCGTACGAGGCCGTCGAGTTCGCGGGAGGCGTGCAGAGCCGCCAGCCGGGCCCACTCGGCGTCGCCGGCCGCGGCCGTCCCGGGGTGTGCGTCGGACTGTGCGCCGGGCGGTGCGTCGAGCTGTCCGGTCAGCCGCTCGAACTCGTCGGCCAGCTCCGGGTGAGCGGTACGCAGTTCGCCGATGTCGGCATGGGCCTCGATCCGCCGGGCCAGCAGCAGACCCCGGCCGCGCTCCAGCAGTTCCGCGGCACGGTCGACATCGGGGCCTTCGGCCCTGCGCTCAGGCGGGGCGGGCACGAGCGGCGTCTGCCCCGCCCGCACCGCGCGCACGCTCTGTTCCAGGGCCTTCACATGGGCGGGGAGCCGGTCGGCGAGCGCTTGGCCGACGAGGTGGGCGAGGACCAGCTCGGTGATCGAGCGGATGTCTCCTTCGAAGCTCGACAGACCGTGCTCGGCGGACGCCTGGTCACTGCCCCGGTCGGTGACGGCCGCCATGGCCTCGACGCCGGCTTCGAGATGCGCCAGGGCCAGGTCGACCCGGCCCCGGCCGAGCGCACCGGCCGCGGCGCCGATCTCGCCGTGGGCCCGCATCCACACCGGTAGCGCGGTGTCCTGCCACGCCTCGGGGTCCGCGACGCCGGAGAGGCGGTCCTGGATGATCCCCATGAGGGAGGAGGGGAAGTCCTCCGGGGCGCCGGTGCGGGGAGCGCCCGTGGCCGTGGTCACCTCCGGCAGGCGGCCCCGGCCGATGAGGTCGAGAACGGTCCGCATCGCGGCGCCCGCATCCACCGGGGCGCCCTCCGGCATCTCGTCCGTCAGGACGCGGCTCAGTTCCTCCGCCTCGGCCAGCAGGGCCCGCGCCCGCTCCGGTTCGGCGGGCCGGAGGACGACGGCACGCTGGGCGAGCGCCCGGGCGAGCGTCATCGCGGTCATCGGCCGCATCGGGTGTCCGGGAGCGCACCGGGCGAAGGTCGCCCGGCACTGGTCGACCACGGCGTCGCCGAGGTCCCGGCGCGGGCCGCCGCCCGGTCCCACGGTCTCGACGAGGTCGACGTAGGCGTCGCCCATCAGGTCGTACCAGGGCCGCTCGTCCCCGGCGGGTCGGGCGCGGGTGACGTCCCGCATGCGGCGGGCGATCTTCCGGGCCCGTTCCAGCTGGGCCGGTTCATGGCCGAGCAGGTAGTTCTGGAGGGCGTTGTGCAGTTCGGTGCGGGCCGCCAGGAGCTCCTTGTCGGTCTCGGACAGCACCGGGTCGCCGGGCTCCGCCTGGGCCGTCGGCATGCCGGGCACAGCCCGCGCCGAGGCGAGCAGGGCCGCTGCCTCGCGTGCGCCCTCCGCGTCGAAGCGGCCGATGGACAGGGTCGTGAGCGCGTGCGCGAGCAGCCGGCCGAAGTCGCCCGGAAGGCCGGGCGCGTTCGCGCGGGCGTCACGCAGCAGCCCGACGACCTCTTCGAGCTCGGTGAGGCGGGGGCGGCCGGCGGACCGGGCGGACAGGGCGGCACCGAGCGTGGCGGAGAGGTAGGGCCGCAGGGTGGTGTCGTCCTCGCCCACGCCCTCGATGAGCTCCCGGATGATCTCGATGTCGGCGTCGAGGTTCTCGGAGCCGTCCAGCCGGACGTCCTCCATGCGGATCAGCTGCTCCGCCAGCCCGCGCAGTTCGCCGTCCGGAACGTCCCCCGTGCCGGCCGACGCCACGGCCATGGGCAGCGCGACCGCGAACATGCCCCGCCGCAGCAGGTCCGCGGTCAGGGACCCGGCCGGGGCGGCCGCCACCACCTCCTCGGTCAGTTCCCGGCACTCCGCCGCGAGCAGCCCGGCCCGGTCCGGTGCGGTGTCGCGCAGTGCCGCGGCGCGCAGCCCGGTGAGCGCGGCCAGTACGGCGACGTAGGAGTGGCGGTGCGGCCGGTCGGCGGGGAGGCCGGCGACGGCGGTGCGGTAGCGGTCGATCCGCTCGTCGGAGGTGTCGTCCGGCTCGAATCCGGCTGCCAGGCCGATGAGTTCGAGGTCGATGTCGGGGGCGCCGCCCGCGGGTGCGGCGCTCTCCCGGACCCGTTCGACGAAGCGCCTGAGAAGCGGCGCGACCCGCTCCAGGCCGCCCGGATCCTCGCTTCGGCCCGCCTCCCTCAACTCCCGGTAGGCGGAGAGCATGTCCCGCTGCCGGTCACTCAACGCCCCTGCCGAGTCGAGCAGTTCCATGGCCTCCACGGCCGCGTCCTCGTCGTCGCGCTCCGCTCCGAGGGCCGCGAGTGCCTGGCCGAGCGCGGTGGTCACCTGTGGATGCGCGGGATGCCCGGCGGGGGTGGCCGCCAGGGCCGTACGCAGCCGTCGTACGGCGCAGGCGATACGGCCCGCGTCGTGCTCGGCGATGCCCGCGTCCGCGAGGGCCGCGCCGACGACCAGGTCGCGTTCGCCGGGCCAGGTGACGGGCTGGGCGTCCAGCATGCGCAGGAAGCGCAGCCCGTCGGCGGTCTCCGGGGTGACCGCGCCGTCGGGCGCCGCCGCGACCAGCCGCTCGACCAGGTCCGGCCGGGGCGTGCCGAGCAGCCGTGCGGCGTCCACCACCGTGCGCAGGGTGGCCGCGGCGACGGCCCGCGCCCCCTCAGGGTCGATCAGGCCCGGCTCGACGGCGGCGAGCCGCGTGCACACCGCCTGCCCGTACCGGGCGGCGGCGGCCAGCCCGTCCGGGTCCGCCGCCGACTGGAAGCGGGTCATGTGGAGGTCGTGGGCGTGCACGGCCAACTCCAGGAAGCCCGCGTGGTCTTCGGCCCGTACGTACTCGAAGGAGGTGTCCGACCAGGCGAGCGCGGCCTCAAGAGCGGCGGCCCTCGCCCGCGGCGGCCCCTCGGCCACGGCATGCGTGTACGCCGTGCTCATCAGATGCGCGAACCGCGCCTCGTGGGACGGGTCGGCGGGGTCGAAGCCCTCGGTCAGGGCCTCGGGAAACCGGGCGCCGTCGCGGACCCGCGGGCGCAGGAAGCCGAAGGTGCCGAAGACGAGGGCCAGGTTCTGTGCCGCGTCGGGGTCCTCGGCGCCCTGGTGGCGCAGCCAGAAGGTCCAGAAGACGGCGGCGAGCGAGTCGAGGTCGATCATCTCCTCGGGCGAGGGCGCGGCCTCACGCAGCAGGGCCAGCGCGTCGGCCACCGCGTCCTGATCGCGCAGGGGTGCGGGATCGCGGGCGTTCTGAGCCGTGACGAGACGTGCGACCACTCGCTCCCGAAGCTCGGACATCGCCTCTTACATTAGTCTGACTGATAGTCAGGGGGAAGTGGTGAACGGGGCGTTGAGGAGGCGGCCGTGGGGGACGGGACGAAGGCGCACAGGGTGTACGAGGACGCCGTGGAATACCTGTGCCGCAATGCCGGGGAACTGCGTCCGCTGATCGCCTCCGCCGTCTGGGAGCGGGCCTTCCCGGTCGTACGGGACGCGGACCCGGCCGGCGCCGAGTGGCGCGACGCCGTACGCGCCCTGCACGACGCGGTCGAGTCGGCCGGCGTCCCGAACGGGCTCGGACTGTCCGCCACCATGGGTTTCGGTGACTGGCCCGGCGCCCCCACCCCGCAGTCGGTGGGCTGGGTCTGCCCCACCGGCCGCTGTGCCAGGGTCGAGCTGCGGGACACGGCCGCCGCCGCGACGCCGGTCTGTGCGCTGGACGGCGACGCGATGCGCCTGGTGGACGGCTGACGACGGTGGGGCTCCTCGTCGAGCTGCAGAAGCGCATACCCGACGGCTGGTTCCTGCGGCGGCTGCTGCCCGCCGCGCTGTTCGTGGTGGTCGCGGTCGTCGGCGGCGGGGAACTGGGCCACTCGCACTGGAACGACGTCGCCCTCGCCCGCGAGCGGATCGCCGGCGCGCTGCGCATGGGGGGCGGCCTGACCGCGGAGGCCGCCGCCTCGCTCGTGCTCTTCGCGGTGCCGGTGGTGGGGGCCGCGTTCGCGGTGCCGTATGCCGCGGCCGCGATCGGCGCGCTGGCGTCCGGGGCCTGGCCGTGGTGGCTGATGCCGGTGGGCCGGCGGGTGAAGGCCTGGCGGATCCGGCGCTGGGTGGAGCCGGACACGCTGGCCAGGGAGTCCGTACGGGCACGCGCCGCGGGCCGCGCCCTGCGCGCCGACCGGCTCGACGCGCGGGCCGCCCGCGCCAGGGCCGTCGGGCGGCCCGAGTCACCGACCTGGTCGGGCGACCGGTTCCGCCTCACCGAGGCGAACATCAGAAGGGACACGGGCGGCGACGTCGTACACGGCTGGACCGTACTCCTGCTCGGGGCCGCCGATTCCTCCCGCGCCGCACTGGCCGAGGCCCGCGACGCCTACGACGCGGCCTGTGAGGCCCTCGCCTGGAGCACGGTGCTCACGATCACCGGCGCCTGGTGGTGGCCCGCGGCCCTGGTCGGCGTCCTCCTCGGCCTGGCCTCCTGGCGCTCGCTGCGCCACGCGGTACAGGCACTGTGCCGCACGACGGAGGCGGCGTTCGCCCTGCGGGAGCCGGGCCCGCCGGCCGTCCGGCCCTGACGGCGGCCGGCACACGGCAGGAGGTGACCGGGCGGGACGGCGGTGCTCAGGGCGTGAAGAACCGCTTGTCGCGCGCGATGCCGAGCAGCTGGGCCAGGCTCAGCGCCGGCCGGGGACGTGTCACGGGAGCGCTCTCGGCGTAGGAGTTCACCTCGCGGAGCACCACCCGGCGGCCGTCCGGATACAGGGTGTCGACCAGCCACACCTGCGCCGCGCCGCCCTTCTCCGAGGGCCCCTGGACCTTCTTGACCCGGGTGCCGTCGGACAGCGTGGTGGCCTGGCAGCGGCCGGGGACACCGGTGCAGTCCATGTGCCCGGCCAGGGGGACGGTCATGTCGTACTGCGCGTCGGCCTCGACCATGTTCTTCCCGTGGCCGTCGTCGTACACCAGCTGGACCAGCCCGTCATCGGCGTTCAGGCCGGAGACGGTGCCGCCCCGGGGCAGGCGTGAGGTCAGCACCCGAGCCATGCGGGTGCCGGGTACGCGCCTGCCGGGGGTGGAAGAGGGGGTGGCGGGGGCTGCCGCCGGGTTCGGCAGCGCGCTGATCGCCTGGTGCCACGCCGGGCTGCGCACGATCGAGGTCAGCTGGGCCATGGACAGCAGCGGATCGGCCCCGCCGGACGATGCCTTCTCGTCGCCACCGCCGAACTCCTGCACCGTCAGCTGGACCCCGTCGGCGGTGGTGAGCACCACGTACCAGCGCTTCTGCCCCGTGTCAGCGCTGGGGTAGGTGAAGGACTCGGTGGTGTTGAGCACCGCGCCCCCGGGGAGCTTCTCGGTGGTGCACTTGTCGTAGGGGCGCACCTCGACCGGCAGGCAACCGCCCTCTCCCTGCCGGCCGGCGGGGATGCCGGGGTCCAGGCGGGTGAGCAGGACGTCGAGACCGGCGGACCCCTTCGCGGTGGAGTAGGTGAGTCTGGCCGTCGGCCAGACGACGGGCGGGCCGGCCTGTGACGCCCTGCCGGAGGCCGCCGAAACGGTGCCGCCGGGCGGCAGCAGACTCCTGAGCGTGCGGACCATCTCCTCACCGCTGATCGACGCGGGTGCCCGGGACGGCGGCTGTTCGGTGGCGCGCGCCGGGGCGCCGGCCCGCAGCCGGCCCGGGTCGCCGGGACCGTGGCTGCCGAACGCGCCCGTGGCCATCAGGGTGCCGCCCGTGGTGACCACCGCGACGGCCGTGACGGCGACGCGGGTGGCGGCGAACAGCCGCATCCGGCGGCCCCGGGTGACGGAACGCCGTACCAGGTCGGCGGAGTGGGGCGGGAACTCGTCGGCGGCGCGGCTCATGGCGTGGGTCACCCGGCTCTCGAAGTCCTCGTCGAGGGACATGGCGGGTCTCCGTTCTTCTGGGATGCTGGGGCGTTCTGGAACGTCCGGAGCCGGTGCGGCGCCGTCGCGGCACCGACTGCTCGGGGCTGCGTCATGCCGTCATGCCGTCAGGTCGGCCAGGTCGGCGCCGAGCACGGCGCGTAGCCGCTGCAGAGCTCGCATACTCCGGGTGCGGACGGCTCCCGGGGACAGCTTGAGGACCTGGGAGGTCTCCTCCACCGAGCGGTCCTCCCAGTAACGGAGCACCAGCACCGCCCGGTCCTTGGCCGTCAGCCGGGCCAGGCCGTCCAGCAGCGCCATCCGCAGCTCCGCGTCCGGCGCCGGCCCCGCCGTCTCGGGCAGCCGTCCGCTGGGACGCTCCGTGGAGCTGCGGCGGCGGCGCTGGGAGATGTAGGTGCGCACCAGCACGGTGTTGGCATAGGCCACCGGGGAGCCCGCACGGCTGATCCGCCGCCAGGAGCGGTACATCTTGGCGAGGGTTTCCTGCACCAGGTCCTCGGCGAGGTGCCAGTCGCCGGTGAGCAGGCAGGCCGTGCGGAACAGGGGCCCGCTGCGAGCGGCTGCGAACTCCAGGTAGTCCGCGGATGCTTCCCTCACCGTGTGTGTCCCTTCGGGGTCGGACGTCACCTCTTACACGCGATGAGGGCGCTTCCGCGTTACACCCCTGGTTCGGGCGCCGTGCCGAGGCGGAACCGTGGCAGTGTCCCGGCGTTGGACGGCAGTGTCACCGCACGTCCACGTAGTCGCCGGTCGCCTTGGCGGCCGGGGTGGTGGAGGTGCCCGCGAAGTTCCAGCGCCAGTAGCCGTCTTCGGAGGCGGGGGCCGTGGTCGTCAGGGTGCCGGTGCTGGAGGTGTACACGGTCTTCACGGTGGTGTAGGTCGTCGTACCGGCCTTGCGGAACTGGAGCCTGACCGGCTGGTTGGCGCAACCCCGGTAGTCGAGGTTGTCCCAGTCGGCCCGGGTGAGCCTGCCGGTGACGGTGAGGGTCCCGCCCTGGGCGACCGGCTCCGGGCCCGCGTCCACGGTGAGTTGGGACTGCCGCTGCAGACGGGTCGTGGTGTAGTCCGCCGTCTGGGTCCAGCTGTCGTCGTCGGCCACCCCCTGCACGCTGACCTTCCATGTGCCGGCGTGGGCATTGGTGAGCGCGGTGCCGCTGTACTTCCAGTCCGGTTCCAGGGAGAACGTCTGCGAGCAGGTGGAGGTGGTGGCACTCGATGCGACGCAGTCCGCATGGGAGTGGTACTGGTCCGACACTATGCGGTCGTCGTAGGTCTCGTAGGGGTTCGCACCATCCGGTCCGCGCCACAGGACGAAGTCCGCGTCCTGGATGCCCGAGGGGTGGGTGAAGGTCCCGGAAACCGTGATCGTCTTCGCGTAGAGGCCGACCACGATGTTCTTGCCACCGTCGAAGGTGACGTCGCTGATCTGGACAGCGGTGGTCTGGGGCTCGTCCGCGTGGGCACCGGGGACGGCGAAGCCGGCCAGCGCGGTGACGGCACTGAGGACGGCAAGGGCAGCGCGCTTGCGCATGCGTCTCCTTCAGGAGGGGAAGAGGGGGAACCCGCCGGGCGGGGCGGGGCGGGACAGCCGCAGCCGGTCGGGGACCGGTGACGGACTTGATCGGGTACGGGTGGGTCTCCTGCTGCCGGATCACCGTGAACCGGGAACTCGGGTGGGCGTCGCCCTGGGGCACCCGGCCGTCCGGCGTGCGGCACAAGTACCGGCAAGGACACGACCTTTCAGCGCACGCCGATGATGTGTTGCACGAGGTGCCACCCTCATCCCCCGTTCACATGACCCTGGTTGAGGCACAGCAGTCACACAGACCGCTCGTGGTATCCAGCGCACCTGCCTGGTCGAACGTCACCGGGCACAAGCCGGCGCCCCTGCGGCCGGCTCCCTGACGCCCCGCACCCGCACGTGGACCATGTCGCTTCAAGAAGCGGTGTCGCCCTGTCGGGACACCGCCTCGACGAGTGGTTCGGGAAGGCCCAGCAGGCGCAGCGCCGCGGGCAGGGTGGCCGCCGCGGCGACCGTGGACACCGCGGCCTGCGCGGCCTCCCGGTACCGGGTCCGGGCGCCGGTGTGGTCGCCGCGCGCCTCGGCGGTCCGGGCCAGGCCGGCCAGCGTACGGACGCGGTTGGCGGCCCCCTTCACCCCGTGCGGGTCGAGGTGCTCCCGTGCCTGGGTGTAGAGGTGCTCCGCCGTGCCCCGGTCCCCCTCCACCAGGGCGATGTCGCCGAGTCCGCGCAGCGCTGCCGCCAGGGTGCCGGTGCCGCCGGCGCGGCGGGCGAACTCGGCTGCCCGCGCGTAGTCGGCCCGTGCCGCCGCCGGGTCGGTGCCGGCACGCAGGTCCCCGCGGTTGACCAGGAGGTCGGCGCAGTCCTCCGGGGCGTCGAGCTCTTCGGCGAGGGTGAGTGCCTCGTCGGTGAGGGCGAGGGCCGTCCGCCGGTCACCCCGTGTGCGCGCGACGCCGGCGAGCGCGTCCAGCACCAGGGCCGCGCCCCAGCGGTCGCCCAGCGCACGGAACTCCGTGGCGGCCGTGCGGAAGGACCGTTCGGCCCCGGCCAGGTCGCCGTCGCCGAGCGCGCCGAACCCGGTCACGTACTGCGCGGCAGCCCTGGCCCAGGGTTCGCGGCTGTCACGCTGGGCCGAGACGAGGGCGAACGCACCCGGTGCGTCCCCGTCGCTCGTCGCGTTGTGTGTCATCCACAGCAGCAGGGCGACGGGATGGCGCCCCGCCCGGCCGTCCGACCACGCCGCGGTCAGCGCCTCGCCCGCCGCCGTCCGGTGCCGGCGCCACACGTCCCGCCCGTCCGGGCCGGACGCGGCGATCAGCACACAGACCGCGTACTCCTCGGCCAGCCCGTCCGGGGGTGTGTCGCCGACGGCACCGAGAAGGACGCGTGCCGGTGGGGCCAGGGTGCCGGCCGCGCCGCGGATCCACAGGTACGCCGAGGCAGCGGCGATCAGTTCCAGGGCCGTTCGGGTCTCCCGCGCCCCCACCGCCCAGCGCACGGCCGCCAGCAGGTCGGGCTGCTCCGCCGCGAGCGCCGGCAGCAGCTCCAGCTGCGCACCGCGCCGCAGCCCGGGGCCGGCGGCACGCAGCAGCTCCAGCAGCGCCTTGGCGTGGACCCGCTGTACCGGCTCCGTCTCGCCCGCGGCGTCCAGCTGCTCGGCGCCGTAGGCACGGATCGTCTCCAGCATGCGGCAGCGGCCACCCGCCCACTCCAGCAGCGACTTGTCGGCGAGGGACTGCAGGGTCTCCTCGTCGGTGTCGCAGACCCGCAGCGCGGAGGCGACACCCGCCCCGCCGGCGAACACCGAGAAGCGCCGGGCGGCCCGTTGCTCCGGCTCCGGCAGCAGGTCCCAGCTCCAGCCGACCACCGAGCGCAGTGTGCGGTGCCGGGTCTCGGGGGCACGGCTGCCGCGCTCGGTCACGCCGAGCCGGTCGTGCAGCCGGGCCGAGAGCTCCGCCAGGGTCAGGGTGCGCAGGCGGGCCGCCGCCAGCTCGATGGCCAGCGGCAGGTTGTCGAGTGCGGCGCAGACACGCCGTACGGTGTCGGGGTCGGGGGCGAACGCCCGGCGTGCGGCTCGGGCCCGGTCGGTGAAGAGCGCCGCGGCAGCGGCGGCACCGAGCGGTCGTACGGGGTAGAGGTGTTCACCGACGACACCGAGCGGTTCGCGGCTCGTCGCCAGCACACGCAGGCGCGGGCACGCCGCCAGCAGGCGTGCCGCCCGTACGGCGACCTCCTCCACCAGGTGCTCGCAGTTGTCCAGGACGAGCAGCAGCTCCCGGCCGGACACCGCCGCGACGAGGCGGTCCCACGGGCCCTGGGCACCGGCCGCCAGGTGCAGTCCGCTCTCCCGCAGGCCGAGGGCGCCCAGCAGGGCCTGCGGGAGAACGGCGGAGTCCCGCAGTGCGGCCAGTTCCACGAAGCACACCTCGCCGTCGGCCCTCTCCGCCACCGCCGCGGACAGCCGTGTCTTGCCGACGCCGCCCGGACCGGTCAGCGTCACCAGCCGGGCGGAACGGAGGAGTCGGCCGACCTCGGTCACCTCGTCGGCACGGCCGACCAGGGGGGTGAGCGGGGCGGGCGGCGCGGTGGGCGCGGGGGACGCGTCGGCGCGCAGCAGCTCGCCGTGGAGTGCGGCCAGCTCCGCGGAGGGATCGGCGCCCAGCTCGTCGGCGAGACGGCGCCTGACCTTCTCGAAGACGACCAGGGCCTCGGCCTGGGCGCCGTCCGCGTACAGCGCCCGCATCAGCAGCCCGGCGAGGCGCTCGCGCAGGGGATGGCGATCGAGGAGTTCGCGCAGCTCCGGTATGGCCGCGCGGTGTTCGCCGAGGCACAGCTCGGCTTCGAGGCGGTCCTCCAGTGCCGCCAGCCGCAGCTCCTGAAGCCGTACGGCCGCCGCGCGGACCAACGTACTGTCGGTGAGGTCGGCGAGCGCCGGTCCCCGCCACAGTCCGAGCGCCTGACGCAGCAGCGGCAGGGCCGCTCCGGCATCGCCCTTCCCCAGTGCCGCGCGGCCCTCCCGCGCCAGCCGTTCGAACCGTACGGCGTCCACGTCCTCGGCGGCGACGGCGATCCGGTAGCCGGCTCCGGTCCGCTCGATCAGCGCCGTGTCGCCCAGGGCCGACCGCAGCCGGGACACCTGGGACTGGATCGCGTGCGCGGACGGCGTCGCGCCTTCCGGTCCGCCGGCCCCGGCGGCCCCGATGCCGTCCGCCAGCCGGTCGGTCGGGACGACCGCACCGGGGGTGACGAGCAGCAGCGCGAGCAGCGCTCGCCGTGCCGGCCCGCCCAGGGGCACCTCCGCGCCGTCGTCGTGCCACGCCTGTGTCCCGCCGAGGATTCCGAAGCGCATGCGGGTGATTATCCACTCGGCCAACTGCCTGTACGGGCGGGCCGTCAGGCGATCGGGCCGAGGTAGGTGCCACCGGAGACGTCGATGGTGCGCCCGGTGATCCACCGTCCTCCGGGGCCCGCCAGGAAGCCGACGACGTCGGCCACGTCCTCGGGCTCACCGATGCGGCCCAGCGCGGTGATCGCCTCCAGCCCGGCGACCACCTCGGGGATCGAGGTGTAGCCGGCGGTCAGATCGGTCCGCACCGCCCCCGGCGCGACCGTGTTCACCGTGATCCCGCGCCGGCCCAGTTCGTTGGCCAGCGACGGGGCCAGTGCTTCGACCGCGGCCTTGGTGACGGTGTAGCCGATCTGCGTGGAGACGGCGAACCGGCTGGCGGTGGAGCCCATGGTGACGATGCGTCCCCCGTCGTTCAGCAGGGGCAGCGCCCGCTGGATCACGAAGAACGGCGCGGTGATGTTGACCGCCATCAGCGTGTCCCACTCGTCGGGGCTCAGCTGGGCGATCGAACTCGTCGAGGAGATACCCGCGTTGTTGACCAGGATGTCCAGGCCCCGCCCCGCGAGTCCGGCGGCCAGTCCCTGGAACAGCTTCTCCACCGCGCCCTCCTCCCCGAACCGGGCCCGGATGGTGAAGGCGCGGCCTCCGGCCTGCTCGATCCGGGTCACGGTCTCCTCGGCCGCGTCCTCGTTGCCGCCGTAGTGGACCGCGACCAGCGCGCCCTCGGCGGCCAGCCGCCGGGCCACCGCCCGGCCGATACCCCGCGATCCCCCGGTCACCAGTGCCGTCCTGCCCGTCAGTTCACCCATCGTCCGCTCCTCGTCCGGCGGCCGGTCCTCCACGCGGGACCGGCGATGGGCCCCACACTGGCGACGACGGATCACCGTGGGCTCACCGCGGGCTCACCGCGGCGGAGCGCGCCCGGGACACGGGGTGTGATCCGTACGGGCACCGGGATCGTCACGGTTGCGCTTTCGCCCGTCCGCGCACCAGGAGGTTCTGCGTCCCCAGGCCGACCGCCAGATACGCGTACACCGACGCGGTCCCCAGCAGTCCGGCGCCGGCCGCGTGGTCGATCCAGAGCCCCAGCCCGATGTGCGCGGCCACCGAGGCGAGCCACAGTCCGGTCGTCGCAGCCGTCCCCTTGCGCAGCACCTCGCCCTGGGGATCGCGCCAGACCCGTACGGTCCGGGCCCTGACCATGCCGAATACCGCCGCGACGGCGAGGCTGGCCACCAGGAGGACGACGGGCAGCGTGGTCAGCGGGTGCTGTTCGAGGACCGAGGCGACGCCGAAGGCGATCCCCGCGACGCCCAGGACACCGAGGACGGCCGGCGCGATGAGCGAGCCGCGGCGCCGGACCGGACGGGTGCGCAGCTGCTGCCGTATCACCAGGCCGACGACCACCAGGACCAGGACAAGAGAGCCTCCGTTGTTCGTGCTGTGCATCTCAACTCCCCGTTTCGGTGCCGCCGTTCGGTGACGGCACCGCACCGGTCATTATGCGGCCGGTCTTCGCACAGGCCGGAGGGGAGCGGTGCGCCGCGGACGCCACGCGAAGGCCCCGGACCGGTGACGGTCCGGGGCCTTCGGCATCCACTTCTCACATGAGGACTGGCCACGGAGGGCCAAGCGGGCGGCGGGCCTGTGGCCCGGGCGCCGAAACCCGATTCGGTGAGCTGGGTGACCCGCTAGCCGCAGTCGGTGAACTGCGCGCCTGGATCGCCCTCGCCGTTCAGCAAGTTGCCGGCGAGGCCGTTGAGGACGCCCACCTCACCCAGGATGTCGACGCACCCGCCGCCACGATGCATGACCGCGCCTCGGGCGGGGGCGGCGGTGGCGGGGCCGGTGGCTATGAAGCTCACGCTAGCGATGACCGCAGCCGCCGCAGCGGCCTTGGGGAGCTTGCGCATTCGTCCTCCTCGGGTTGTAGTGAGCGCGCCGTCGAAGATCCAATTTGCGCTCATTTCGGAGGTTAATCCGATCCGCACCGCAGCGCTCATCGGCAGCGCCATCCGGGGACTCCGCGGTTCACCCGGTCACGCGTTCGACGTTCTCATCGGTGCGGCGTCCTTCCACACGGTGTGGAAGGCCAGCCGCAGACAGCCCGCCAGGGCGGGGTGCTCGATGAAGAGGGTGGTGGTGGAGCCCGCGCCGGCCACCGGGTCGGGCATGTCGCACAGGACGAGGGAGGCGTCGGCGATGACGAGTTTCAGCGGGAGTTCGGAGGCGAAGCGGGCCTCCTCGCCGACGGCGGCGAAGCGCCGTACGTGTTCCACCGTCTCGGGGTCGTCCAGGGCGGCGTCGAGGTAGAGCGCGCGGACGGTGCCGCCCGCCCGGTGCAGCCGGCGGACCACCTCCATGCCCTCCGTGTTCTCGGCGGGGGCGACGAACGGCGGCTTGCAGAAGGTGAGGAGTTCGCGCTGCGCCTGCCGCTGGATGTCGGCGAACCGTTCGGCGATCGCCTTGGGGTCGCGCAGGATCTCGATGTAGTCCAGCGGGTCGGTGTGTTCGCGGCCCTGGAACCAGAGGGGCTGCAGGAGGCCGGCCAGGCCCTGGGAGACCCGCTCCAGCCGGTCGACCGACTCCCGCTGCACGGCCATCAGCCGGGCGAGGGCCAGTTCGGGGGTGACGGCGGAGTACGTGGCCACCCGCCCGGGGTGGGTGGTGGCCAGTTGCCGCCGCACGAGTGCGTCCAGCACGTCGTAGACGCGCTGGCGCGGCACGTCGGCCTCCCGGGCCACCTCGGCGGCCGTGTAAGAACCACGCCTGATGAGCGTCAGGTAGACCCGCGCCTCGTACCGGGCCAGGCCCAGCGACATCAGGTCGTTGATGGTTCCGTCTTCAAGCTCCATGGCTGCACAAGGTACCGGCGTACCCGAGGAGTTGAGGCCAAGGTTTTACCAACTGGCACTGTTCTCTTCGGCAAAGTATCCATAACCTCTTGAGGAGCCACCACTGACCGGGGTGGCAGCAATCCATCGATCGACCGACAACAACATGCCCGGAAGCGGCTTCACTTCGGCACCCCCCAACACCGGCTATTGTCATGCACTTGACACTCAGCCGGTTCGCCGTCGCGGAGCCCCCCCATCCCCCCACGGAGGGCAGTTCCTTGCGTTCTCACCGCAGAAGGACCCTGATACGTCGCGGCGCGCCCGCGCTGCTGTCCGCAGCGGCTCTGATCACCGGCGGCCTGGCCGTCGCCTCGCAGTCGGCGGCGTTCGCGACCACGACCACCGCGGCGCCCACGGCCTCCACGGCCTCCACGGTGCCCGTCCACCGGCTCTGCTCGGAGCCGAGCAAGCCCGGCTACATGGCGTGCCAGGCGGTCGTCCGCACCGACCTGAAGGCGCAGAAGTCCCTCGGCCGCCACGACACCCCCAAGGGTTTCGGACCGGCCGATCTGCAGGCCGCGTACCACCTGCCGAAGGACGGCGGCAAGGGTGCCACCGTCGCGATCGTCGACGCGAACGACGACCCGAACGCCGAGAAGGACCTCGCGGCCTACCGCTCCCAGTACGGCCTGCCGGAGTGCAGCACGAGCAACGGCTGCTTCAAGAAGATCGACCAGGACGGCGGCACCAACTACCCGACGCCCGACCAGGGTTGGGCCGGTGAGATCTCCCTCGACGTCGACATGGTCAGCGCCGCCTGCCCCCAGTGCCACATCCTGCTCGTCGAGGCCAAGTCCGCCAACATGGACGACCTCGGCGCGGCCGTGAACCAGGCGGTCAAGCAGGGCGCCAAGTACGTTTCCAACAGTTACGGCGGCAACGAGGAGGCGGCCGACACCTCCGCCGACGACAAGTACTTCAAGCACCCCGGCGTCGCCATCACCGTCAGCTCCGGCGACAGCGGCTACGGCACCGAGTACCCGGCCGCCTCCCAGTACGTCACCGCCGTCGGCGGCACCTCGCTGAAGAAGGACAGCAGCACCCGCGGCTGGTCCGAGTCCGTCTGGGGCACGTCCGCCGGCGGTGAGGGGGCGGGCTCGGGCTGCTCGCAGTTCGACGCCAAGCCGTCCTGGCAGAAGGACACCGGCTGCGCCAAGCGCAGCGTCGCCGACGTCGCGGCCGTCGCCGACCCGGCCACCGGTCTCGCCGTCTACGACACCTACCAGGCCAGCGGCTGGAACGTGTACGGCGGCACCAGCGCCTCCGCGCCGTTCATCGCCGGCGTCTACGCCCTCGCGGGCGCCCCGGGCAGCGGCGACACCCCGGCCTCCTACCCCTACGCCCACCCGGACAAGCTGAACGACGTCACCGACGGCACCAACGGGTCCTGCAGCGACTACCAGTGCAAGGCGGGCAAGGGCTACGACGGGCCCACGGGCCTCGGCACCCCGAACGGCGTGGACGCCTTCACCAAGTGACACCCGGCTTCACCAGGTAACACACAGCAGAACCGCACCGCCCGCTTCGCCCCGCCGGTCGTCCGGCGGGGCGAACTGCTGTCCGGCACCGGGACGTGCCGGGTCCCTCGTCCGTGGTGACATTTCTGCGGGCCCTGGCGCTGATCACCAGGGGGCCGTCGATGCGACCGGAGCACGGCGGACGGCAGGAACCGCTGTGGACCGGTGCGAACGAGGGCAGTCTTGGGCCAGGTACGGCAACCCCGGCGCGTGCAGGCGTACGACGGGGAACTGGGCGCGGCGGTCGCGCGGGCCCAGGACGGGGACGAGGCCGCGTTCGCGGTCGCCTACCGGATCGTGCAGCCGGGCCTCCTCGGCTACCTGCACGGTATCGTCGGCGACGACGCGGAGGACGTGGCGTCCGACGCCTGGCTGGAGATAGCCCGCGACCTCGGACGGTTCAAGGGTGACGGCGCCGGGTTCCGGGGCTGGACCGCGACGATCGCCCGGCACCGGGCCCTGGACCACCTGCGCCGGCAACGGGTACGGCCCCGGGCGGGCGGCACGGAACAGGACGTACTCGATCTGCCCGCCCCCTACAGCACCCATGAGCAGGCCCTGGAAAGCCTCTCCACCGAGCGGGCCCTCGAACTGGTCCGCGCGCTGCCCCGGGACCAGGCCGAGGCGGTGCTCCTGCGGGTCGTCGTCGGCCTGGACGGTCCCGCCACCGCGCGGGTCCTCGGCAAGCGCCCGGGAGCGGTGCGCACGGCCGCCCACCGAGGGCTCAAACGCCTCGCCCGCCAGTTGGGCGCCGACGGCGAGGCGGAGGCGGGTGTGACGGATGGGGGCTCCCGCGCGCTGGGGGAGTCGACATGAACTACGACGCCGGCATGAACAACGACGTCGACGGTGTGCGTACGCACAGGCATCGGGCCCCCACGCCGGACGCATCGACACTGCCGGACAGGAACGGAAGCGGACATGGCTGAATCCCCGCTGGAAACGTTGCTGGCCACCGTCATCCGCGCGGACCGCCTCGACCCCGAGGCCGAGCAGCGGGCCCTGGCCGCCTTCCGGGCCGCCGCCCACGGGTCGGGCGCCCGCCGGGCGCGTACCCGGCGCCGGGACGACTGGCGGCTGCCCGGGGAACGGCGCGTCCGGCGCCCGGTGCGGCTGACGTTCGGCGTGGCCTTCGCCAGCCTCGCCCTGGGCGGTGTCGCGGTCGCGGCCATCGGTTCCGCCGGCTCGTCCACGGCCGGTGCCGGTACCGGCCGGGGTGCCGCACACCCGTCGGCGGCGGCCCCGGCGCGGCCGGGCGGTGCCGCCCCGTCCGCGTCCTCCGGCGGGCGGGGTCCGACGGACCGCCCCTCCCCCGCCCAGGACACCGAGGCCCACTGCCGCGCGTACGAGCAGGTCGAGAAGCGCGGCAAGGCGCTCGACGCCCGGGCGTGGCAGCGGCTCCTCGCAGCCGCCGGGGGGAAGGACAAGGTGGCCGCCTACTGCTCCGACCAGCTGGCGCGTGCGACGGACGGGCCGGACGGCAGGGGCAAGCCCGGCAAGAGCACGGCGGGGGACACCGGCGCCTCCGGCAAGGGCGCGCCGCACACCGGCACGTCCGGTGACCACGGGGCCGGGGACGGCGGCGCAAGCCGTCGGACAGGCGGCGGGAAGGACGGCGGGGAGAGCGGCCGGAAGGACGGCGGGGAAAGCAGCGGCAACGGCGGCGGGGAGAGCAGCGGGAAGGGCGGCGGGAAGCATCCGTAGCCCTACGGGGTCAGTACGACCTTTCCGGCGACCGTGCCGGACTCGGCCAGCCGCAGGGCGTCCGCGACCCGGGTGAGCGGCAGCCGGGCGGCGATCTGCGCGGTGACCTCCCCGCGCTGGAACGCGGCGAAGACCTGGGTGAGGTCGGCGCGCAGCCGGGACCGGAAGCGGTTCCTGGCCAGCGCCCGGCCGGCCCAGACGTTGAAGAAACAGGCGTGGCGGCGATTGGGCAGGGTGTTCCACAGCCACACCCGGCCGAGGAGTTTCAGCACGGGCCACTGCTTGGAGCCCTCGGCGTCACGGGTGGCGGCACTGCCGTACGAGACGAGGGTGCCGCCGGGGGCGAGGAGGCGCCAGGAGGCGACGATGCCGCGTCCGCCGACGTGGTCGAAGACGGCGTCCACCCCGTGCGGGGCGAGTGCCCGGATCCGTGCGGCGACGTCGTCGGCGCGGTAGTCGACGGGGGTGACGCCCCTCTCGCGCAGGGCGGCGTGGTGGCGCGCGGACGCCGTACCGATCACCTGCGCGCCGGCGGCCCGGGCGAGCTGGACCAGGACCGAGCCGACGCCGCCGTTGGCGCCGTGCACCACGACGGTCTGCCCCGCGCGGACGCGGGCCTTGCGGTGCAGCATCTGCCAGGCGGTGATCCCGTTGACGACGAGCGTCTCCGCCTCCGCGGCCCCGATCCCCTCGGGCACCGGCACCACGTCCGCCGCGTCGACGAGCACGTGGCTGGCCCAGCCGCCGACCTTGACCAGCGCGGCGACCCGGGTGCCGGCGAGGCCCGGCTCGACGCCCTCGCCAATCGTCAGCACCGTACCGACGAGGTCGTAACCGGGGACGAACGGGAACGGCGGCTGGTCGTAGTACCGGCCGCGCCGCATCTGCTGCTCGGCGAAGGAGACACCGGTCGCCTCCATGCGGATCACGACCTGGCCCGGGCCCGCGGCGGGGACGGCTCCGTGCCGGATCTGAAGTCCTTCGGGTTCGACCTTGCCCGGCAGGACGACCTCGACGAGTCCTTCGGTGTGCATGACGACCTCCGCGCGCCAGTGAGTGACTTGTCTTCGCGTTCGTTAGAAGTTGTAACGCGAGGGCGCGCGAGTGTCAATCACTTCAGTGATACCTTCTAACCATGGTGAGTTCGGAAGCGAAGACCCCGCGCGAGCGCTACCGCGCCCAGGTGCGTACGGAGATCAAGGAGCGCGCGTGGGAGCAGATCGCCACGGCAGGCGCGTCCGCGCTCTCGCTCAACGCGATCGCCAAGCGGATGGGCATGAGCGGACCCGCGCTGTACCGGTACTTCGGCAGCCGTGACGAGCTGATCACCGAGCTCGTCAGGGACGCGTACCGAAGCCTCGCCGACACCTTCCGCGCGGCCGCGCAGGGCGGTGCCGACGTCCGCGCGCTGGCCCACACCCTGCGGGAATGGGCCCTGGCGGACCCCCAGCGCTACTTCCTCGTCTACGGCACGCCCGTCCCCGGGTACCACGCGCCCGACGACATCACGGCGATCGCGTCCGAGATCATGGCGACCCTCCTGGACGCCTGTGCCGCGCTCCCCTCGGCCGGCTCGGCGACACCGTTCGACGCGCATCTGGAAGGGCACCGGGACCGGGCGGGCGGCCACCCCGCCCCGCCCGCGGTGCTCCGCCGGGCCCTGGCCTTCTGGACCCGGCTGCACGGCGTCCTGTCCCTGGAACTCGCCGGACACTTCACCGGGATGGGATTCGACCCCGCGCGGCTCTTCGCCGCCGAACTGGACGACCTGTCCGGCCCGTCGGCGGGGTGATCACGCCGAGGGCCGGCGTCCGATCGGTCGTGGTTCGGCAGCGGTCAGCAGGGGGTCAGGCCGGGGTCTCGGCCGGGGCGGGGGCCGGGACCGGCGGGCGTGTCACGCGGTGGCGCCGGGTGGGCATCCCCAGCGTCGGGTGGGCGACGCCCCAGGCCGCGCCCTTGCAGACCAGTTCCTTGTAGAGGGCGGCGAGGCGTCCCGTCAGGGCCGCCCGCACGGCGCGGTCGTCGGCGGTGACGTACTGGATCAGGCCTTCCCTGCGGCCCAGCGAGATGCACTGGTTGAAGTAGCGGAGCGGCACCTTCGGGAGCTTTCCGCCGGTCAGGCGGGCCGCGATGGCGTCGGCGGCCTGCCAGGCGGTGGGGACGCCCGAGGCGCACGACATCCGCAGCGGCTTGCCGCCGGGGCCCCTCACCAGGGCCGCGTCGCCGATGGCGTACACGTCCGGGTGCGAGACCGAGCGCATGGTCGCGTCGACCACGATCCGGCCCGTGCCGGCGACCTCCAGGGCGGTCGCCCGCGCGATCGGGTGGACGGCGAAGCCGGTGGTCCACACGGTGACCGCCGCGGGGATCGTCCCGCCCCCGGCGGTGGTGACGTGATCGCTCCCGACGGCGGTGACGACGGCGTTTTCGTGGACGGTGATGCCGAGTCCGCCGAAGACCTTGCGCAGGTGCCGGCGGCCCTTGGGCGAGAGCCCCTCGCCGAGGCCGGTACGGGCGACGAGGGCGACGTCGAGGTCCGGGCGGGCCTCGGCGATCTCGGTCGCGGCCTCCAGGCCGGTGAGGCCGCCGCCGACCACGACCACGGGCGCTCCGGCGGCCAGACCGGCCAGCCGCGCGCGCAGCCGGAGCGCGCCGGCGCGTCCGGCGATCTCGTGGGCGTGCTCGGCGGCGCCGGGGACGCCCTGGTCGTGCCAGCCGCTGCCGAGGGCGTACACGAGGGTGTCGTACGCCAACTCCTCCGTGCGCCCGGCGCCGTTGACGGTCACGGTCCTGCGGTCGACGTCGACGCCGGTGACCCGCGCCGTCCTCAGTTCGACGCCGGTGCCCGCGAACATCTCGCTGAAGGGCCGGGGCCTGAGGTCCCGGCCGGCCGCGAGCTGGTGCAACCGGACGCGCTCGACGAAGTCGGGTTCGGCGTCGACGAGCGTGATGGCCACGTCCTCGCGGTGCAGCCGCTTGGCGAGGCGCCCGGCGGCGATGGCTCCGGAGTATCCGGCTCCGAGGACGACGATGCGGTGCTGCATGTCCCTGCTCCTGTCTTCTGCGGATGCGCCCGAGGCGCTGCGCTTCAGCGGATTCGCCCCTTGAACCGGGCGGCGCGCCCTTTCCTGACAGGAATGTGGTGTGAAGCGGCTCACACAGCGGCCAGAAGGCGGTCGGAAGACGGTCAGAAGGCTGTGAGCAGGGGTTCTCCGTGGTCGGTGGCCGCCCACCGGCGGGTCGCCCGTTCGAGCTTGTCGGGGTTGGCCTGGCTGCGGAACGCGGCGATGCCCTCCGGGGTGATCTCCAGGCACATGACGCCGATGACCCGTCCGTCGAGGACCGCCACGAGGGCGGGGCCGCCGTTGGCGGTCGTGGCGTGGATCTCGGGCGAGCCGCCGACCAGGGCGTGCTTGGCCTTGCTGGGCTTGAACAGGCCCCGCATGAACTTCGCCACCGCGAGGGCGCCCTCGAACGCCTTGGTGCGGGCCGGCACCTTCCCGCCGCCGTCGCCGATCGCGACGGCGTCCTGGGTGAGCAGCCGTACCAGGGGCTCCGTCCGGCCGCTGGTGGCGGCCGCGAGGAACTCGTCGATGATCCGCCGCGCGGCGGCCTCGTCGATCTCGGTACGGGCCCGGCCGTCCGCGACGTGCTTCCTGGCGCGGTGGAAGATCTGCTGGCTGGCGGCCTCGGTGAGGTCGAGGATCTCGGCGATCTCCCGGTGCGGGTAGCCGAAGGCCTCCCGCAGGACGTACACGGCCCGCTCGCCCGGGGACAGCCGCTCCAGTACGGCCATGACCGCGTACGACACCGACTCGCGCTGTTCGGCGGTGTCGGCCGGGCCGAGCATCGGGTCACCGGCGAGCAGCGGCTCGGGGAGCCATTGGCCCACGTACGTCTCGCGCCGGGCGCGGGCCGAGGTGAGCTGGTTGAGGCACAGGTTGGTGAGCACCTTCGTCAGCCACGCCTCGGGGACCTCGATGCGCCGGACGTCGGCCGCCTGCCAGCGCAGGAACGTGTCCTGCACGACGTCCTCCGCCTCGCTCGCCGAGCCGAGCAGGCGGTAGGCGATGGCCTCCAGGCGGGGCCTGGAGGCCTCGAAGCGGTCCACGTCGTCCGCGGTGAGGGCCATGGCCGGGATCCTAGGCCCTGTCGCCGAACTCCCGTCGTCCGCCCCGGGGGCGGGCGACGGGTGCGGGCAGGTCCCCGGCGCGGCCGGGCGTCACGGCGGGCGAAGGACGCGCCGTACGCTCGCATCACGGCGCGCATCGTCCTCGCTCCCTGAGCGGGGCAGCACGCGGCGTGGGCCGGGCTACGGGCGGTCGGCCGCGGGGTGTTCGGCCGCTCCCGCCCGCTGGAGCAGCAGACGGGCCAGGTCCCGCGCCTCGTCCGGGGTGAGTGCCGCCCAGACTCCCGGCTCGCCGCCCTGGTCCTCGCCCACGTCCAGCGTGATCCGGCCGACGGGACGCTCCGGACGGCCGAGCCACAGGCACCGCACGTCGATCCTGCGTCCGCACCGGGTCACCAGAGGGGTGTCACGCCGGTGCTGTTCCGCCGTGCCTGCCGTGTCTGCCGTGTCTGCCGTACGCGCCGTACCCGCCATCGCCCTCTCCATCGGTATTCCGCTCCTCCACCGGTCGGCTCCGCCCACTGGGCATGAGGAACAGCGCACCGTACGCCCGGATTGTTCCGGGCGACCGTGAGCGCGGGGGCCGGTGCCGGGCCGGGCTGTGTGATGATGCGGGCCGTGAGCCGCCCGGGAGGGGCCGGGCGGGCCGAGAGGGGCGGGAGTTCGTGGTGGGCAAGGGCGGGGAGTCCATATCGGACGAGGAGTGGGAGCGCTTCCTGCGGGAGGCCGGGGCCGGAACCCGGGACGCCCCCAAGGAGCCGTCGGCGCGGGCCCGGATGGTGACCCGGCGGCTGCGGGAGGAACCCGGCCCGCCGGACGCGTGGCGGAGTCACGAACCTCCCCGGCGGCGCGGCGGCAAGGGCCGGTACGTGGCCGGTCTGCTGGTCGCGGCAGGACTGCTGGTCGTGGCGCTGAACCCGGGCCGGGTGACCGGATGGTTCGGGGGCGGGAGCGGAGACGGCAAGGATGTGCCGCTCGCCGTGGAGTCGAAGCGCCCGGACCAGCCGCCGCCCACCGAGGGGGCGGGCCAACGGCCCACTCGTGCCCAGCCGTTCAGGGGATCGCCGGCGGCACACTGGGCTGACGGTGCGGCGGGCATCGGCATGCCCGCCGCACGGGCGACCGGCTGGATGAGCAAGGCACAGGTCCAGCAGGCGCTGGACCGGAGCCGGGACTTCCTCGCCGCGTCCGGTCTCGATGCCGGTGTGCTGGGCGGGAAACGGCCCGGGAAGGCGATCGCACTGATCAACCCCCGCCAGCGGGACGTCCGGGACTACCTGGCGACCGCGTTCCGCGCACCCAGCCGCAGGGACGACCCGCTGCTGCTGTTCAGCCGGTTCGACAAGAGCAAGGTCCGGCTCGTCGGGGACGTGGTCAAGACCCGGGGACGGATCACGTACCGGGAGGGCAGGCGCGGCGCGGTCGAGGTGACGGCCGATGTCACGTTCGTCTACCCGGTCGTGTCCGCGACGGCGGGAAGCGACGACGTCGAACGCACCATCGTGCGCCGGGAGATCGTCATGAGCTGGGACGACCCGGCGAAGGTGATCACCGAGCCGGGTACGTTCTCGCTCCTCTCCTACAAGATGGACACCACCAACGGCGGCTGCGGCGCCTACACCGGCTACCTCACCCCCGAGTTCGGCGCCGACGGCGCGACCGCGAGCCCGCACGACGGCCCGGCCATCGACCCGTACGACCGGAGCACGTCGGTCAACGCCGGCGCGCGGGGCGACGGCGACACCGCGTGCGGGACGGCCAGCCGGTCGTAGGCGGCGTACGGCTACCCGGCCGTGAGCGGTGACGGGCGCGTGGTGCGCAGGGTGCGCAGGGGGGAGAGGAAGGCCGGCAGGAAGCTCAGCGTCATGCCGGCCGCGCCGAGCCACAGGGCGGCCGCCGCTCCGAACGCCGAGCCGGCGGCGCCGCCCAGGACTCCGCCGAGCGGCAGGCCGCCCCAGGACACGAACCGGGCCGTCGCGCTCATCCTGCCCAGGAGCCGGTCCGGGGTGAGGGCCTGCTGAACGCTCGACTGGGCCACGACACGGACCACCCCGCCCAGCGAGAGGCCCGCGAGCCCGACCGCCGCCGCGCACACGCTCCACCCCGGTCGCGCGGCCGGCATGAGAGCGGTCAGCGGGCAGGTGACGAGCGGCGCGAGCCAGATGACCGGGCCCGGCCCGAACCGCTGCGCGAGGCGGGCCGCCAGCAGGGCACCCAGCAGGGCGCCGCAGCCCATGCCCGACAGCACCAGGCCGACGGCGGACGGCCCGAGGCCCGCCTCCCGTTCCAGGAAGACCAGCAGCATGGTCTGGTACATCACGAGGAAGAGGTTGAAGAGCGCGTCGCCGAGTACGGTCGCGCGCAGGACGGGCTGTCCGAGCACGAACCGCAGCCCTTCCCTGATCTCCCGCCGCAGCCGGAACCGCTCACGCCCCGCACTCGCCCCCGGTTTCGTCTCCCGCTCGCGGATACGGCTCGCGAGGAACCCGGACAGGGCCATCCCGGCCGCGCTCGCCACGACCGCCGCCGGCGCCCCGGCCCAGCCGGCCAGCGGACCCGCGACGGCCGGCCCGCCGATACTGGTCACCGAACGGACCGCGGACAGGCGCGCGTTCGCCTCGACGAGCCGTCCGCGCCCCACCAGGTGCGGCAGGCAGCTGACGTACGCGACGTCGAAGAACACGGTCAGCACGCCATGGACCAGGGCGACGGCGCAGAGCCCGCGGATCGACAGCAGACCGGTCCACCAGGCCGCCGGTACGGTCATGAGGACCAGCGCCCGCGCGAGGTCGGCGGCGACCATCACCGCCCGCTTGCGCGTCCGGTCCACCCAGGCCCCGGCCGGCAGGCCCACCAGCAGCGAACCCGCCGTGGTCAGCGCGGTCAGCAGGCCCACCTGGAACGCGTCGGCGTGCAGCGCGACGATGGCGACCAGCGGCAGCGCCAGAAAGAGGATGCGGTCCCCCAGCTGACCGAGCGCGGTGGCGGCGAACAGCAGCCCGAAGTCCGGGTCACGGGGGCGTATGCGCATCGGCTCAGGACCTCACGTCGACGGCGAACTCGTAGACGACCTCGCGGCGTACGTCCGGAATGACGATGTCGGCGGTCTCCACCGGACGCCCGTCGGCGTCGTGGATGGTCCGCTCGATACGGAGCACCAGGTCCCCGACGCCGATCCCGAGCAGATTCGCCTCCGTCCGGCCGGCCCGGGCCGGGCGCGGCACCTCGACGACGGTCTCGACGACCACGCCGATGGCGCGCATGCGCTCCACGACCCCCTTGCCCGCGAGCGGCCCCCTCTCGGGCAGGACGACCGGCGTTCCCTCCGTGACGGCCATCGGCTCCCAGGAGTCGGAGAGCTGGACGGGCTGCCCGTCGGCGAGGAACTCGTACTGCGTGTTGACGCACGGGGCCCCGGGTTCGATGGCGAGCCGCTCGGCGATGGCCTCGGGGGCGGGGACCCGGACCAGGCTGTGCGCGTCCCAGGCCGCCGCCCGCCCCCGCTCCTCGCGGCCGGCCAGCGCGAGGGAGCCCCGGTGCTCGCGGTGCCACGAGCGGACCATCCGCAGGCGCTCGCGCGGCGCGCGGACGTACGTGCCGGAGCCCGCGCGTCCCTCCAGCAGCCCCTCGATGATCAGGCGGTCCACGGCCCGCTGCATGACGTTGCGCCCGACGCCGTACTCCTCGGCGAGGCGCGCCCGGGACGGCAGCCGCCCGCCGACCGCCCACTCGCCCGCGAGCACCCGGGCGCGCAACGCGTCGGCCACGGCGAGATACGGCGCCTTGGGCGGCATGTGCGACTCCCCGGTTGGTGAGGTGATCCGGACGAGTCCGCAAGCTACTTCACCGGCGGAAAGCTACTGGAGCAGCACTGCGCTCGGTCAGCCCGCGGCCGGCCTGGCCGCCGCCCGGCAGGGCCCCACTCGCGGACGACGGCAGCACGCTGGGCGTGACGGTCACCGTCACCTCGGTGAAGGAGGGCCGGATCGGCTTCGACTTCAAGGCCGACGAGCACGCCTCGCCGGCCCCCGGCTGAGGCGTTTCCACGGGCCGTTCACGTCTGGCGCGGGTCCGGCCTGAGGACGGCGAACACCGCCTGGGCGGGGTCGGCCAGCCAGGCGATGCGGCCGACGCCGGGGACGTTCGCGGCCGGCATCAGCACCGTGCCGCCGCCCGCGCGCACCGCGTCGGCGGTCGTGTCCGCGTCGGCCACGGCGAAGTACGGCACCCAGAGCGCGTCCTCCCCACCGTCCCGCAGCGGGGCCACGCCGCCGAAGGACCCCTCCTGCTGGTCGCCCTCGCCGATGCTGAGCACCTGGTACGTCATGCCCGGCACCCGCATCTCCTGGGCGCGCCAGCCGAACAGCCGGCGGTAGAAGCCGATGGCCGCCTCCGGGTCGCCGACGTGCAGCTCGACCCACACCAGCGTGTCGTCCTGTGACGTCCGCTCCAGGCCCTGCGCGGACTGGAGCACGGCGAACCGGGCGCCCTGCGGGTCGGTGAACTGGGCGAAGGTGGCGTCTCCCATGCTCACGGGCTCGGCGCGCACCGTACCGCCGGCGTCGGTCACGGCCCGGGCGGTGGCCTGCGCGTCGTCGGTGCGGAAGTACGTCATCCAGGCGGACCTCGCCCCCGGTTCGGTCAGCGGGCCGAGGGCCGCCACCGTGCCGCCGTGCTTCCGGAAGAAGCCGTAACCGCCCGCCTCCGGGCCCGCGGAGGCGAACTCCCAGCCGAAGACGGCGCCGTAGAAGGCCGCGGCCGTCCGGGTGTCGGGGCTGCCGAGGTCGAGCCAGACGGGCGAGCCGGTGCGGAACTCTGTGCCGAGCATGTATGTCCTCCTGCCGGTCCGGTGTGCGGCCGCCCGCCACGGAACTCCACGAATCTGTGCAGGAGAGCCACACGGGCTGCACACAGCCTTTCGAAAGGCTCGTTAGCGTGGCTGCTCGCCGCTCCCCCTGGACTCAGGAAGACCTCAAATGGACTACTGCACCTCGTGCCGCCGGTACCTCAACGGCGCCCTGGTCTGTCCCGGGTGCGGTGCCTACGCCCCGGACATAGCCCCGCCCGGCACCGACGGCCTCGGCCTGAACGCCCAGGGGAACGCGGCATCGGTGCCACTTGCCGACCAGGGCTGGTTCACCGCCGAGGCAGCCCCGACGGCGCGGCCCGCCGAATCCACGGACACGCGGCCCGCCGAACGCGCCGACACCACGTCCGCCCCGGCCACCGACATCGCGTCCGCCCCGTCCGCCGACGTCACCGACGCGCCGCCCGCCCCGCGGGGACGCGCCGCGCGGCGGCGGCAGCGGGCCCGCTGGAAGAAGAGCCAGCGCCGGGCCGTGGTGGCGACCGCCGTCGCGCTGGTCGGCGGCGGCCTGACGCTCGCCTCGATGGACCGCGGCTCCGGCGACCGGGCCCAGGCGGCCACCGCACCGGACCACCGCGGCATGGGCCTCACCGACGAGCCGTCGGCCGCGCCCAGCCGTCCGGCGTCCACGCCCGCGCCGCCCGCCGGAGAGCGGCACCACCGGCTCACGCCCGCCACCCCGACGGCACGGACGGCCGCCGTCGACGTCCCCCGGCAGCAGACCCTCGCGCCCGCGTCCCGCACGGCGCGGTCCGCAGTGCACCCGCAGACCCTCGCGGCGGTACCGCACCCGGCCGCACCGGCGGCACCGGCGGCACCGGCCGCACCGCAGCCACGGACCACCGCACCGTCCTCCTCCGGCACGAGCACCGGCACCGGCACCGGCACGAGCACGGGCGCGGGCGGCTCGGGTACGGCGACGCAGCCGACGTCCTCCACCGGCAGCAGCGGCGGCGGCAGCGGCACGTCCACGACCCCGTCGTCGCCGTCGTCCACGTCGACGACCTCGTCCGACCGGCTCTGCCTGGTCCTGCTCTGCGTCGGCTGATCGGCTAGGCTGCGCGTCCGGCAACGGGGGGAAGAGACACATGTTCGGCACCATGTGCCGCAAGCACCTGAGCGCGGTGGGGGCGACGGCGGTCCTGCTGGCCGCGCTCACCGCCTGCGGCGGCGGCGGGGGAGACGACGCTCCCGACCCCGTCCACGGCCTCAAGGACACGGTCCGCCACATTCCCCGCAAGACCACCCGGGCCACCCGTCCGCACCTGGTCAAGCACTGCACGACCGGCACCCACCGCACCTGCCGCAAGGTCCAGGACGGCACCGAGACCTACCGCAGGGAACTGCGCCCGGAGCGCTGGTGCGTCCGCCTGGACGACGTCGACGGCGACCGCAAGCGCAACGACGTCTGGTACCGCGTCGACCGCACCGACTACGACCGGGTCGTGGACGCCGGCGACCGGGCCCGCGTGGAGTTCGTCCCGCTGCTCCCGGACAACGGCTGCTGACCGCAGGTGAGTACGAGAGCGGATGGGCCGGGCGCCGGCGCCTGACCAGGATGGCGGCGTGACCTCATCCTCTTCGGCCTCGCCCCCCTCCTCATCCCCCTCGCCCTCCTCGCCCCCCTCGCCCCCGTCTTCCGTCTCTCCCGCGGCCGACCGCGGCCCGGTCATCGCGCTGCTCCTGGTGACCGCGCTCCTGCTGCTGCCCCTGCTCTACGGGTGGTACCGCTTCAGCCAGGACACGCTCGCCTGTCTCGGCCGGCCGGCCGGCTGCCGGGGGCAGGGCGCCACCGTGATGCCGGCCGTGGACTGGGGCCTGTCGCTCGTCGGCGGGCCGGTCGCCGGTGCCGTGTTCCTCGGGACCACCGGGGCGCTGCTCCGGCGCCGGGCCGCGGTGTGGGCGGCGGGCGGTGCGCTCCTCGGCACGCTGGTGATGTGGGTCGTCGCGGTGTACGCGCTGGCCGAGGGGTTCCAGCACTCGAACATCGACTTCTGAGCGGGTCCCCGAGAGGCCGCAGCGCCACCACGACGCGACCGCACCCCGCGGGCACCACCCCGACCCGTCAGCTCCCCGCGGAGCGGATGGCGCTCTCCACGGCCGCCACCCGGTCGGCGAGCAGGCCCAGCGCCGCGACCGCGCGGGTCAAAGGGTCGTCCTCGGGGCCGCCGAGGGTGCGGGCACGGGCGTGGGCCCTCTTCACCTCGGCCCAGCGCGCCGCCCGGCCGGCGTCGAGCGTGCCGCGCAGCTCCGCCAGCTTCAGCAGGTTGGCCTCGGCGCCCGTGGTGAGGGTCTGGGCCTCGGCGGTGTAGTGGTCGTCGACGACGGCCTCGCGTTCGGTGTCGTTCATGACCGGCCGCAGCCGCTGGGCGATCTTGTTCATGTCGCGGTAGGAGCCCTGGAGGCGGAAGGGCGGTTCCGTGCGGGTCGCCTCCGACTGGGCGGCGGAGGCGATGTAGGCCCGGTTGACCTTCAGTACCGTCTCGCGGACCGCCAGCGTGTGCCGCAGCACCGCCAGGACGCCGTCCAGTTCGGCCGCCGGCATCGGTGCGGTCAGCCGGTCGGCCCGGGCCGTGGGGTCGGCCGCGGCCAGCCGGACCAGCAGCTCCAGGTCGGCGCGGTCGCGGGCGGCGAGCGGGGCGAGCACCGGGTTGGCGGTCAGGGCGTTCTCGACGAAGCTGAGCGCGAAGACGGCCTCCTTGCCGGTGAGGACGTCGCCGAGGTTCCAGACGTCCGCGCGGCTGGCGAGCATGTCGGGGACGCGGAAGCGCTCCCCGGACTCCGTGTAGGGGTTGCCGGCCATGCAGACCGCGAAGCGCTTGCCCCGCAGGTCGTAGGTGCGCGGCTCGCCGTCCCACACGCCGTCCACGCGCCGGGTGGCGTCGCACAGCGGGATGAACTTCTGCAGCAGCTCCGGCGAGGTGTGCTGGATGTCGTCCAGGTACAGGAGGGTGTTGTTGCCCGCCGCCAGCGCGAAGTTGATCTTCTCGACCTCGCGGCGGGCGGTGGCGTCCGGGGCGTCGGCCGGGTCCAGTGAGGTGACGGTGTGGCCGAGCGCCGGGCCGCTGACCTTGACCAGCATCAGACCGAGCCGGTCGGCGACGTACTCCATGAGGGTGGTCTTGCCGTAGCCGGGCGGGGAGACGAGCAGCAGCAGGCCGCCGGTGTCGGTGCGCTTCGTCTCGCCGGTGGTGCCCAGCTGGCGGGCCAGGCTGTCGCCGACCAGGGGGAGGTACACCTCGTCCACCAGGCGGTTGCGGACGAACGCCGACAGGACGCGGGGGCGGTGGTCGGCCAGGCGGAGGCGGTCGCGTTCGGCGTTCACCAGGGCCGTGCGGCGGCGCTGGTAGGCGCGGAAGGCGGGCACCTCCTCGGCCGTGAAACGGGCCGTGCGGGCGAGGAACTCGTCGACGCGCAGGTGCAGTCGACCGCCGTGCACCCGCGGGTGCGTGCCCAGCAGGCCCTCCGCCGTCGCGGTGAGCGGGGCGTCGCCGTCGTAGCGGGGCAGGCCGGGGCAGAGCTCGGCGGCGACCGCCTCGGCCAGTTCGCCGGGTCCGGCCTCGGTGCCGGTGGCGGCGGCGTACGCGGCGAGCCAGGCGTGCACCACCTGGCGCCGTGCGGCGAGGCCGGTCAGGTCCCGCGGGTCACCGCCGTAACTCCGGTCGGCGTGGCGGAACTTCTCCAGCAGGGTGCGCGCCGCCTCGCCGAGGACGAAGCCCTCCGGGCCGCCGGTCAGCTCCTCGAAGAGGTAGGCGGCCGCCGGACCGCCCGGCGCCTCCGCATCCCAGGCCTCGATCGCCCCGGCCAGCTCCCGCTCCAGCTCCCCGATGGCCGGTACGGCACCGAAGGCGTCCCGGGCACGGGCCAGCGACACCGCCCGCCGTACCCATCCGGTGCGGGCTTCCTCGGTGGTGCCGTGCGCCCAGAACAGCTGGGCGGCGGCGCGGGCGGCGGGCTGGTGGCGCAGGGTGCCGGCGCCCTCGTACAGGGGCAGCAGGGCGGTGAGGACGACCGCCGCGTCGTGGTCGTGGACGCCGCGCTCATAGCCCTCGTCGTACGACTCCTGCGCCGCCCGGCGGACCAGGCCGGGCAGGTCGTCGGTCGCGGCGAGCGCGGCCGGGCCGTGCTCGGCGAGGAGGCGGGCCGCGAGGTGCTCGGCGCGGTACACCTCGGGCGACTCGGACGGCAGGTGGCGGTCCCAGTAGGGGCGGTACGCGGCGAAGCCGGGGTCGGTGACGGGGGTGCGGTAGTCCGTCCCGGTGACCGCGAAGGCGAGCCCGTCGCCGTGCGGGACGAGGGTGAGGTCGAGCGGCTGGGTGTTGACGGCGAAGCGGTGCCCGCCGAGCAGCAGGGTGCGGCCGTCGTCGGCGTACAGGTCGGTACGGTCGCGCAGGGCGCGGGCGGCCTCCTGGCGGGCCGACTTCAGCCGGCCGTCGAGCTCCTCGGCGCGCACGCTGTCGCCGAGGGCGCGCAGTTCACCGGCGGTGCGGCGGACCTTGGCGACCAGCGGGTCGGAGGCGAAGTAGGTGGTGACCGCGTCGGTGTCGGCGAGCGTGGCCGCGCGCCGCCCGACGGTGTCCAGGATCCGCCCGGCGGAGCCGGCGAGCTGTTCGGCGCGGCGGGCGCGGGCATCGGCGAGGGACTGCTTGCGCGCGGCGAACGCCTCGTAGACCTCGGTGCGCCGGTCGGCGAGTTCGGCGAGGAAGTCGTCGAACTCGGCGAACCGGCCGTCCAGGTCCTCCACCCGGGCGAGGACGGCCGCCAGCTGGTCGTCGCACTCCTCGGGGGTGCCGGACGCGGCGAGCGCGGCGGTGACGGCCTGGGCGAGCAGCGCGGTCTCGGCGGCGAACTCGGCCCGCCCCTCACGGTCCTGGAGGGCGCGGCGGCGTCCGTCGAGGGTGGCGCGGGCCCGGTTGACGCCGCCCAGCACCTCGGCGATCCGCTCCAGGACGGCCGTACGGACGGTGGTGTCGGCGATGTCGAGGCCGGTGACGACCTCGGTGACCGTACGCAGCCCGGCGGCCAGTTCGTCGAGCCGGCCGGCGACGGTCCGGGCCGCGGCGACCGTCTCGGCCCCGGCCGCGTCGGCCACGAGCCGCTCGACCTCCGCCTGCTGCCCGGCGAAGGCGTCCTCGCGCGCCAGGTACGCCACCGCGCGCCGCCCGAACCCGGCCAGTTCCCGGTCGGCGGCGGCCACCAGCTCCTCCAGCCGGGCGGCATCGGCGTACCGCAGCTCGCGCAGGGTGAGCAGATGCCCCTGCGCCTGCCGGAGTTCGGTCAGTCCGCGCACCCAGGCGGCGGCCTCGCGCGGGGCCTCGCCGCGCAGCCGGCGCACCACGGCGGCGATCCGCTCGGCGGCCTCGTCGAGGGCGCCGGTGGCCTGCCGGGCCAGCTCGCGTACGGTCTCGAACTCACCCAGCACCTGCTCGGCGGTGTCCCTGACCTCGCCCAGCGGGCCGGCCAGCGCGCCGAGTCCGGGATCGGCGAGCCAGTGATGGGCGTCGGCGGCGCGCACACAGGCGGCGGTGAGCGCCCGGTACCCCTCGCTGGTCTCGATGCCGTCGGTGACCAGCCGGGCCACGGACAGGCAGTCGGCGAGCCCGCGCACGAGGTCCGCGTTGCCGACCCGGGCGAGCGCGCCGGTGCCGGTGCGCAGGGCCGCGGCGTGGGTGTCGGAGACGTACGGCGAGGTCCACCACTGGACGGGATGGGTGTGCGCGGGCTCGTCGCCCCCGTCGCGCAGCACGGCGAGCGCGCCGTCCTCGAACAGCGCCCAGCCCCGGCACGGCAGCGGGTTCGCGACCTCCTTGCGCAGGGTGTTGTACGACAGCAGCAGCGTGCGGCCCCCGGCGCGGGACCGGAACGCGTACAGCACGTCCTCGCCGTTCGGCGCGCGCACCTCCCGCTCGAACTCCAGCCCCCGGGCGTCGAGTTCGTACGTCTTGTGGCTGCCGCCCGCCAGGCAGTACCCGCCGGGGAAGACGATCCCCTGCTCCTCCGGCAGCCGCCGGCACGCCTGCCCGATCCCGTCGAGCCGGACGACGGTCCGGGAGAGCGTGTCGAACACCAGGTACCGGTCGGCATCCTCCTTGTACGGCCGCACCCGCAGCAGGACGAGTGCGCCCACGCGCGCGTGGGCGACGGCGGCGTCCGCGAGCGACTGCAGGGGCTCCTGGACGGGTTCCGTGTACAGCTCCTCGCCGTCCGGGCCGCGGACGGCGAGGGTGCCGCCGACGGTCGAGACGCCGAGCCCGCCGGGGACCGCGACACAGGGCTCGCGCCCCAGCACGTGGTCCTCGCGGGTGGTCTGGGTCCAGGTCATGTCCTGGGCGGGCGGGAAGACGTCGTCGCGGTCGCCGCGCGCGTCCAGGAACCGCGCCGCCCGGCCGTCCTCGGTGAGGGACCAGCGCAGGACCCGGACGTCCTCGGCCTTCTCGCCGGTGCGGAACACCGCCAGCAGCAGGCCGTCGACCCGGCGCAGCCGCAGCAGGCTCGCCTCGCGGTAGTAGCGGTGCAGCGCACCGAACTCCCTGGTGTACCCGGGGTCGTCCAGCAGACCGGGTACGGCGTCCTCGGCCAGCCGCTCGCCGTCGCGGCCGTACAGCGCGAGGACGTCCGTGACCCCGCCGGTCGCGCCGAAGAGCAGCGCGTCCCCCACGGCCACGATGTCGCCCGGCACGCACGCGTGCGCGCTGCGGAGGCGGGCGGTGCGCGCGAGGTCCAGCCGCGCCGAGCCGAACTCCTCGGCCCGGCGGGCGTTCAGCTCCCCGGCCCGCCGGGCGAGCTCGGCGGCATGCCCGGCGAGCCGGTCGCGCAGCACCTCGTAGGTACCGGCGTCCACGCTTGCCTGCGGCGCCTCAGCGGTGGCCATGGGGTGTGCTTCCTTTCGTGGCTGTGCGGCTGACAGCGGGGCGCTGGTGGCTCAGCTCCCCGCGGCGCTCCCGTTCAGGGCCGTGAGCGGAGTGTCCTGGAGGCCCAGCTCGCTCGCCCGGTCGAGGAGTTTCTGCAGCTGGCCGGCGTTCGGGCCGCCGCCCCTGATCTGCTTCATCAGCAGGGCCGACACCGTCAGGTTCCGCACGTCCGCCGAGCCGAGTGAGCCGAGGAGCCGGGAGAGGTCGTCGGTGAAGCTGCCCGTGCCGTCCAGCCACGGCTTGGTGAGGGCCTGCGCGGTACGGGAGCTGTCGACGAATCCGTCGACTCCCTTGCCGAACGACACCGCGGACACCAGCCGGTCGAAGAAGACGGACTCCCCGCCGACGATGTCGATGTCGGCGTTCTCCAGCCCGGTCGCCAGCACCGTCGCCTGCGCCTCGGCCACCTGCCGCTGCGTCTCCAGCCCGGCGAGCCGGATCTCCTTCTCCGTCTGCAGCCGCAGCCGGTACTCCTCGTGCCCGCGCGAGGCCTCGTCCAGCGCGGCCATCGCGGCGGCCTTCTCGGTCAGACCGGCGGCCTCGGCCTTCAGCTTCTCGCCGATGGCGGTGGCCTCCGCGAGTGCCTTCGCCCGGGCGCTCTCCGCCTCGGCCAGCCCCTTGGCCCGGGACCCCTCCGCCTCCGCCTTCAGCCGCGCCTCGGTGGCTTCCGCCGCCGCCCGCGCGCCCTCGGCCTCCGCGAGCCCCTTCGCCCGCGCACCCTCGGCCTCGGCCAGCGCCTTGGCCTGGGTGCCCTCGGCCTCGGCCCGCAGCCGTGCCCCGGTGGCCTCCGCCTGCGCACGGCCGACCTTGAGGGTGACCTCGGCCTCCTTGTCGCGGACCTGTACGGCGGCCAGGCCCTCGGCGGCGGCCTCGGCCTGGACGCCCTCGGCGAGCCGCAGCTTGGCCCGCGCGTCCAGGTCGGCGGTCTTCAGCCGCGCCTCGGCGAGGGTGAGTTCCTCGGCGGCCCGGTGCGTGGCGGCCTGTTCCGCCGCCTCCGCGGCCTTGATGTCCTTGACCAGCTTCTCCTGCGCCTCCGCCTCGGCGGCGATGACGAGGGCCTGCCGCTCCCGCTCGGCCTCCTCGACCACCCGGAGCTTCTTGATCGACTCCTCCTGCTCGGCGACCGTACGGTCCACCGCGACCCGCTCCCGGACGACCTCGGCGATGTCCCGCTTCTCCGCCTCGACCTCCTTCTCGGCGGCGATCTTCGTCAGCTGGGTCTCCCGCTCCCGCGCGATGACTTCGAGCAGCCGGTCCTTCTCGACGCGCTCGCTCTCCACGGCGATGACCCGCTCGCGGTTCTTCGCGGCGACGGCGATCTCGCGGGCCTGGTTCTCGCGCTGGACCCCCAACTGCTCCTCGGTACGCAGGAAGGCGGCCTGCGCGCGCAGCCGTTCCTCCTCCACCACCCGGGCGGTCTCGGCCTCCTCGCGCGCCCGGGAGGTCTCGATCTCCCGCTTCTGCTTGATCTCGGCGTCCGCCTGCCGGCGCTCCAGCTCCAGGATGGCCTCGCGGGCGTCGACGTTCTGCCGGGTGATCTCCTTCTGCTCGGTGCGCTGTGCCTCGTTGGTGCGCACGTGCTCGATCGCGGTCAGTTCGGTGATCTTGCGGATGCCCTGGGCGTCGAGGACGTTGGCCGGGTCCAGCTGGGTGAGCGGCGTCTGCTCCAGGTAGTCGATCGCCGCGTCCTCCAGGTGGTAGCCGTTGAGGTCGATGCCGATCAACTCGATGATGTGGTACCGGAGTTCCTCGCGCTTGGTGTACAGGTCGGTGAAGTCCATCTGCTTGCCGACGGTCTTCAGCGCCTCGGAGAACTTCGCGTGGAACAGCTCCTGCAGCGTGTCCTGGTGGCTGGCGCGCTCGGTGCCCACGGTCTGGGCGACCTTGATGACGTCGTCGACGGTCTTGTTGACCTTGACGAAGAAGAGGATCCGGATGTCGGCGCGGATGTTGTCCCGGCAGATCAGCCCGTCCCGCCCCGAGCGGCTGATCTCGATCGTCTTCACCGAGATGTCCATCACCTCGGCCTTGTGCAGGATCGGCAGTACGACCTGCCCGGTGAACGAGACGTCGACCTGCCGCGTCTTCGAGACGATCAGGGCCTGGCTCTGGTCCACCTTGCGGTACAGCCGGGAGAACGCGAGCACCGCGAGCAGCACGGCGAAGAGACAGACGGCGACGAGCACGCCGAGCGCTTCCATGACACACGTCCTTGCGTCAGACGACGGGATACGGAGCCCCGCCGGTGGTGCTCCCCTCCGGTAGTGCTCCCCGCAGGAGATGGTGCGGCAGGGCATACGCCCGCGCATTGCCGGTTTCCGGCAGTGTTCACTAGGGTCTGCATGCCGGACAGGCGCTAGGAAAACGTCACCGGCACGTCAAGACCACGGGGGAACGGGACGGGGACGGGGCCCGCATGGGGGACCAGCACGACATACACGAGGCGAGCGAGCGCTATCTCGACGGCTTCGCCCGCACCCTGGCCGAGGTGTCGGCCACCGGCCGGCGGCTGACCAGGGAGGAGCTGAAGGTCCGGCGGACACTGGGCGAGCAGGCCGCCGACGCCGGGCACGGACTGCGCGCGCTGCTCGTCGCCCATCTGGCCGCCGCCCGCGCCGCCTGGCCGGCCGGGCCCGGCTCGACGGAGAGCACACTGGCCGCGCTGGCCGCCGTCGAGCAGGCGGTCGACGCCTTCGCCGAGGGCTACGAACGCGCCCAGCGGCTCACGATGCGGCGGGAGGAGGCGGCCCGCCGGGAGTTCATCGACGACCTGCTCTACGGCCGCAGTGACCTGGGACGGCTGGCCCAGCGCGCCGACCGCTTCGGGCTGCGCCTCTCCCGGGCGCACGCGGTGGCCGTGGCCGAGGGCCCGTCCGCGTACGTCGAGGGCGGCCCGGTCGCCCGCCGCGTCGAGACCGCCGTACTCACCCGCTTCGACTCCCGCAGCATCCTGCTCACCACCAAGAACGGCCGGCTGCTGTGCATCGCGCCCGGCGACGAGGACGAGATCCTGGTCCACTTCGCCCAGCAGGCGCACGCGGCCGCGGACGGCTGCCGGATCGCGATCGGCCGCCCGCAGCACGGCGCCGGCGGGGTGGTCCAGTCGTACGAGGAGGCCCTCGACGCGCTGGAGATGGCGGCCCGGCTCAACCTGCCCGGACCCGTGCTGCGCGCCGCCGACCTCCTCGTCTACCCGGTGCTGACCCGGGACCGGCAGGCGCTGGTCGACCTGGTGTCACACACCCTCAGCCCGCTCGCCGAGGCCCGCGGCGGAGCCGTGCCCCTCCTGGACACGCTCAGCGCCTACTTCGACGCCGGCTGCGTGGCCGCCGAGGCCGCCCGCCGCCTCTCCCTCAGCGTCCGCGCGCTCACCTACCGCCTGGAGCGCATCCACAAACTCACCACCGCCGACCCGACCGACCCCGCCCAGCGCTACATGCTCCAGACAGCCGTCATCGGCGCCCGCCTCCTGGACTGGCCGAACCGGCCGCTGTGAGGCAGCGGGGGCAACCCGGTCACTCCTCGTCGGTCTCGACCACCGGGCGGGTGCGGCCCGGCTCGGGCAGCTCGGCCAGCTCCGCCCGGAGGAGCAGGACGTCGCCGATGAAGAGGTCGTACACCAGGATGCCGACGACAGCGCCGATCAGCGGCCCGACGATCGGGATCCACCAGTAGGCGCTGAACGAACCGGGCACACTGCCCGGGAACGCCAGGCTGTTCCAGCCCGCCGCGTAGGTGAACAGGCGCGGCCCGAAGTCACGGGCCGGGTTGATGGCGTAGCCCGCGTTGGCGCCGTAGGACATGCCGACGGCGGCCACGACGAAGCCCACGACCAGCGGCCCGAGGTTGGCCTTCACGGCCTGGTTGCGCGCGTCGATGACGGCGGCGATCAGCATGAGCAGGAAGGCCGTACCGACGATCTGGTCGACCAGCGGACCCCAGTAGCCGCCGTGGAAGTACGGCGCCGGGAACGTGGCGAAGATGGAGAACGTGGCGTTGGTGTGCCCGTTCACCTTCGGTGCCGGCGACAGGTGGTCGTAGGCGCTGATCGCGTCGTGGTAGACGAGGTAGACGAGCGCCGCGCCGGTGAGCGCGCCCACGACCTGCGAGAACCAGTACGGCAGGACCTTGGCCCAGGGGAACCCGCGGCGCACGGCCATGGCCAGCGTCACCGCCGGGTTGAGGTGTGCGCCGCTGATGCCGCCGGCCACATAGACGCCGAAGACGACGGCGAAGGCCCAGCCCCAGGTGATGAGCAGCCAGTCCCCCGCCGCGAGGAAGATCGTCGTGGGGGTGGCGGCACGGCCCGAACCGGGCAGTGCGGCGACCGCCATCGCGACCACACCGCAGCCGAAGGCGATGAGCACGAAGGTCCCGAGGAACTCGGCGAGACACTCGCCCAGCAACCCTCCTCGGGCTCTGAGCCGGGACGGCTTGATGAGCGGAGGGATTTCGACAGCCATGGAGGCCCCCTTGCAGAGAGCACGGAGAGCGATACGGCCAACATCACCATATTGGCCTACAAACCCTCCCCTCGCAGGTTGACGGTGCCCCGTCAGCCGTCCAGTCGGCCGTGCGTCAGACGTCGAGATCGTCGGCGAAGTGCCGGAACCCGTGCCGGTCCCGGTGCATGCCCCACAGCGTCTCCGCCAGCACGGCCGGATCCCTGCGCGCGTGCCCCGGGGTGATCGCCCCCGGGATCACCAGCTGCGCGACGTGGATCCCCTCCCCCGCGAGCCGCTCGTGCAGCAGATGTCCGTACGCGGTCTCCGCGGCGAACGCGATGGACGTCCCGGCCCGCTCGGTGTGCGGTACGACGGCGGTCCCGCCGTTGACGAAGAGGATCGTCCCGCGCCCCAGCCGGCGCATCCCCGGCAGCACCTGCTGTACGGCGGCCACCGGCCCGTACACGGAGAACTCGACCGGCCCGACGAGATCGCGCGGACCGGTCTCCAGCACGGGCCGCATGAAGTCCGGGTGCGGCACCGGGCTGTACTGCAGCACCTCGACCGTTCCCACCTCGCCCGCGGCCCGCTCCAGCGCCCCGGCCAGCTCCTCCGGCCTGCGCACGTCGGCGACGAACCCGCGGGCGCCGATCCCGCTCCCGCCGAGCCCGCGCACCAGCGCGTCGAGCCGCTCCCGGTCCCGGGCGAGGAGGGCGACGTCGAACCCCTCGCGCCCGAACCGCCGCGCGACAGCGGCCCCGAGGCCCGGCCCGGCCCCCACGATGGCGATGCTGCTCATGCCACCCATCCGTACCGCACGCCCGGGGCCGGGGGCGGGTGTCCGTTGCGCCGTCCGCGTGCATCCGTCACGCGATCGGCCGTGCCTCGGCCGCTCAGGGCGTCGCGCGCGGCACCGCGCAGCAAGGATGGCGGGTAGCCGATGTCATGGCGTGCGCGGTCCGCGAGCATCAGGAGACAGACGACCAGTGAGCATCCTCAACGAACCCCATGGTGCCGCCGAGGAGGCGTACGAGAGCGAGGTGCCGGTCAGGGGCAGGCGGCCCGGCAGTGTCGTGGTGAAGTGGCTGACCACCACGGACCACAAGACGATCGGCACGCTCTACCTGAGCACGTCCTTCGCGTTCTTCCTGGCCGGCGGCTTGATGGCGCTGATCATGCGCGCCGAACTGGCCCGGCCGGGCCTGCAGATCGTCTCGAACGAGCAGTTCAACCAGCTGTTCACGATGCACGGCACCGTGATGCTGCTGATGTTCGCGACGCCGCTGTTCGCCGGCTTCACGAACTGGATCATGCCGCTGCAGATCGGCGCCCCGGATGTGGCGTTCCCGCGGCTGAACATGTTCGCCTACTGGCTGTACCTGTTCGGCTCGCTCATCGCGATGGGCGGCTTCCTCACCCCGGACGGCGCGGCCGACTTCGGCTGGTTCGCCTACTCGCCGCTGACGGACGCCCGGCACTCGGTCGGGATCGGCCCCGACCTGTGGATCATGGGCCTGGCCTTCTCCGGCTTCGGCACCATCCTCGGCTCGGTCAACTTCATCACCACGATCATCTGCATGCGCGCCCCCGGTCTGACCATGTTCCGGATGCCGATCTTCGTGTGGAACGTGCTGCTGACCGGTGTCCTGGTCCTGCTGGCCTTCCCGGTGCTGGCCGCCGCGCTGTTCGCCCTGGAGGTGGACCGTCAGTTCGGCGCGCACGTGTTCGACCCGGCCAACGGCGGCGTGCTGCTGTGGCAGCACCTCTTCTGGTTCTTCGGCCATCCCGAGGTGTACATCATCGCGCTGCCGTTCTTCGGCATCGTCACCGAGGTCATCCCCGTCTTCGCCCGCAAGCCGATCTTCGGCTACATGGGACTCGTGGCCGCGACCATCGCGATCGCCGGTCTGTCCGCGACGGTGTGGGCGCACCACATGTACGTCACCGGCGGCGTCCTGCTGCCGTTCTTCTCCTTCATGACCTTCCTGATCGCCGTGCCGACCGGGGTGAAGTTCTTCAACTGGATCGGCACCATGTGGAAGGGCAGTCTGTCCTTCGAGACGCCGATGCTCTGGGCCGCGGGCTTCCTGGTGACGTTCCTCTTCGGTGGTCTGACCGGCATCATCCTGGCGTCACCGCCGATGGACTTCCACGTCTCCGACTCGTACTTCGTGGTGGCCCACTTCCACTACGTGGTCTTCGGCACGGTCGTCTTCGCCATGTTCGCCGGATTCCACTTCTGGTGGCCCAAGTTCACCGGCAAGATGCTCGACGAGCGGCTCGGCAAGATCACCTTCTGGACGCTGTTCATCGGCTTCCACACCACCTTCCTGGTCCAGCACTGGCTGGGCGCCGAGGGCATGCCGCGCCGCTACGCCGACTACCTGGCCAGCGACGGCTTCACCGGCCTGAACACGCTCTCCACCATCGGCTCCTTCCTGCTCGGCCTGTCGATGCTGCCGTTCCTGTACAACGTCTGGAAGACGGCCAGGTACGGCACGCCGGTCGGCGTGGACGACCCCTGGGGCTTCGGCCGTTCCCTGGAGTGGGCGACCTCCTGCCCGCCGCCGCGGCACAACTTCGTCACGCTCCCCCGGATCCGCAGCGAGTCCCCGGCGTTCGACCTGCACCACCCCGACATCGCGATGAGCGAGCACGAGGCCCTGGCCCCGGCGAGGCCCGACCGGGGCCAGGGGTGAACCGTCCACCGCGGCAGGGCTCCGACGGCGCCCTCGCCAACGAGGTGGAGGGCTACCTGCTCTGGCAGGCCCGGATCGCCGAGGCGCAGCAGCGCGCGCGGGAGTTCGCCGGCCCCCTGGAATGGCTGACGACCGGACAGCGCGAGGAGATCGAGCGCCGCTATGCCGCCGACAGCCTGCACCGGGCCCGCGCGGACCTGGAACGCATCGCGTCCCGCTGCGCGGCACTGCGCACCGAGTACGAAGCCCGCTACCAGGAGCTGCGACGCCGCTGCCTGGCCCTGACCCTGACGGTGTGCGCGGTGTGCACGAGCTGCGCGGCACTGGCGGCCCTGCTGCTGACCCTGTGACGCGGCCGCGCCCGGACCCTTGGACCTCGGACGGGAGGCCCCGGAGCGTTCGGGGGCCTCCGGCGTTTCACGGGGCGGGCTGGTAGGTGACGGCCGTACTGGGGCACGCGTCCGCGAGCTGGATGAGTTCCCCGAGTTCGTCGGCGTCCGCGGTGAGTCCCCAGCGGAGCTTCGTTCCCACCCATTCCGAGATGTACCGGCACATGACGTCGACTGCCGGCGGCAGCCACTGGGCCGGGTCCTGGTCGGCCTTGCTGCGGTTCGAGGCCGCTGACACGGCGACGAGTGAGGTCGGGGCGTCGAGGTCGTTCGCGTAGGCCTCGCGCAGCGCCGCCGTCCACTGCGACGCCCCTGAGTCCCAGGCTTCGGCCAGCGGCACCATGTGGTCGACGTCCAGGGCGGCGGCCGAGGTGATCCACTTGGAGTCGTAGTACGACCACCAGCGCCCGCCGGACAGCTTGCAGCCCGGAAGGACCTGGGGAGGGTCGACCGCCTCCGCGAGCAGCACCTCGGCTCGGGTGTTGCAGCCGTCGGTCGGGTTCTTGCCCGCGTTCCAGTGCTTGAAGCTGGTGCGCTGATACCCGGTCCGTACCTCCGCGGCGACGGGAAGGGCGCGCACCGCCGCCGCGATCGGGACGGTGTACGTCGCGGCGGAACGGCCCTGCGCCTGGGCCGGAGTGGGTGCGATGAAGGGCACGAAGAGGAGTGCGACCGCGAGGGCGGCCCACCTGAGGTTCTTGATCACGTCAAACAGAGTTGACGTCAACTACCTCGTTCGAGGGACCGACTCGAATGAATGAGCCACATGGATGCCGCGGTTCACCCGAGGACGCAACCGCCCTGTGTCAGGCCATCCAGAAGAACACCGCAGTCATCCGCTTCTCCTCCAGTGTCGTGCCGTGGTAACCGGTCGCGCTGTGCACGAGGTTGGCGTTGTACAGGAGCAGGCGGTTGTACTTGTGCGGGACGCGGACGTCTTCCTCGAAGTGGTCGCCCGGCACGAAACGGGTGCCCAACGCCTCGACCAGATTGTTGTGCGGGGCCTGGACGATGTTGCCGCCGAGCCGGCCGCCGGGCAGGGACTGGCGGTAGAAGGAGGTGCCGCAGTCCTTGGGGACACCGGGATTCAGATACAGCACGGCGGCGTACCGGCACAGCGCCCGCGAGTCCGTGTGCGGGCGGGGCTCGCTCTCGCCCGCGCCGACCACCTGAACGCAGTTGTGGTTCAGCGTGCCGCCGCCGGGCGCCTGCTGCACCCAGAGTTCCCTCGCCCCGGTGGCCTTCTTCACCAGGCCTTCGACGACGGCGAGTTCGGACGGCTCCAGTCCGGGCATGGCGCGCAGGCCGGGCCAGGTCTCGGAGGTGTACGGGTAGCCCTTGACCCAGTCGTCCTTGGCCAGGCACCGCTCCCGTACGGCGTCGATGTCGGGCAGGGCGTCGTCCAGGACCCAGTAGTCGCGGCCCTTGGTGGGCTTGCGGTAGGGCAGGACGGGAAGGGCCGCGGGCACGCGGGGCGGGGGCTGTGGGGGCATGCGGCGAATCTAGGCCTGTTTTTCGGCTGTTTTCTCCCGGAGACCGGTCAACCTTTGACCAACCGTCTCCCATGTGCGCCAACACATGGCAATCGACGACACCGGCCTCGGTGTTCGAGAGTTTTTACCTGTTCCACAGAGACGAACCGGCTTCCCATCCGTACTGCTGTGCGTCCGAACCGCCCCGCGCCGTCACCGTGGGCGGATCCACGACCGGGCAGGAGGCACGGTGCGCTTTTCGCGGAACGCGACGGGAACCCTCTTCGTGGGCGGTGCGATGGCCATGACCCTCGTCGCTCTGGCCTACCCGAGCATGCTCGGGCTGAACAAGGTCACCACCGCCCAGGACCGCGTCATCGCCAACACCCAGTGGGGACCGCTCACCGAGCAGGACCGGGACTTCGTGGTGAAGGTGCGGGCGGCCGGTCTGTGGGAGTACCCGGTGGGCCAGATCGGGCTGCAGAAGGGCACCTCACCGGCGGTCATCACGGCCAGCAAGCACCTGGTCGACGGGCACGCGGCGCTGGACACCACCTGCCGCAAGATCGCGCCGATGCTCAACATCACGCTGCCCAACCTGCCGAGCCCCCAGCAGCAGGGCTTCGTCAGCCAGCTGAAGGCGGACAGCGGGAAGAAGTTCGACAGCGACTTCGCCAACATTCTGCGGATGACGCACGGCGCGATCTTCAACACCATCTCGAAGATCCGCTCCACCACCAAGAACTCGCTGGTGCGCGCCCTCGCCGACCAGGCCAACAACACGGTTCTGGACCATATGACGGTGATGGAGAAGACGGGTCTGGTCGACTTCGACCAGACCCTGTTCCAGCAGACGACCCCGCCCAAGCTGCCCGACTCCGACCTGACCCCGCCGCCCCCGGCCGCCGGCCAGCCGGAGGTGGTCCTCACCCCGCCCCCGAGCCCCACGTCGACTCCCGTCGACATCAACGGCATCACGGGCTCAGGCCCGAGCCCGAGCCCGACCGTGGGTTAGGCCAGCCAGACCGTCGTGTCCGGCGGGAGGTCCGCGCTCCCGCCGAGCGGCGTGCTGGCCAGCAGCACCTCCCCGGGCGGCAGCGGCACCGGCTCGGGGCTGAGGTTGGTGACGCAGCGCCAGGTCTCCGAGCGGGTGAAGTCCAGGACTCCGGCGGGCGCCTCCGGTGTCCAGGTCAGCGTCTCGCCCTCCAGCAGCTTGCGGCGCAGCCGCAGGGCGGTGCGGTACAGCTCCAGGGTCGAATCCTCCGCCCCCGTCTGCGCCTCGACGGCGTACGACGCGAAGGACGCCGGCTGCGGCAGCCAGGCCGCGCCGCGCCCGAAGCCGTACGACGGTCCGCTCCTCGTCCACGGCAGCGGCACCCGGCAGCCGTCGCGGCCCTTGCGGACATGGCCCGTCTGCTCCCAGATCGGGTCCTGGAGGACCGACGTGGGCAGGTCGGCGACCTCCGGCAGGCCGAGTTCCTCGCCCTGGTAGAGGTACGAGGATCCGGGCAGCGCGAGCATGAGGAGGGTCGCGGCGCGGGCCCGGCGCAGCCCCGCCCGGGTGTCGACCGCGGGCGCGGTGCCGCCGGACAGCAGCCAGGCCGCCGGGTCGGTGCCGGGCGGCAGCATCAGGCGGGAGGCGTGCCGTACGACGTCGTGGTTGGACAGCACCCAGGTGGCGGAGGCGCCGACGGCCCGGGCCGTGGCGAGGGAGCCGGCGATGACCTGCCGGAGCTCCTCCGCGTCCCAGCCGGTCTCCAGGTACTCGAAGTTGAAGGCCTGGTCGAGTTCGTCCGGGCGGGCGTACAGGGCGCGGCGGGCGCCCGGGACCCAGGCCTCGGCGACGGCGGTGCGCGGCGGGCTGTAGGCGTCGAGGATCTTGCGCCAGTCCCGGTAGATCTCGTGGACCTCGTCGCGGTCCCAGTACGGGTGGCTGCCGGGCGGGACGTGCGGCAGGGCCGTCTCGCCGGTGGCGCCGAGGCCCCCGATGTCCCGCAGCGGCTCGGCGAGGTCCTTGGCGAGGCCGTGGGCGACATCGACGCGGAAGCCGTCGACGCCCCGGTCGGACCAGAAGCGCAGGGTGGTGCGGAAGTCGGCGCGGACCTCGTCGTTGTCCCAGTTGAGGTCGGGCTGTTCGGGGGCGAAGAGGTGCAGGTACCACTCGCCGTCCGGGACGCGCGTCCAGGCGCTGCCGCCGAACACGGACGGCCAGTCGGACGGCGGCAGTTCGCCGTGTGTGCCCCGGCCGGGGCGGAAGACGTAGCGGTCGCGGGCCGGGGAGCCGGGGGCGGAGCGCAGGGCCTCCTGGAACCAGGGGTGCTGGTGCGAGGTGTGGTTCGGGACGATGTCGACGACGACCTTCAGACCGAGCCGGTGGGCCTCGCCGACCAGGGCGTCGAAGTCGTCCAGGGTGCCGAGGCGGGGGTCGACGTCCCGGTGGTCGGCGACGTCGTAGCCGCCGTCGGCCAGCTCCGACGGGTAGAAGGGGCTCAGCCACAGGGCGTCGACACCGAGGCCGGCCAGGTGGCTCAGGCGCTGGGTGATGCCGCGCAGGTCGCCGAGGCCGTCGCCGTCCGCGTCGGCGAAGCTGCGGGGGTAGACCTGGTAGACGACGGCCTGGCGCCACCAGTCGGGGTTCTTGGAGGAGAGGTCCGGGGAGCGGTCTGCCATACGGGCCATACGGGATCCCTTCGGGAAGGACGCTTCGGGGATACGACAGTACAAATCTGTCCACATGACCCGGAAACGGAACCTTCGCAGGGGGCGGAGGGGAGCTCCTCAGCGGAGTTCCAGCACCGCGCGGTGTGGACTAGGGCCGCTCCACCGTCTCCAGGTACAGCTTCACGTACCGGTCCACGTCGACCTGCAACGCCACGTCCACCAGGGCGTGTTCGCGCTCGCCCTCGTGGATCTCGGACTCGCCCGGGCGGGGGCGGCGGTCGACGATCGTCTGGCCCCGGGCCGGGCCGGGGGCGAGGGCGACCTCGACCGGCAGGAGGCGGGTGGTGATGCCGGCCGGGTCGGCGACCGCGCACACCGCGCCCGCGTCGCCGAGGCCGCCCGCATCCTCCGCCTCCGGGGCCTCTCCCTGCGTGGTCGGCCGGTGCGCGAGGAGTTCGCCGGCCAGCCGGGTGCCGGGGTCGCCGCTGGTGCGCAGCCGGTGGACGTCCGGGGCGTCCACGACGACCTGCATGAAGACGTCCAGGCCGTACATCGTGATCGGCACCCCGGCCGTGAGCAGGATCGCCGCCGCCTCCGGGTCGTGCCAGACGTTGAACTCGGCGACCGGTGTGGCGTTCCCGACGGCGACCGCGCCGCCCATGAAGACGATCCGCTCGATGTTGCGGGTCACCTCGGGGTGGGTGCGCAGCAGCAGGGCGATGTTCGTGAGAGGTGCGGTGGGGATGAGGGTGACCGGGCGGGGGGAGGCGAGGATCTCGCGGCGCAGCAGGGCGACCGCGTCCAGGCCGGCGGGGGTGCGGGTCGGCGCGGGCAGGCCCAGGTCGCCCATCCCGTCCGAGCCGTGCACGTGCCGGGCCGAGCGGGCGGGTTCGATCAGCGGGCGTTCGGCGCCCCGGCCCACCGGGATGTCCGGGGCGCCCGCCTGCTCCAGCACGGTCAGGGTGTTGCGGACCACGCCGTCGACGTCCGTGTTCCCGGCCACGCAGGTCACCGCCCGCAGGTCGAGGCCGGGGTGGCGGACGGCGAGCAGCAGGGCCAGGGCGTCGTCGACGCCGGTGTCGCAGTCGATGATCACGGGGATGGGCTGACCGGCCACGGCGGGCTCCTTCCGTCAAGCCGACCTTAGATCAGCACGGTCACTCCCACAGCACGGTGCCGCGTGCGGCCACCCGGGCGCTGATCCTGGCCAGCAGCTCCGGCACCGGCAGCTCCCCGGGGCGGCGGCCGTCCCGCAGGCGTACGGCGGCCAGCCCGGCCTCGGCCTCACGCGCGCCGATCACCGCCTGGTACGGCACCAGGCGGGCCGCGCGGATCCGGGCGCCCAGGGTGCCCTCGGCGGGGCCGGCGAGCTCCGCCCGCAGGCCCAGCTCCAGGGCCTGCCGTACCACCGCCGCCGCCTGTTCCTCCTGGTCCTCGGCGACCGGCAGCACCACCAGCTGGACCGGGGCCAGCCAGGCCGGGAAGGCGCCGGCGTGGGCCTCGACGAGGTGGGCCACGGCCCGCTCGACGCTGCCGATGATGCTGCGGTGCACCATCACCGGGCGGTGCTTCGCGCCGTCGGCGCCGATGTAGTGCAGGTCGAAGCGGGCCGGCTGGTGGAAGTCGATCTGCACGGTGGACAGGGTGGACTCGCGCCCGGCCGGGTCGGCGATCTGCACGTCGATCTTCGGGCCGTAGAAGGCGGCCTCGCCCTCCGCCTCCTCGTACGCCACCCCGGACGCGTCCAGCACCTCCCGCAGCAGCCCGGTGGCCCGGCGCCACAGCTCCGGATCGGCGACGTACTTGCCGCCCTCGCCGGGCAGCGACAGCCGGTGCCGTACGGCCTCGATGCCGAGGTCGGCGTAGGCGCGGGCGATCAGCTCCAGCGCGGTACGGGCCTCCCGCACCGCCTGGTCCAGGGTGCAGAAGATGTGCGCGTCGTTGAGCTGGATGGCCCGCACCCGGGTCAGACCGCCGAGGACACCGGAGAGCTCGGCGCGGTGCATACTGCCCAACTCGGCGATCCTCAGCGGCAGTTCACGGTAGCTGTGGGAGCGGGAGCGGTAGATCAGCGCGTGGTGGGGGCAGAGGCTGGGCCGCAGCACGACCTCGTCCGCGCCCAGCCGCATCGGCGGGTACATGTCGTCGCTGTAGTGGTCCCAGTGCCCGGAGATCTCGTACAGCTCCCGTTTGCCGAGCGCGGGCGAGTACACGTGCCGGTACCCGGCGCGGCGTTCGGCCTCCCGGATGTACTCCTCCAGGGTGTGCCGTACGACCGCGCCGTCGGGCAGCCAGTACGGCAGCCCGGCACCCATCAGCGGGTCGGTGTCGAACAGGTCCAGCTCACGGCCGAGCCGGCGGTGGTCGGGCAGACGGTCGTCCATGGGGTCTCCTCCTCGTCAGGAGGGGCGGACACCCCGTGACACGCCAGAAGCCCCGGGGCGTTCGCCCCGGGGCTTCCGTGCTGGTCAGGTGTCAGCGCGCCGGGACGGTGTCCGGCGTCGTCGTGCTCTTCGGGCACTGCTGGGCGCGCTGCATACGGCGACCGTAGCAGGCCGTGAAGCCGCAGGTCGAGGCGTTTTCGGCGGGTCTCTCACCCGGACGGACCCGAGCGCTGGTGGGGCGGGCGGGGCGGTGGTGCCGTGAGAGCAGGCACCCCGCCGGCCGCAGCCCAGGAGGCACCCCTGACATGATCGACGCGATACGCCCCCGCCCCCGTGGCCTCCGGCTCTGGCTCACCGTCGCCGGCCTTCTCGGCTTCGGCGGCTGCGCGGCGCTCGGTCTCAAGCCCCCGGCGACCGCGCCCCAGCCCCTCCCGACGATCGACAAGCAGGTCCCGGCGCCGAAGGCGTCCGCGCGGCCCGACGGCACCCTCACCGACGCGCAGGCACAGGCCGCGCTCATCACCCAGACCGACCTCGGCGCCCCCTGGACGCCGACCGGCGGTGCGGCCACCTGGCGGGACGGGCTGCTGAAGGCGACCACCGAGGCCGGTGACTGCCAGCCGCTGCTGGACGCCCTCTACGCCGACGAACTCCTCGGCGGCCCCGCCCGCGTCGCCGTCGGCCTGGACGACGCCGACACCGACGCCCAGCTGCGCTTCCAGATCGCCGCCCGCCGCCCCTCCGACGTCGACGCGGCGCTGAAGTGGCTCGGGACGATGCCCGCGCGGTGCGCGCGCTTCACCGCCACCACGGAACGGGGCGTCCTGGAGGACGTCCAGGTCACCGACGCCCCGCTGCCGGAGGTCGGCGACGCGCGCCAGGGCCTGCACATCAGCATCGCCGCCCTGGACCAGGACGGGCAGGAGTCCCTGCTCTCGCTGGACCTGGCCGCCGTGCGGGTCGGCGAGGACGCCTTCGCCTTCACCAACGGCGGGCTGGGCGACGTACCGAACGACGCGACGCAGGCCGCCGTCCAGGTCGGCGCACTCCGCCTGGCGGACGTCCGCAGACAGGGGCGGGCACAGGTCTGACCCGCGCGGCTTCCGTCACGGGCGCCGAACGCGTGAACCTGAAACCGCGTCAACCCGCCTTGACCAGCTGATCAGCCTCTCAGCCATACGCTGAGCGACACGCGATCACGGAAGGATCACCATGGCAGATGCGGCTTTCGCCAAGCTTTTGTCCCTGGAGGCGAAAAGGATCCAGGACCCGGACGGCGCGGACGAGATCCTCGTCAGCAGAGGTGACGGCGGCGTCTTTGAAAGGCTGCGGATGCGGGTGGGGGACGTTTTCGAGTTCGACGAGCGGTTCGTGCCGTTCGTCGACGGAGCGCCGATCGACATCGTCCTGCACGAAGTGAATGAGGCGACCGGCCAGGCCAGTTTCATCGGAGGGGCGGCGATCGTCCCCTCCGAGCTGGGCCTCGGAGAACGAACGCAGGCAATCGGCGCCCTGTCCCTGTCCCTGTACGAGCTGACGTACAAAGTCCTCTGACGTCACAGCGGCGGCTGGGCCGGAGCCGGTCCCAGGGTCGTCGTGCCCGGGGCCGTGCGGTGTCCGAGGCCGGTGCGGTAGGCGTCCAGGGCGGCCTCGGTACGGCCCGTGCGGCGGAGCAGGTCGCCGAGGAGGCGGCACAGGTCGGCCAGGTCGCCTGCGGCGCCCGCGCGTTCCAGGAGGCTGAGCGCGCGGACGTAGTGCTCCTCGGCGGCCTCGGTGTCCCGGGTGTCCTCGGCGATGATGCCGAGCAGGCGGTGGGCCGCGGCGGCGTGCACCGCGCCCCGTTCGGAGGAGAAGTCGCCGATGACGCCCCGGAGGAGTACGGCGGCCTCGGCGGACTTGCCGCGGCGGTGCAGTACGTCGGCCAGTTCGACGGCGGCCTGGCTGCGGTAGAGGGCGGCCCGGCTCTGCGCCAGCATGGTGTGCGCCTGCCGCAGCTCCGCCTCCGCGCGCTCCAGTTCGCCGTTCTGGGCGCAGACGTAACCGCGCATCCAGTGGCAGTTGGCCAGCTCGGTGCGCAGCCGCAGCTGGCGGTAGAGCTCGGCGGCCTTGGCGAGGGAGGCGTCGGCCTCGGCGACCCGGCCCTCGGCGATCAGGGTGCGGGCCACCGAGCGGTGCATCCGGGCGATCAGCGCGGGGTCGGCGGCCCGCGGCGCGAGCGCGAGGGCGAACTCGGCGGCCTGCGCGGCGCGGGCGTGCGCGCCCATGTCCATGTACGGGCCGATGACGCTCGCGTACAGGAGCAGCAGGGCGTCGGGGTCGTGCAGGCCGCCGCGGTTCAGTTCGTCGAGGGCGGACTCCAGGAGGTAGACGGCGTACCGGAGTTCACCGGCGAGGTAGTGGGCGACCGCGCGGCCGCGGACGGCCGGCACGCGCACCGGGAGGGACTGGTCGGCGAGGTGTTCCTCGGCGCGTTCGAAGAACTCCCGCGCCCGCGTCAGTTCCCCCGTCTCCAGCGCGCATTCGCCGAGCCCCAGCAGTGCGGTGGCCTGCTCGCCGCCCAGCCCGTGGGTCTCCGCCTCCGCGCGCAGCGCCGTGTACTGGACGGCGGCCTCCTCGGCCCTGCCGTCGGCGAGGACCCGCTGGGCCTCGGTGAGCCGCAGCCTCAGGCCGGTGGCGAGGTGGGCGGGCCGGCCGACGGCCAGCTCCTCGAAGGCCACCCCGAGCCGGCCGGCGATGTGCCGCAGCGCCTCGTCGGAGGCCCGCACCCGGCCCGCCTCCACGGTGGAGATGTAGGCGGGCGTGTAGGCGGGCTCCGCCAGCTGCCGCTGGGTCAGCCCGCGCTCGGTGCGCAGCTGCTGTACGCGCCGCCCGATGACCGCCGGGTCATCCCGTTCCCGCATCATCGCGTACCCCAACTCCCTTGGTGCCTCTTGCCGTTGGGCCCGTCCAGCCCCTAGGTTAAACGGCGGATTAAGTCTGCTTAATACGTTGCTGTCGTGTTGCGAGGTCGCCGTGATCGGACGCACATCCGCACCCTACGGAAACACCACCGCACGCAGGGCCGTCGCCGCCGCGGTGATCGCCGTGACAGCCCTGGTCCTCGCGGCGAACGCGGGCCCGGCGCGGGCGGCGGACACGGGGCCGGGCGTCCAGACCCGGCAGGCGGCGCCCGCGCACCCCTGAGCGGGGCCCGGCCTTGGTTCCCCGGCCGGATTCCCCGCCCGGGGGCTCCCGTGCACCCGGCCCGCATACGCTGGCCCCGTGACCTCTCCCGCCGCCCGCACCGCCCTGGACCTGACCTCCGACCTCCCGGTGACGGACCTGGAGGACCTGTACCGGGACCTGCACCGCCACCCCGAGCTGTCCCTGCGCGAACACCGCACCGCCGGGAAGCTCGCCGAACGGCTGGCGCGGGCCGGGTTCGACACCACCCAGGGCGTCGGCGGCACCGGCGTCGTGGGCCGGCTGCGCAACGGCGACGGCCCGACCGTGCTGCTGCGGGCCGACATGGACGCGCTGCCGGTCACGGAGGAGACCGGGCTGCCGTACGCCTCGACGGCGGACGGTGTGATGCACGCCTGCGGGCACGACCTGCACGTCACCTGGCTGGCCGGCGCCGCGGCGGCGCTGGCGGCCGGGCGGGACACGTGGAACGGCACGCTGCTGCTGGTCGGCCAGCCCGCCGAGGAGAGCGGGCAGGGCGCGGCCCGGATGGTCGCGGACGGGCTGTACGAGCGGTTCGGCCGGCCGGACGTGCTGCTCGGGCAGCATGCCGCGCCCGGCCCGGCGGGCCTGTACCCGCACGCGCCCGGCCTCATCATGTCGGCGGCGACGGACGTCGACATCGTCGTGCACGGCCGGGGCGGGCACGGTTCGCGCCCCGAGTCGACCGTCGACCCGGTGGTGACTGCCGCCTACCTGGTCACCCGGCTCCAGACGGTCGTCTCCCGGGAGCTGGCCGCCCGCGAACCCGCCGTGCTCACCGTGGGCCGCATCGAGGCGGGCACCCGGCACAACATCATCCCGGCCGAGGCCCGCATCTCCCTGAACCTGCGGACGCAGTCGGAGGAGGTGCGCGCCCGGATGCTGGCCGCGATCCGGCGCATCGCCCACGGCGAGTGCCTGGCCGCCGGCTGCCCTCGCGAGCCGGAGGTGACCGTCGGCAACACCTTCCCGGTGACGGTGAACGACGCGGCCACCGACGCCGCCGTGGCCGCCGTGCACGGGGAGGTCTTCGGCGCGGGCACGGTGTTCGACCCGGGCCCGGCGATGGGCAGCGAGGACTTCCCCGAGCTGGCGCTCGGCTCCATCCCGTACGCGTACTGGTTCGTCACCACCACCCCCGCCGGGGTCTGGGAGCAGGCTCCCGGCGACACGGTGCCGGAGAAGTTCGCGGCCGTGCCGGGCAACCACAGCCCGCACTTCGCACCCGACCTGTCCACCATCGCCCCCGGCGTCCGCACCCTGGTCTCCGGGGCCCTGGCCATGCTGTCGGCAGCATGACCGCGGGGCTACGGAGCAGCCTGGAGCTGGCGCAGCTGCCGCTGGACGTTCTCCAGCGCGCCGCTGCGGCGGCCCGGCACCCGTAGCCTCAACTCGGCCAGTACCGGTCCGAGTTCCCGGGCCGGCGTCACGTCCGTGATCCGCCCCCACTGGTGGTGGGCCCGGTCCACGGCCGCCTCCACGGCGGGCGAGTCCACCGCCTGCCCCGCACTCAGCCGGGTCCGTGCGACCGCCAGCCAGGCCCGGCAACTGCGCGCCGCGTCCCCCGCGAACATCGCCAGGTCGGCGCGGACCTCGGCCCAGTGCAGAGCCTCGTCGGAGGCGGGCCCGTGATCCCGCACGGCGAACTGCTCATGCCGAGCAGCGAGCACCTCGGCGTCGGCATGCCGCCCGGCCTGAACGGCGACACTGATGAGGGCATGGGGGTCCGCTCCGGCCCCGCTGCCGACGTGCCCCCCGGGCGCGGCCCCGACACCAGCACCACGACCCCGCCCGGCACCGGTGACAACATCCCGGACCTGCCCGGCCCCGACCAGGGCATACGGGTCCTGCGCGGTGCCGGTGACGACGGAGGGGACTTGCCCGGCGCCGGTGACGGCGGAGGGGACTTGGGCGGCACCGGTGACAGCGGAGGGGAATTGCACGGCGCCGGTGACGGCATCCCGGACCTGCCCGGCCCCGACCACGGCATACGGGTCCTGCGCGGTGCCGGTGACGACGGAGGGGACTTGCCCGGCGCCGATGACCGCGTAGGGGTCCTGCGCGGTGCCGGGCAAGGTGGTGGTCTGGTTCTCCGGGCGGCCGGGGCTGGTGGGGGGTGGGGCGAACGCGGGTCTGGGGGCGGTGCGGCCCGCGGTGGCGAGGATCAGCCCGGGGCCCGCGCCGGACTCACCGACCCGAGCCAGCGCCTGCTCGTGCAACTGCCCCAGCGGCGGCCGGTAACCGCTCCTCAGCAACGTGGCGACCGCCTTCATGTACGCCGGCTCCCCCACCCCGCGCCGGCCGCCCACCGCCACCACACGGCCGTAGACAGCGCTGTTGGGCCCGCAGTCCAGCCCGCGCTCGGCGACGTACTGCCAGGCCTCCCCCTCCGCGTGCAGGTCCACCACGAGCCCCGTGTCCGCGGCGGAGCGCAACCGCAGCTCCTCCCGGATCCAGTGCCACGGCAGCCCCGTGTAGCGGACGGTCGCCGCGGTGGTGCGCGCCAGCGCCAGATGCGGCAGCCGCTGCCGGCGGTCCAGTTGCAACTGGCCGGCGATGTACACGGTCAGCGGCCCGGACGCGGTCGCGGCGGCGCGCAGCCGGGTCAGGACGGCCTGAGGTTCGAGGGGATCGGCGAGTTCGACCACGTTGGCGGTGTCGGTGCCGGACAGCACGGCGGGTGCCACGGCGGCCAGCACCGGCAGCACGCCGGCCGCGTCCACCAGGCGTCCCCGGCCCACCGGCGAGGCCGCGAGCAGCAGCACGGTTCCGGGCATCGGTCCTCCCCTGTAGCCCCTGTAGCTCCTGTCGGCCCTGTCAGCCCTGATCGGCTCTCCAGCCAGCACCGTAACCGCTGCGGCTGCGAACCCGCGCCTCAGGACCGCAAACATCCCGGTTCGGGGTCTTCGCCCCGCGCCTGCCGTATCCGCCGCACGGCGAACACCGCGGTGTCGCTCAGCCGGCCGCCGCTGTGCCGCGGCACGCCGGCGCGGACCCGGAGGACCAGGCGCCGGAGATCGGCGCCCGGAGCACGCGCGGCAGGCCCCCGCCCGGTCACCGAGGCCGAGCGGCAGCCCGTCACCGTCCTGGCCGACTTGCCGGGACCTGCCCCCAGGTGTGCCCTGGAAGGCGGGGGCGAGGAGAGAGGAGTGCTCTCATGGCTCAAGCGGCACCCGCGCCCGGCGGTATGCCCCACCGCGGCGGCAGGCCGGAGATCGGGGAGCGGGCGGCCTCCGATGTGCGCGCCCGTCCGCCCGACGTCTTCGACGCGCGCACCCATCGCGTCGCCCACATCGCCGTCCCGGTCGTGCTGGGCCTCGTCTACGGCTACTGGGTCGCGGCCGACGCCCGCCAGGGAGGCGGCATCACGGGCGGGAACCTGCTGCTCGGGTGGCTCAGCGCGCTGGTGTTCGCGGTGGTGTGCATCGGCCTGCTGACGCTGGCCCCGCGGATGCCGCGGGAGCTGCACGCGCTGCTGTGGACGGCGTTCGCCGGTGTCGCGTTCGGCTTCCTCTACATCCAGACACCGCACTCGGTCTGGCGGACCGTGGTGATGTCGCTGCTCGTCGCGGGGTGCACCTTCGCCACGTTCTTCTACCGCTATTACACGCGCGAGGACGCCTTCGGGCACCGGGTCCGCTGAACACGCGGAGCCGGCCGTGACGGTGCGTGCGCGGGCCCCGGCCGACCGGCCGGGGCCCGCGCATTCCCCTGTTCCCCTCTTCCCTCGCCCCCCGTCACGTTCCGGCTGCGCGAACCGGAAGACCTCCTTCCCCCCAGGAAACACCCGTTCGGGTGAACCCTCCACCGGAGAGCGCGGTCGAGAGCCGGGGGCCGTGGCGGAGCCTCAGCGGGGGCCGTCGCCCGAACGCAGGCGCTCCGCTCGCGTCCGCGCCCTGCGGGCCGTTGTCTGGAAGCGTGCCCCCACGTCTCAGGAGCGCCCTGTCGGCCGTACTGCTCGCCCTGTCCTGCCTCCTCGTGCCGCTCGGCGCGACGGCGGCCTGGGCGGCGTACGGGCTCGCCGACACCGGCCGGTACGTCGCCACGATGGCGCCGCTCGCCACCGACCCGGACGTGCGGGAGGCCGTCGCGGACACGGTCGGTGACGACATCCTGCGCGCGGTCGACCAGCACCTGGACGTCCGGCCGGTACGGGGCTCCGTCCGCCCGTTCGTGCACGACGCGGTGCGCTCCTTCACCCAGACCGAGGCCTTCCAGCTGGCCTGGGACACCGGTAACCGGGTCACCCACGACGCGGTACTGCGTGCCCTGCGCGACGACGGTGACGGCGGCACGGCCGGGCGTCCGGTCACCGTCGACCTCGCCCCCGTCACCGACCAGGTGAAGCGTCAGCTGGCCCGGGACCATGTGCCGCTCGCCGCACGCATCCCGGTGGAGCACACCACGGTCCCGTTGGTCCCGGCAGAACGACTGGCCTCCCTCCGGAAGGGGTTCCACGTGCTCGAAGTCGCCGGTTTCTGGCTCCCGGTGGCGGCCCTCGCCTTCGCCACCGGCGGAATCGCCCTGGCCGTCCACCGCCGCCGCGCCGTCGCCGCGACCGCGCTGGGCACGGCCCTGGGCGGCGGACTGCTCGCCCTGGCCCTGGCCGCGGGCCGCAGCCTCACCCTCGCCGACCTGCCCGACGGGGTCTCCCACCCGGCGGTCGGCGCGGTCTACGACGCCCTCACCGGCACCCTGCGCACGGTCTCCTGGCTCCTGCTCGGCCTGGGCCTCATGGTCGCCCTCACCACCTGGCTGACCCGCCGTCTGCACCCGGCGCACCCCCGGCCCGCACCCGCCCCACCCGCGCCGGCACCGGCTCCACCGGTATCCACAACCTGTAGATAACGCCGGCGGTTCACCCACAGGGACCCTCCGGTATCCACAACCTGAAGACGGCTGCGCCCAGTTGTCCCCTTCGTCCGCCGGGAAGCTCCTGGCGCGGGCGGACGGCCCGCCGTAGGCTCGGCCCGTGGACCGACGCCCCGGACGCAGGCTCGGCGCCTGGTGTGCCGGACTGCTGCTGGCCGGAGTCGGCGCGGTGACCGGCTGCCGGGCCGCCGACACCGACGGCGTCACCCCCGTACCCCAGCTGCTCGCCTTCCTGCCCTGGCTGCTCCTGCCGACCGGCTTCGCCCTGCTGTGCGCGCTGCTGGCCCGCTGGTGGCCGGGCCTGGTGTGCGGGGTCGCCGTACTCGGCCTGCTCGCCTGGTACCAGGAGCCGTACGGCAAGGTCACCGAGCCCGGCGGTCCGCCGCTCGCCACCCTGCGCGTGCTGACCTCCAACGTCGAGTTCGGACACGGCACCCCCGCCCTGGTCCCACGGATCCGCGACCTGCGTCCGGACGTCGTCTTCGTCGAGGAGTGCGAGTACACCTGCCAGGCCGCGCTGGAAGGCGGCTTCGGCACCGACTACCCGTACCGGCGGGCGGTCCGCGCGGCCGGCTCGCAGGGCTCCCTCATCCTCAGCCGCTTCCCGCTGCGGCCCACCGCGGGCGTGCCCGGCACGATGGGCATGCCCGGTGCCGTCGCCGACGTACGGGGCCACGCCGTACGCCTCCAACTCGCCCACCCCATGCCCCCGCTGCCACGCCAGGTCGGCCTGTGGCACCGCGAACTGGGCCGGCTGCGCTCCTTCGCCGCCGCAGCCCCCCGCACGCCCACCGTCCTCGCCGGCGACTTCAACGCCACCCAGGACCACGCGGCCTTCCGCCGCATCCTAGACACCGGTCTGACCGACGCCGCCCGCCTCGCCGGGCACGACCGCACCGCCAGCTGGCCCGCGCGCACCTCCTCCGTCATCGGCGCCCAGATCGACCACGTCCTGCTCTCCCCGGACTTCACCGCGACCAGCGCCCGCTTCCTGCGCGTGGCCGGCACCGACCACCGCGCCCTCGTCGTGGATCTCACCCTCCACCAGCGCGGATGACTCCGGGGGCGGGCAGCGGACCGGCGATAATGGCGACATGTCGCGCGAGTTCCCCATCGGCCTCACCCCTCCCGACTGGCTGGTCCGGAACCTCCGCCCCCAGCAGGCCCCCCTGAACAAGGCCGCCGTGGCCCGCGCCGCCGTGGCCATGGCCCTCCCCCTCGCGATCGGCCAGGCCACCGGATACCCGGCGTACGGCGCCCTCGCCTCGATGGGCGCCCTGTCCGGCGTCATCGGCGACACCGCCGACGCCTACCGGATGCGCATCCTCAACATCGCCGTCCCGCAGCTCTTCGGCGCGGTCGGCGTGACGCTGGGCACGCTGGTGTACGGCCACGGCTGGTACGCGGTCGCCGCCGTCACCGGCATCGCGCTGCTCTCCGGCATGATCTCGACGATCGGCGCGGTGGCCTCGGTCTCCGGCCTGCTGCTGCTCCTGAACTGCGTGGTCGGGGCGGGCCTCCCCCTGCCCCACCCCTGGTGGCTGGCCCCCGCCCTGATGACCGGCGGCGGCCTGCTGGTCCTCCTCCTCGCCCTGCTGGCCTGGCCGTTGCGCTCCGGTGTCCCCGAACGCGCGGCGGTGGCGGCCGCCTACCGCGCGGCCGCCGAGCTCCTCACCGCGGCCGGCACGGACCGCACCGAGGAGTACGACGACGCGCGCCGCGCCGTCACCCAGTCCCTCAACCAGTCCTACGACCTGATCCTGGCCCGGCGCGCCCGCCAGCACGGCCGCAGCAGCGAACTCACCCGCCTGCTCGCCCAGTTGAACGCCATCACCCCCGTGGTGGAGGCGGCCCCCGCGGCCCACCTGGCCGGCCGGCCCCTGCCGCCCGGCATCCCCGAGGCGCTCCACCACCTGGCGCAGGCCGTCGAAACCGGCTACACGGGCCCGATAGCCCTCGGCCTCCCGGCACCGGAGACGGAGACCGCCCGCGCGGTGGACCACGCCCTGCGCCACGCGGCGGAGGTGGTGACGGCCCCCGACGTCGACCCCCGGGGCATCGACGACCGCCTGGGCCGCCCCGCGGCGCTGGGCATCCGCACCGCGAGAGCGGCGCGCAACGTCGTCCTGTCGGCCAACTCCTGGCGCTACGGGCTGCGCCTGGCGGTGTGCATCGGCATCGCCCAGGCCCTCGTCTCGCTGATCCCGGTCCCCCGCTCCTACTGGGTGGCCCTGACGATCACCTTCGTCCTGAAGCCCGACTTCGGCTCGGTCTTCTCCCGCGCCCTGCTGCGCGCCCTCGGCACGGTGGCGGGCCTGGTGATCGCGGCGGTGGTGCTGGCGGAGGTCCCGCTGGGCTGGTGGGACGTCCCGGCGATGCTGGTCCTGGCCCCGCTGATCCCGGCCCTGACCCCGCGCGGCTACGGCCACCAGACGATGGCGATCACCCCGGTGATCCTCCTCCTCTCGGACATCCTGAACCACCAGGGCACGGCACTGCTGCTGCCCCGCCTGACGGACTCGCTGCTGGGCTGCGCCATCGCCCTGACCGCCGGCTACCTGCTCTGGCCGGAGAGCTGGCGCACACGGGTCGGCGACCGCCTGGCCGACGCGGTGGCGGACACGGCGACGTATCTGGAGGCGGCCTTCGCCCCGGCCGACGACCCCTCCGCCAGGGCCCGCATGCGCCGCCGCCTCTACCGCGACCTGTCGGTGATCCGTACGGAGTTCCAGCGGGCCCTGACCGAACCGCCGCCGACCGGCCGACGCGCCGCCGCGTGGTGGCCGCTGGTGGTGGCGGTGGAACGTATCGTCGACGCGACGACAGCGGCGCGCGTCCGCGTCGGGCACGGGGCGCCGCCCCCGTCCACGGCCGAGATCGCCCAGATCTCGCTGCAACTGCGGGAGCTGGCCGAGGGCGTACGGGATGCGGAAACCCTGACACCGGTCCGCACGGACCTCACCGGGCCGGCGGACAGTGTGCTGGAACCCCTCCGGCAGGAGGTTGCGGCGGCCCGGTCGCTCGCTTCCCCCCGCTGACCGCTTCGCTAACCTTACGTGTCCGTCCTGGCCAGGGATCGACGGGCATCACCTCATGAAGGGTTGCGCACATGGGCATTCTCACTCTCCTGCGGAACGCATTCGGCCGCTCACGCAAGGCACGCGCCGAGGCAGAGGGTGCGGACCGCCTGCCGGCCCAACAGCCCGCCCCCACCTCACAGTCCCCCGAGCCCCACGAGCCGACGCCCACCGTTCCTGAGCCCCGCCGCTCGGCCCCCGACGAGCACGACCTGGTGGCAGCGGCCTTCGACAACCTCCAGGTACCCCACCCCTCGGAACCGACGGACCCCGAGCCCGAGACCCCGGCCGAGAAGCGGCCCACCGAGGCCGGCGCCGCCCCGGAGCAGGGGGAAAAGACGGAGGAGAAGGCCGAGGAGAAGGCTGCGGCGCAGGAAAAGACCGAGGAGAAGGCCGAGGCCGAGGCGCCGCTCCAGGAGCCGACCGAGGCCAAGGCACCAGTCCAGGAACCGACCGAGCCCGAGACGCCGGTCCAGGAGACGGCCGAGGCCAAGGCACCAGTCCAGGAACCGACCGAGCCTGAGGCGCCGGTTCAGGAGACGACTGAGGCCAAGGCGCCGGTCCAAGAGCCGGCCGAGCCCGAGGCGCCGGTCCAGGAGACGGCCGCCGGGAGCATCACCGAGCCGAAGACCGAGGAGCGGGCCGAGCCCGAGACGCCCGCCGAGGAGACGCCGGGTGCCGAGGACGAGGCTGGGCCGCAGGCCGGTCAGCTGACCGAGGACAGCGGCGAGCCGAAGGCCGAGGAGCAGGCCGAGACCGAGCAGCCGCTCACGGAGCAGGCCGAGGCTGAGCAGCAGGCGGAGCCGGAAGCCGAGGGCGGTACCCGGCCGGAGGCCGAGAAGCAGGCCGAGACCGAGCAGCCGCTCACGGAGCAGGCCGAGGCCGAGCAGCAGGCGGAGCCGGAGGACCAGGCGGAGCCGGAGGCCGAGAGCGGTACCCGGCCGGAGGCCGAGGGCGGGTCGCAGGCCGCCGACGGCGAGGACGCCCCGCAGGGGCCACCCGCAGCCGACGACGAAAGCAGCACGGGTGGTGCGGGTGGGAACCCGGACGCCGAAGGCGAAGCCGAGGCGGAGGGCACCCACGCCGCCGAGGCACCCGAGCGGAAGACCCCCGCCACCCCCCTCACCAAGGTCAAGTCCCGCACCCCCTCCCTCGCCACCGCCTACAAGGCCGCCGCAGCGACCCTCAAGAAGACCGACCTCACCGGCACCCGAGCCAAGCTCTACCTCGTCCTGGACCGCTCCGCGAGCATGCGCCCGTACTACAAGGACGGCTCCGCCCAGGCCCTCGCCGACCAGACCCTCGCCCTCGCCGCCCACCTGGACCCCGAGGCCACGGTCCACGTCGTCTTCTTCTCCACGGAGGTCGACGGCACCACCGACCTCACCCTCACCCCGGACCACGAGACCAGGATCGACGACGTCCACGCCGGCCTCGGCCGCATGGGCCGTACCAGCTACCACGCCGCCGTGGAAGCCGTACTGGCCCACTACGACAAGCACCACGAGAGCGGCACCCCCGCCCTCGTCGTCTTCCAGACCGACGGCGCCCCGGACGCGAAGACCCCCGCGACCCAGGCCCTCACCGAGGCCGCGCAGTCACACCCCGCCGTCTTCTTCTCCTTCGTCGCCTTCGGAGACCACGACAACAAGGCCTTCGACTACGCCCGCAGGCTGAAGACCGGCAACACGTCCTTCTTCCACGCGGGCCCCGCCCCCCGCGAGCTCACGGACACGGAGCTGTACGAGGGCGTGCTCGCCACCTGGCGCCCGTAACGGACGGTCACCGCACAGCATCCCTCGGGCCGCCCCTTCCCACCCTGCAAAACGGGAAGCGGGCGGCCCACCCCTGTCGGCTACGATTTCAAGGTTCGAAACCGCAGAAAACGCGACCTGGGAGCAGCCACGATGGCTCGACACCTCATCACCAGCGCCCTTCCGTACATCAACGGGATCAAGCACCTGGGCAACATGGTGGGGTCCATGCTCCCGGCGGACGTGTACGCCCGGTACCTCCGCCAGCGCGGCCACGACGTCCTGTACATCTGCGCGACCGACGAGCACGGCACCCCGGCCGAGCTGGCCGCCAAGGAGCAGGGCCTGCCGGTCGACGAGTTCTGCGCCCAGGCGCACGACGCGCAGAAGGCGGTCTACGACGGCTTCGCGCTCGCGTTCGACTACTTCGGCCGCAGCTCCAGCCCCGAGAACCGCGAGATCACCCAGCACTTCGCCCGCAAGCTGCACGAGAACGGCTTCATCGAGGAGCGGGCCATCCGTCAGGTGTACAGCCCCACGGACGGCCGCTTCCTCCCCGACCGCTACGTCGAGGGCACCTGCCCGCACTGCGGCTACGACAAGGCCCGCGGCGACCAGTGCGAGAACTGCACCCGGGTGCTCGACCCGACGGACCTGATCAACCCCCGCTCGGCGATCTCGGGCAGCACGGACCTCGAAGTCCGCGAGACCAAGCACCTCTTCCTGCTCCAGTCGAAGCTGGAGAACGAGGTCCGCGAGTGGGTCGCCCGGCACGACAAGGACTGGCCGCAGCTGGCCTCCTCCATCGCCCACAAGTGGCTGACCGAGGGCCTGCACGACCGCGCGATCACCCGTGACCTGGACTGGGGCGTCCCGGTCCCGGCCGACACCTGGCCGGAGCTGGCGGCCGAGGGCAAGGTCTTCTACGTCTGGTTCGACGCCCCGATCGAGTACATCGGCGCGACGAAGGAGTGGGCCGACCAGGACCCGGAGAACCGCGACTGGAAGTCCTGGTGGTACGAGGCGGACGACGTCCGCTACACCGAGTTCATGGCCAAGGACAACGTCCCCTTCCACACGGTGATGTTCCCGGCCACGGAGCTCGGCATCCGCGAGCCCTGGAAGATGGTCGACTACGTCAAGGCCTTCAACTGGCTGACGTACTACGGCGGGAAGTTCTCCACCAGCCAGAAGCGCGGTGTCTTCACCGACCAGGCGCTGGACATCCTCCCGGCCGACTACTGGCGGTACTTCCTCATCGCCAACGCCCCCGAGTCGGACGACTCGTCCTTCACCTGGGAGCACTTCACCGCCACGGTCAACAAGGACCTCGCCGACACCCTCGGCAACTTCGTCAACCGCGTGCTGTCCTTCAGCAAGAAGCGGTTCGGCGAGGAGGTCCCGGCGGGCGGCGAGCCCGGCGCGGCGGAGGTCCGGCTCGGCGAGGAGATCGCCCGGCTGCTCGCCGAGTACGAGCAGCAGATGGAGGCGCTCCAGTTCCGCAAGGCGGCCTCCGCCCTGCGTGCCCTGTGGTCGGCCGGCAACTCCTACCTGGAGGAGAAGGCCCCCTGGCTGGAGATCAAGACGGACAAGGACGGCGCGGCCCTCACGCTGCGTACGGCGATGAACCTGATCCACCTGTACGCGGTGGTCTCGGAGCCGTTCATCCCGGCGACGGCGAAGACCATGCGCGCGGCGTTCACGCTGGCCGGCGACACCGCGGCCTGGGTGACCGAGGACGAGGCGAAGGCTCTGGCCGCCGTCCCGGCCGGCACCCCGTTCACGGTCCCGCCGGTGCTCTTCGCGAAGATCACCGACGAGGACCTGGAGACGTACAAGGAGCGCTTCGGCGGCGAGCCCGCCTGAGCCCCGGTACGGACGACGGCACGGGGAAGGCCCCGGCGCACGGTGCGCCGGGGCCTTCCCCGTGCCGCTACCGCTCGCCTACTTGAGCACCGTCCGCGCGAACCAGCGGCGCACGGGTTCCATGCCGAACGTCCTGGGGCCGACGGAGACGGACTTGGCGGTGGTCAGGCCGGTGCTGCCCGACCTGAAGTACCAGAGGTTGCCCTGGTCGCGGTTCTCGGCTTCCGTGCCGACGGTGAGTTCGCTGCGGCCGTCGCCGTTCATGTCGGCGAAGGCGACCTGCTGGCCCCACCTGTCGTACGGCTCGTTCATGCCCGCCACACCGGCGGTGTTCTGGTGCCAGGACACCGCGCCGGTGCCGGTCAGGCCCTTGGCGGAGCCGCGCAGCACGGTCACCGCACCCGTGGTGCTGACTCCCGAGATGCTCTCCTGCTCCACACCGATCGCCACATCGGCGTAGCCGTCGCCGTTGACGTCCCCGGTGTCGAGGTTGTAGCCGAACCGGTCGTACGTCTCGCCGGCGCCGGGCACACCGGAGGTGTCCTGGCTGATGCGCACCGGCGTGCGGGTGGTGCTGATCCCGTCGGCGCTGCCGTACTCGACGAGGATCGAGCCGCCCACGACACCCTTCGGCTGGTAGCCCTCCAGCCCGGCACCCAGCACCACGTCACCGTATCCGTCGCCGTCGACGTCCGCGATGGAGCCGGAGTTGACCTTGGTGGCGAAGTCCTTGACGGGGCCGAAGCCGCTCTTGGAGCCGAGCAGCAGGCTGGCGTCGGCGGCACCGCCGTCGCCCCTGCCCACGGACAGCAGATCGGCGACATGGTCACCGTTCACGTCTCCGGCCGCCAGGTAGTAGGGGTGGAGCCAGTTGTGGACGACGCTGCTCGAGGCGCTCGCGCCGTCCCGGGTGAAGGGGCCCCGGAGCAGCTCGGTGCCCACGTTGGAGACGCCGGTGACCAGGTCGTTCCTGCCGTCGCCGTCGAAGTCGGCCACCACGACCGGGCTCGGGGAATAGCTGGGCGTGATCCCGAGCCGGGTGGGGGCGGACAGGCCCGTGGGGCCGCCCCAGTAGACCTGCACGGCCCCGGAGCCGACGGCCACGAGATCGTCGTAGCCGTCGCCGTCCAGGTCGCCCTTGGCCATCGAGCCGCCGAGGTCGACGTACCCGCTGGTGCTGCCGTTTCCGATGATCTGGTGCCGGGAGGGAGTGAGGCCGGTCGCGGTTCCGTACAGCACCGTGATGTAGCCGTTCGCGGACACGGCCAGGTCGCCGTACCCGTCCCCGTTGAAGTCCGCCGTCTTCCCGGCGGCGGAGGCCGCCTGGGCCGTGGTGCCGGCCGCGACGGCGGGACCGCCGACGCCGAGCACCACGCTGCCCGCCGAGACGAGCGTGGCGGTGGCGAGCGCCGCGACTGTGCGAACTTTTCGCATGTAACCGTCCGTTCCCCTGTTTTTCCTCTTGATCACATCGCTGTGTCAGAGGAGACCCGCGAGGGGCCCGCACGGTTGTACGACCCTAGTTCAGCACCCCGGCGCCGGTCGTGGCCGCCAGCTCCGTCGGCAGGCCGGCCGCCGAGGACTCCAGGCCCGCGGTCAGGGCCGGCTTCCAGTTCACCGTCGTCTTGATCTTCTTCGAGGACGCGGCGTTGTACACGGCGACCAGGTCGGTGACCGTACCGTTGACCAGGTTGCCGCTGCCCGCGACCGAGCCGGTGCCGTCGCCGCTGAGCAGCGCCGCGACCTTGCCGCCGGACGGCACCTTCCAGTAGTTGGCCTGCGCCACGACCTGTGCCCCGGCACGGGAGTTGATGCTGTACAGCGGCGCGTAGCCGTCGACGGTCGTCGTGTCGTACAGGTTGTTGTAGACGTGGATCCGGCCGATCCGGGCCAGCGGGGCGCGCTGCACGATGCCCTTCCACACGTTGTGGTGGATGGAGACGCGCAGCTTGCCGGTGCTGTCCTTGTCGCTGCTGCCGATCAGCATCGTCTTGTCGTGGTCGGTGAACTGGTTGCGCTCGACGGTGACCAGGTCCGAGCCGTTGGTGATGTCGAGGTCGCCGTCGTGGACCTGGTACTGGCGGCCGTAGTAGTCCGGGGTGGCGCTGTCGTAGTGGGGCGCGTCGGTGAACGAGTTGTGGTCCACCCAGACATGGGTCGCACCGCGCAGGGTGACCGCGTCGTACTGCGAGTTCCAGTTCCCCTTGTCCCCGTCCGTCGGGTCCCACTGCGGGAAGCAGTCCTCGGTGGCGGAGAAGAGCAGGTTGCGGATGATGACGTTGTCGACGTTCTTCACCTGGAGGCTGCCGCCGAGGATGCCCGCGTTGGTGCCGGGTACGCCCACGATCGTGGTGTTGGCCGGCACCTTGAAGACGATGTTCTCGGCCTGCCTGCCCTGGGCGGCGGCACGGGCCTTCTCCTGGGCGCCGGAGGGCAGCTCGGAGCGGCCGTAGGTGGCGGGGTCGTACGCCTTGAGGTACGCCGGGAGCGAGTAGCCGGTCCCCTTCGCGTAGTCGGCGCAGGTCAGCTTCCTGCCGCTGTCGTCGGTGTTGGCGTCGACCGTGCCCTTGACCTTGATGATCCGGGGCGTGCTGTCGGAGGCCGACCCCAGGGCCTTCACCAGCTGGGCGCGGGTGGAGACGGTGAACGTGTGCGCGGAGTCGGCCTTCGCACCGCCGGTGGTCCCGGTACCGGACGCGGCCCAGCCGTCCTCGGCGGCGAGCGTCTGGTGGTAGAGGTCGGCGCCGGTCGCGTTCGCGTTCATCACGAACACCCCGGCACCGGCACCGGCGGCCACGACGGCGGCGGAGACGACGAGGGTACGGCGCTTGCGGAGGGCCCGGCGGTGCGAGGGAGCTGCCACGGGAGGAGTCCTTAAGGGTGTGCTGAACATGCCTTACGACTCCTCAGTGGCCGCCGAGGGCAGGGAAGTTGCCGCGCGGCGAGCAGGGTGACGATGATCTGGGCGGTACGCGTGAGAGGCTCCCATCGAGCATCGAGCATCGCGCGTCGAGCGGCCGGAAGACTCCGGACACCTCTCTGGACCCCCCGCCCGCTCCCGTGTGACAGGAACCCGGAAGAAAAATCTTGAACGTCCCCGAATCCCACCACCGGCTCCTCGCCGACGTCGTCTCCGCGGGCGGTCCGTACGGGCTGGTGCTCGCCGGTGGGTACGCCCTGCAGGCGCATGGCCTGGTGCGGCGTCCGCACGGCAATCTCGACTTCGCCACGGAGAGTTCCGAGGGCATGGACCGGATCGTCGCCGCCGTCGGCGCCACCCTGGAGGCACGCGGCCGGCAGGTACGGTCCGGTGCTGTCGCCGCGCTCACCGCACAGCTGACCGTCACCGACCCGCCGACCGGCGAACACTGCGCCCTCGCCCTGCACAAGGAGGCCTTCTGGCAGCCGCCGGTGCTCACCGAGTACGGCCCGGCGCTGTCCCTGGAGGACGCCGTCGGCACGAAGATCCGGGCGCTGTACGACCGGGGCGCGGCGGTCGATCTGATCGACGCGCGGGCCGCCGCGGCCCGGTTCTCGCTGCCCGGCCTGGAGGAACTGGGCCGCAGGCACGCGCATGACCCGTTCGACCTGCCGACCCTGCAGTCCCGGCTGACGGGTACGGACTTCTATTCCGACGTGGACTTCCTCCGGTACGGGCTGACGGAGGAGCAGGTCGTGGCGCTGCGCGCCTGGGCCCAGCGCTGGTCCGACGACATCGCCGAGCGCCTTCTGGAAGACGGCGCGTCCCCCGACATCGAGCCGGACAGTGACTCCGGCCCCGACGCGGGGGACTGACGAACGGCGCCGTACTACTTCGGCTGCGGCTTCCTGATGTTCAGGTGCAGCTCGCGCAGGCGGGACTCCTCCAGCTCGGTGGGGGCGCCCATCATCAGGTCCTGGGCGTTGCCGTTGAGCGGGAAGGCGATCGTCTCGCGGATGTTGGGCTCGTCCGCGAGGAGCATGACGATGCGGTCCACACCGGGCGCGATGCCGCCGTGCGGCGGGGCGCCGAAGCGGAACGCGCGGAGCATGCCGGCGAACTTGTCCTCGACGGTCTCGCGGTCGTAGCCCGCGATCTCGAACGCCTTGAGCATGATCTCCGGCTCGTGGTTCCGGATCGCGCCGGAGGACAGCTCGACGCCGTTGCAGACGATGTCGTACTGCCAGCCCAGGATGTCCAGTGGGTCCTGGGTCTCCAGGGCCTCCAGGCCGCCCTGCGGCATGGAGAAGGGGTTGTGCGAGAAGTCGATCGCGCCGGTCTCCTCGTCCTTCTCGTACATCGGGAAGTCGACGATCCAGCAGAAGCGGAAGACGCCCTCCTCGAAGTGCCCGGCGCGACGAGCGGCCTCGACGCGGACCGCGCCCATGATCTTGGAGACCTCGTCGAACTCGCCCGCGCCGAAGAAGACCGCGTGGCCGGGGGCCAGCGACAGGCGCTTGGTCAGCTCGGCGACGTTCTCCTCGGTGAGGAACTTCGCGATCGGGCCGGAGAGGGTGCCGTCCTCGGCGACGCGAACCCACGCCAGCCCCTTGGCGCCCAGGGAGATCGCGAACTCGCCGAGCTGGTCGAAGAACTTGCGCGGCTGGTCCTGGACCGCCGGTACCGGCAGCGCACGCACGTGCTTGCCGGCGAAGGCCTTGAACTCCGAGCCCTCGAAGACATCGGTGATGTCCACCAGCTCCAGCTTGGCGCGCAGGTCCGGCTTGTCGGAGCCGTACTTCAGCATCGCCTCGCGGAACGGGATCCGCGGGAAGGGAGAGGTGACGTGGCGGCCGCCGCCGAACTCCTCGAAGAGTTCCGTCATCAGCTTCTCGATCGGCTGGAAGACGTCCTCCTGCTCGACGAAGCTCATCTCGACGTCGAGCTGGTAGAACTCGCCCGGCGAGCGGTCGGCGCGGGCGTCCTCGTCGCGGAAGCAGGGCGCGATCTGGAAGTAGCGGTCGAAGCCGGAGATCATCAGCAGCTGCTTGAACTGCTGCGGGGCCTGCGGCAGCGCATAGAACTTGCCGGGGTGCAGACGGGAGGGGACGACGAAGTCGCGCGCGCCCTCGGGGGACGTGGCGGACAGGATCGGCGTCGCCATCTCGTTGAAGCCCATCGCGGCCATCTTGTGCCGGATCGCCGAGATGACCTGGGTGCGCAGCAGGATGTTGCGGTGCATGCGCTCGCGGCGCAGGTCGAGGAAGCGGTACTCCAGACGCCGCTCCTCGTTGACCCCGTCCTCGGCGTTGATCGTGAACGGCAGCGGCGCCGCGGCGCCGAGCAGCTCGACCTCGGCCACCTCGACCTCGATCTCACCGGTCGGCAGATCGGGGTTCACGTTCTCGGTTCCACGTGAAACAACGCGGCCGTCGACCCGGACCGTGGACTCCTTGGAGATCTTGTCCAGGGCCTCGTACGCGGGCGTGCCGGGGCGGGCGACCAGCTGCGTGATGCCGTAGTGGTCGCGCAGATCGATGAAGAGGATGCCGCCCAGGTCGCGCCGATTGTGCAGCCAGCCACTCAGCCGGACGTCGGTGCCGACGTCAGAGGCGCGGAGCTGGCCGCAGGTGTGGGACCTGTACCGATGCATCGTCGTTCATCGTCCTTCGTGTGTGAGGTCTGCGGGGCGTGCTCTCCCCCGCGAGAACGGGCACGGGGCCCGGACCCATCAAGGGTACCGGGCACCCCAAGATCGGCTCCCCACCATTACCGTCCGCCACCCAGGGTGGCAGGTATCGGTCATATCTTCCTAAAGTGGGGCAATGCGTATCGGCGAGCCCTTCCCGTCCGTCGGGGATGTCCTCGCCGCCCTCGCGACCGGGCTGTGGCACTGGGACACGGCCGCCGGACTGGTCACCGTGGACGCGGAGGCGGCGCGGCTGCTCGGGCTGCCCGCGGAGGCGACCACCCTCACCGAGGCCCAGACCCGGGCGCGGCTGCACCCGGAGGACTGGAACGAGATCACCGGCGTGGTCCCGCTGGCGGTCGACGAGGGCACGCTCGCGGAGGTGCGCATCCGGATCATGGACGAGCAGGGGAACATCCTGCGGGTCGTCCGCAGCCGGTCGAAACCCTCCTTCGATGCCGAGCGGCGGGCGTACGAGCTGATCGGCACCCTCCAGGAGGTCACCGAGCCGACCCCGGGCACGGCGGCGGCCCGCAGCGCGGTCACCGGTGACTGGCGGCGCTCACGGGAGGCGTTCCTGCTGGACGCGGGCCGGGCGCTGGCGGAGGCGCGGTCCACGGCGGAGGTGCTGCGGGTGGCCGGCGGCCTGTCGATGCCGGGCTTCTCACCGGACGGGCTCGTGGTGTTCGGAGCGGAGGGCGACCGGCTGACGATCATCGGCCAGCACGGGCACCAGCCCGGCGACATGGACCCCTTCTCGCACATGGCGCTGACCACCGACTATCCGGCGGCCCAGGTCGTCCGCACCGGCCGTGCGGTGTATCTGTCCTCGCCCGAGGAGTACAAGGAGCGCTACCCGGCGACCTGGCCGCTCGCCCAGCCCTTCGGCCGTCGCTCCTGGGCCTTCCTGCCGCTGACGGTGGCCGGGCGCACGATGGGTGCCTGGATGGCGGCCTTCGCCTATCCGGTCGCGTTCACCCCCGACGAGCGCGCGGTTCTGACGACGGTGGCCCGGATGCTCGCCCAGGCGCTGTCCCGGGCCGGCGCCGAGGAGTCCGAACGGGAGCTGACGGAGGGCCTGCAGCGCTCCATGCTGCCCTCGCTCGGCCCGGAGATCCCCGGGATGCAGGTGGCCGCCCGGTACATCCCGACCGGCGGGGGACTCCAGGTCGGCGGCGACTGGTACGACCTGATCCCGCTGCCCTCCGGCCGGTCCGCGCTGGTCGTGGGCGACGTACAGGGCCATGACGTGCGGGCCGCGGGTCTCATGGGCCAGCTGCGCATCGCCCTGCGCGCCTACGCCTCCGAGGGCCACCGCCCGGACGCCGTGCTCTCCCGGGCGTCCCGGTTCCTGCACGGCATCACGCACGACGACGACCAGCCGGCCGACCTCCGCTTCGCGACCTGCGTGTACGTCGAGGCCGACCCGGCGACCGGGACGCTGGAGATCGCCCGTGCCGGGCATCCGCACCCGGCGATCCGGATGGCCGACGGCACGGTGATGATGCGGCCGACGGCGGGCGGACTGCCGCTGGGCATCGACCCGGACGCGGACTATCCGACGACCCGGTTCACCCTGGAACCCGGCGAGACGCTGCTGCTCTGCACCGACGGCCTGATCGAGACCGGCGGCCACGACATGGAGAGCGGCTGGCGCCGGCTGCGCGCGATCCTGGAGGAGCACCGGGGCCCGGCCGGGCCCGAGCTGGAATCGCTGGCCGACGCACTGGTGCAGGGGGTGCACGGGCCGTACTCGCACCACACCACCGGTCCCCTGACCGACCGTCGCGAGGACGACATCGCGCTACTACTGCTGAGCCGGCCACGGGAGGAGACGGCACGGCCCACGGTCCGGCGCACGCTGCTCTCGGTGGCGCAGGACGAGCCGGACCGGATCGCCGAGGCCCGCCGGCACCTGCGCGAGCTGCTGCACGACTGGGCCGGTGCGGACCAGGTGGACTCGGCGGTGCTGCTGGTCTCGGAGATGGTCACCAACGTCCTCGTCCACACCGACACCGACGCGCTGCTGCTCGCCGAGGTGACCGGCGAGACCGCGGCCCGCCGCCTGCGGGTGCAGGTCACCGACGCGGGCGACGACCTGCCGCACAGGCGCCGGCCCGGCGAGCTGGCCTCCTCCGGCCGCGGCCTGATGCTGATCGAACTCCTCGCCGACGCCTGGGGAGTGGACCCGCGGGGCGAGGGCAAGAGCATCTGGTTCGAGCTCTACGAGTCGGAGGGGGCGTCGGGGGGCGTGTCGGGGGACGGGTCTGAAGGCGCGTCGGAGGGTGTCGCGTAACGCGTCCGCAGTTCCTGTACGACCCCGAAGGCGGCCGCGGTCAGCGGGACCGCGAGCAGCATCCCGAGGACCCCCGCGACGGACGCCCCGCCGGTGATCGCGACCATCACCACCGCCGGATGCATCTGCACGGTCCGGCTCTGGATGACCGGCTGCAGCACATGTCCCTCCAGCACCTGCACGGCGAGGACGACGCCGAGCGCCCACAGCGCGATGACGAACCCGCGGTCGGCGAGGGCGACCAGGACGGCGACCGTGCCGGAGATGAAGGCGCCGAGGTAGGGGATGTAGGCGCCGACGAAGACCAGCGCGCCCAGCCCGAGCGCGCCGGGCACCTGGAGGATCAGCAGGCCGACGGTGATGCACAGGGCGTCGATCAGCGCGATGACGGTCGTACCGCGCATGAAGCCCTCCACGGCCTCGAAGGCGCGCCGGGCGATGGCCTCCAGGGTGTCGGCGGTGCCGCCGGGCGCGACGGACCGGAGGGTGGCGACAGCGCGGTGGGAGTCGCGCAGAAAGAAGAAGACGAGCAGCAGGGCGAGCACGGCCATCGCGATGCCCTCGCCGACGACGCTGACCCCGCTGATGACGTTGGACGCGGCCGTGCCGCCGAACCTGCTCAGCAGCGTGCGCGCGTGGACGGCGAGGTCGTCGAGCCCGGTGCCGGCGGCCCCGAAGTGCTGCGAGACGCCCTTGGCGGCGTCCCTGAGCGAGGCGATGATCTGGTCACCGGTGTCGATGAGCGCGGCGACGACGATGTACACGGCACCGCCGACGACGGCCACCACGGCGACGCAGGTGAGCCCGGCCGCCACCGACGCCTGCACCCCGGCCCGCACGAGCCACCGGTACAGCGGGCCGAGCAGCGCGGTCCCGAGCAGGGCGAGCAGCACCGGTGTGACGGCCGTACGGAACTCCCCGCACAGCCGTACCCCCACCCAGCCGACCCCGGCGACGAGCAGCAGCACGGCGCACCAGGCCGCGAGACGGCGCACGGGGTCGGGCAACAGCGGCACGCCTCCAGCGGACCACGGCCGCCGGCGGCTGTCCTGCCGCACGGGTCCGGGCGGGTGAGGCGGACGGCACGCGGCGTGAGCGGCCGCCTCTCTCGGGGCGGCCGCTCACGCGGTGGCTGGCCGGGCGCTGCCGGAGCGTCCTCAGCCCAGGAGACCACCGAGGAGACCCTGGAGCAGGCAACCGAGGCCGAGCAGACCGCAGTTGGTGCCGTTCCCGTTCCCGTTCCCGTTGCCGTTGTCGTTGCCGGTACCGGTCTCGCTGCTCGTACCGGTACCGGTGTCGCTGCTCGTGGCGGTACCGGTGTCGCTGCTCGTGCCGGTGCCGTCGTCGGCGAGGACCGTGACCGTGGTGCTCTGCGGGGCGACGCCCGTCTGGGCCTGGGCGGGGGCGGCCAGCGCGACCCCGCCGACGCTGAGGAGGACGCTTGCCGCGGTGCACGCCAGGACGCTGCGGATGCTGCTCATATGTGACTCCTGAACTGGGGTGTGTGTGCGTGGTGTCGGCCACCAGGCGCGACCACTGGTGCGCGCTGCGGAACGAGGCGCGCAGTTGCGACGCTAGGGGCCCGCTCGGCGCAACGCCTTCCGGAACTAGCCCATCCGGGTCGGCGCGCCTCCTTGCGCCGCGCGCGGAAAGAACTCCGCCGCGCACACGAAGAGCCCCGTCCGGGCATCCGGACGGGGCTTCCTCTCAGCCGGTCGGCGTGGCCTACAATCCGCCTTCGGTCATGCCGTGCACCGCCGGGACGGTCCCCAGACGGCCCTTCTGGAAGTCCTCGAAGGCCTGCATCAGCTCGTCCTTGGTGTTCATGACGAACGGGCCGTAGTGGGCCATGGGTTCACGGATCGGCTGTCCGCCGAGGAGGACCACCTCCAGGTCCGGGGTGTGGGAATCCTGCTTCTCGTCCGCGCGGACGGTCAGCGAGGAGCCGGCGCCGAAGACGGCGGTCTGCCCGGAGCGGACCGGCCGACGGTCCGCTCCGACGCCGCCCCGGCCCGCCAGGACGTAGGCCAGGCCGTTGAAGTCCTCACGCCACGGCAGGGTGATCTCCGCGCCCGGTGCCAGCGTCGCGTGGATCATCGTGATCGGCGTGTGCGTGATACCGGGACCGGTGTGCCCGTCCAGCTCACCGGCGATGACCCGCAGCAGCGCGCCGCCGTCCGGGGACGTCAGCAACTGCACGTTGCCCCCGCGGATGTCCTGGTAGCGCGGGGCCATCATCTTGTCCCTGGCCGGGAGGTTCACCCACAGCTGGAGGCCGTGGAAGAGACCGCCGGACATGACCAGGGACTCCGGCGGCGCCTCGATGTGCAGCAGGCCCGAACCGGCGGTCATCCACTGCGTGTCGCCGTTGGTGATGGTGCCGCCGCCACCGTTGGAGTCCTGGTGGTCGAAGATCCCGTCGATGATGTAGGTGACGGTCTCGAAGCCCCGGTGCGGGTGCCAGGGGGTACCCTTCGGCTCGCCCGGCGCGTACTCCACCTCGCCCATCTGGTCCATCATGATGAACGGGTCGAGGTGGCGGTAGTTGATCCCGGCGAACGCCCGGCGCACCGGGAAGCCCTCCCCCTCGAAGCCGCTCGGCGCGGTCGTGACGGCCAGCACCGGACGCGCCACCGCATCGGCGGGAGCGGTCACGCGGGGCAGCGTCAACGGGTTCTCGACGGTCACTGCAGGCATGGTCGGTACCTCCTTGTGCGCCCACTTTAGTTGAGCATTGAACTTTCTGCCACCTGCAACAGAGAAAGCCCGGAGGGAATTCCCTCCGGGCTCGCGTCGAGGAGCTCGGGTCAGCCGTACATACGGCGCATCGCGAAGTCGACCATCTGCTCGACCGCCTTGGCGTCGAACACCATCCGGTGCTCGCCCTCCATGTCCAGGACGAAGCCGTAGCCGGTGGGCAGCAGGTCGATCACCTCGGCACCGGTGATCACGAAGTACTTGGACTCCTTGCCCGCGTACCGGCGCAGCTCCTTGAGCGAGGTGAACATCGGGATCACCGGCTGCTGGGTGTTGTGCAGGGCGAGGAAGCCCGGGGTGTCACCGCGCGGGCAGTACACCTTCGACGTCGCGAAGATCTGCTGGAAGTCCTCGGCCGACATCTGCCCGGTGGTGAAGGCGCGCACCGCGTCCGCGAGGGAGGGCGGGGACGGCTCGGGATACAGCGGCGGCTGCTGCCCGTAGCCGCCGGCCATCGGCTGCTGGGGTGCGGCGTACTGCTGCTGAGCACCGACGTTCTGGTCGTAGCCGTACATGGGCGCAAGCGTACCGAGCGGGAGCGGCGTGGTGGGGCCCGGGAAACTACGGCGGCGGGGAGTAGACCCTTCTCACACTTGCACCGGCAGGGGTTGCTTCTTATTACCGACGGGTAGCATCATCGTAGCTACTTGTTGGTACGTGAACTAGGTGCGAGGAGTCAGTGCCTCGCCGATCTCTCTACGGAGCCGTCGCCATGGGGCACTACAAGCCGAATCTCCGCGACATCGAGTTCAACCTCTTCGAAGTACTGGGGCGCGACAAGGTGTACGGCACCGGCCCGTTCGAGGAGATGGACGTCGACACCGCCAAGAGCATCCTGGAGGAGATGACCCGCCTCTCGGAGAACGAGCTGGCCGAGTCCTTCGCCGACGCCGACCGCAACCCGCCCGTCTTCGACCCGGAGACCAACACCGCGCCCGTCCCGGCGTCCTTCAAGAAGAGCTACCAGGCCTTCATGGACTCCGAGTACTGGCGGCTCGGCCTGCCCGAGGAGATCGGCGGCACCACCTCGCCGCGCTCCCTGATCTGGGCCTACGCCGAGCTCATCCTGGGCGCCAACCCGGCCGTGTGGATGTACTCCTCGGGCCCGGCGTTCGCCGGCATCCTCTTCGAGGAGGGCAACGAGGTCCAGAAGCACATAGCGAAGATCGCCGTGGAGAAGCAGTGGGGCTCCACGATGGTGCTCACCGAGCCCGACGCGGGCTCCGACGTGGGCGCCGGCCGTACCAAGGCGATCCAGCAGGAGGACGGCTCCTGGCACATCGAGGGCGTGAAGCGCTTCATCACCTCCGGTGAGCACGACATGTCCGAGAACATCCTCCACTACGTGCTCGCACGGCCGGAGGGCGCCGGCCCCGGCACCAAGGGCCTGTCCCTCTTCCTCGTCCCGAAGTACAACTTCGACTTCGAGACCGGCGAGCTGGGCGAGCGCAACGGCGTCTACGCCACCAACGTCGAGCACAAGATGGGCCTGAAGGCCTCCAACACCTGCGAGATGACCTTCGGCGACCAGCACCCCGCCAAGGGCTGGCTGATCGGCGACAAGCACGACGGCATCCGCCAGATGTTCCGCATCATCGAGTTCGCCCGCATGATGGTCGGCACGAAGGCGATCTCCACGCTGTCCACCGGCTACCTGAACGCGCTGGAGTACGCCAAGGAGCGCGTCCAGGGCCCGGACCTCGCGCAGTTCATGGACAAGACCGCGCCCAAGGTCACCATCACCCACCACCCGGACGTGCGCCGCTCGCTGATGACGCAGAAGGCGTACGCCGAGGGCATGCGGGCCCTGGTGCTGTACACCGCCTCCATCCAGGACGCGATCCAGCTCAAGGAGGCCGCCGGCGAGGACGCCTCCGCCGAGCACGCGCTGAACGACCTGCTGCTGCCCATCGTCAAGGGCTACGGCTCCGAGAAGGGCTACGAGCAGCTCGCCCAGTCGCTGCAGACCTTCGGCGGCTCCGGCTTCCTGCAGGAGTACCCGATCGAGCAGTACATCCGGGACTCCAAGATCGACACCCTGTACGAGGGCACCACCGCGATCCAGGGCCAGGACTTCTTCTTCCGGAAGATCGTCCGCAACCAGGGCGCCGCGCTGAACTCCCTCGCCGAGGACATCAAGAAGTTCCTGGCGCTCGGCACCGGCGGCGAGGACCTGGCCGGCGCCCGTGAGCACCTGGCCAAGGCGGCCGTGGAGCTGGAGGCGATCGTCGGCCTGATGCTGACCGACCTCGCCGCCACCGAGCAGGACACCAAGAACATCTACAAGGTGGGCCTGAACACCACCCGCCTGCTCATGGCCTCCGGTGACGTCGTCGTCGGCTACCTGCTGCTGAAGGGCGCCGCGATCGCCGCCGAGAAGCTGGCCACGGCCTCCGCCAAGGACCAGGCGTTCTACACCGGCAAGATCGCCGCGGCGAAGTTCTTCGCGGCGAACGTCCTGCCGGGCGTCACGCTGGCCCGCAAGGTCGCCTCGGGTGTCGAGCTGGACCTTATGGAGCTGGACGAGGCCGCGTTCTAGCAGCTCGTCGTGGATTCCCTGTGCGGGCCCGCTCCCTTTCCCGGGAGCGGGCCCGTGCACGTCGTTAAGGTGAACCCATGAGCGCACCAGCCCGCTTCGACCGCGGCCACACCGACGACCTGATGTCCTTCCTGGCGGCGAGCCCGTCGCCGTACCACGCCGTGGCGAACACCGCCGAACGGCTGGAGAAGGCGGGCTTCAGGCAGGTCGCGGAGACGGACGCCTGGGACGGGTCGAGCGGCGGCAAGTTCGTGCTGCGCGGCGGCGCGATCGTCGCCTGGTACGTCCCCGAGGGCGCCGAGGCGCACACGCCCTTCCACATCATCGGCGCGCACACCGACTCCCCGAACCTCAGGGTCAAGCCGCGCCCGGACAGCCTGGCGCACGGCTGGCGCCAGGTCGCCGTCGAGATCTACGGCGGGCCGCTGATGAACTCCTGGCTGGACCGCGACCTGGGCCTGGCCGGCCGGCTCAGCCTGCGCGACGGCTCCACGGTCCTGGTCAACGTGGACCGTCCGCTGCTGCGGGTGCCGCAGCTCGCCATCCACCTGGACCGTTCGGTCAGCTCCGAGGGCCTCAAGCTGGACAAGCAGCGCCATCTGCAGCCGGTCTGGGGACTCGGCGACGATGTGCGCGACGGCGATCTGATCGCCTTCCTGGAGCAGGAGGCGGGACTCACGGCCGGCTCGGTCACCGGCTGGGACCTGATGACGCACCCGGTGGAGGCCCCCGCCTACCTCGGCCGGGACCGGGAGCTGGTCGCCGGTCCGCGCATGGACAACCTGCTGTCGGTGCACGCGGGCACGGCCGCGCTGGCCGCCGTCGCGACCTCCGGCGCACCGCTCACCCGGATCCCCGTGCTGGCCGCCTTCGACCACGAGGAGAACGGCTCCCAGTCGGACACCGGCGCGGACGGCCCGCTGCTCGGAACCGTCCTGGAGCGCTCGGTGTTCGCGCGCGGCGGCTCGTACGAGGACCGGGCCCGCGCCTTCGCCGGCACGGTGTGCCTGTCCTCCGACACGGGCCACGCCGTCCACCCCAACTACGCCGAGCGGCACGACCCGACGCACCACCCCCGGGTCAACGGCGGCCCCATCCTCAAGGTCAACGTCAACAACCGCTACGCCACGGACGGTTCGGGCCGTGCGGTCTTCGCCGCCGCCTGCGAGAAGGCGAACGTGCCGTTCCAGACGTTCGTCTCCAACAACTCCATGCCCTGCGGCACCACCATCGGCCCGATCACGGCGGCCCGGCACGGCATCCGCACGGTCGACATCGGCGTGGCGATCCTCTCGATGCACAGCGTGCGCGAACTGTGCGGCGCGGACGACCCGTTCCTGCTGGCGAACGCCCTCGTGGCCTTCCTGGAGGGCTAGCCGGGGCGGCCCCGGGTACCCGGACGGCACCGGAGATTCCGGAACCGAAAGGGGAGGCGACTTCTCATGGGGCTCGGAGGATGCATCATCCTCATCGCCGTGGGGGCCATCCTCACGTTCGCGACCGACTGGCACATGCACGGCGTCAACCTCACGGTCGTGGGCCTGATCCTGATGGCCGTGGGACTGATCGGCGTGGCGACCTTCAGCGGCATCGCGCGGCGCCGCCGGGTCGTGATGCCGCCGACGCCGGTGGTGGAGGAGGAACCCCGCCATCACCACCGCGTCGACGGCTACAGCGACGGCTACGGCGTCTGACGCGGACGCCTGATCACAGGACCGCCCCTGCCTCCTGCTCGTCCATCCCCGCCAGGACGAGCGGCAGGCGGTGCGCCCCGCCTTCGGTGAGGCGGACCGGGACACCCCAGTCCTGCTGGTGGACGTGGCAGGCGGGGTACGCGTTGGCCGGATCGTCGTCGCAGCTCGCGGCCATCGCCGCGACGTGCAGGACGCCCTCCGTGACGGCCGGGTTCAGCTCCAGCTCACGGGACAGGTCCGGGTCCGCGCCCGCGCCCTTGCGCAGCAGCTCGGGCGGGGTCGAGGAGACCAGCAGACGGGTGGAGGGGCCGTACCGGGTGTCGAGCTTCTGCCCTGCGGGCGGCTGGAAGACGACGTCCAACAGCAGTGTGCCCGGGGCGACTTCGGTCGCCGCGCGCTGGGTGCGGTGGGCGACCGACTCCACCCGTACCGCCTCCTCGGGCAGCCGCAGCCGGGTCAGGCGGTGCCGGGCGGACTCCACGACCACGATGTCCTCGCCGGCGAGCACGGCGCCGCTGGGCTCGCGCAGGTCCGTGGCCAGCGTGGTGACCTCGCCGGTCGCCGGGTCGTAGCGGCGCAGCGCGTGATTGTAGGTGTCGGCGATCGCCACCGAGCCGTCCGGCAGGGCGGTGACGCCCAGCGGGTGCTGGAGCAGCGCCTGTCCGGCGGCGCCGTCGCGGTGGCCGAAGTCGAACAGGCCGGTGCCGACCGCCGTGTGGACGTGTCCGTCGCGATCCACCCAGCGCAGGGCGCTGGTCTCGGAGTCGGCGAGCCACAGCCGTTCGGCGGTGGCCGCGAGACCGGAGGGCTGGGCGAACCAGGCCTCCGCGGCGGGGCCGTCGACCAGGCCCTCGTTGGTGGTGCCCGCCGCCACGGCGACCGTGCCCGCCTCGGGGTCGTACGTCCACAGCTGGTGGACGCCCGCCATGGCGATCCACACCATGCCGCCGAAGACCGCCACGTCCCAGGGGGACGAGAGGTCGACCTCGCGGGCCGGGCCGGAGGTGGCGGACCCCTGCCACCACTGCTTTCCGGTGCCGGCCAGGGTGGTCACCGCGCCGGTGGCGAGGTCGAGGCGGCGCAGGGCGTGGTTGACGGTGTCGGCGACGACCACACTGCCGTCGTCCAGCAGGGCCAGACCCTGCGGCTCGTTGAAGGAGGCCGCGTCGGGGCCGCCGTCCGCCAGCCCGCGCAGGCCGGAGCCGATGCGCCGTACGACGGTCTCGGCGTCCTCCGCCAGTTCCACCAGCTGGTGCCGGGTGGTGTCGCTGACCAGGAAGTTCCCCGACGGCAGCAGCAGCGCCCCGCCCGGGAAGCGCAGCGTCGTCGGCTCGGGCTCCGGCGGTACGAACGGGCCGTCGCCGCGGCGCAGGGTGCCCTTCGCCCCGTGTTCGGCCTCCAGCTCCTCGACCAGCCGCTCGATGGCGTGTGCGTGCCCCTCGCCCGCGTGCTGGGCGACCACATACCCCTCCGGGTCGATCACGACCAGCGTCGGCCAGGCGCGGACCGCGTACTGCTTCCAGGTGGCCAGCTCCGGGTCGTCCAGCACCGGGTGCTCCACGCCGTACCGCTCCACCGCGTCCACAACCGCCTGGTGCTCGGCCTCGTGCACGAACTTCGGGGAGTGCACACCGATCACCACCACCGTGTCCCGGTGCTTCTCCTCCAGCTCGCGCAGCTCGTCCAGGACGTGCAGGCAGTTGATGCAGCAGAAGGTCCAGAAATCAATGACAACGCACTTACCTCGCAGGTTGGCGAGGGTCAGCTCTTTGCCTCCGGTGTTCAGCCAGCCGCCCTTGCCGATGAGCTCGGGGGCACGGACACGGGCACGGCGGCGGGGCGCGGGGGTGGGCGCCGAGGCGGCATCGTTCATGGTTCAAGGTTGCCATTGACGAGGTAGGAGACGTTCCCGGCCGTAGGGTCGGCCGATAGGTTCTCCCCCATGAGATCACCCCGGGCTGGCATGCATCACTCGGCTTCTTCCTGGCGGCAACCCTGTCCCCCCGCAGCCTCCGTCGAGCGAAGCACGTTGATCGGGGAAATGGCCCGCAGCGTCCTGGAACTCGGTAAGGGGCGCCTACTGGTGGGGATCGACGGCTTCACCGCTGCCGGCAAGACGAGCTTCGGCCATGAGCTGGCCGAGCGAATCAGTGCTGCGGGACGGCCGGTGCTCCGCGCGACGCTCGACGATTTCAAGAAGCCGTGGAAGGACCGCCACCTGTACGACAGGGAGTCCGGCGAGGGGTACTACCGGAACGCGTACGACTACGACCGGGTCAGGAGCCTGCTGCTGGAACCCTGCCGGTCACCGGGGGCGACATCCTGTGTGCTGTGCAGCATCGATCCGCTGACCCAGCGGGACCACTCGGGGGAGACGACGCCTCTCGCGTCGGACGCCGTGCTGATCGTGGACGGTGTCTTCGCGTTCCGGCCCGAGATCAACGCGTACTGGGACTTCCGGGTCTGGCTGCAGGTAGAGGCAGAGCTGTCCGTACAGCGGGGCGCCGAGCGTGACCAGGACCGGGCCGGATCCGAGGCTGAGTCGATCCACCGCACCAGGTATCTGGTGGCCGAGCAGATCTATCTCCAGGAAGTCGACCCATTGCCGAAGGCAGACATCGTTATCGACAACTCGGTCTTCCAGAAGCCCCGGATCGTCCCCAAGTGACATCGCCTCGACATAGGTGACCCCGGGCGTGACGAGCGGCCTGTGAGGTCCGGCTCGTCGGGGGGCGCCCGACGAGCGGGCCAGAGAACCGCGTCGCACGCGCTCAAGCGACCGGATCGGGTTCATGCACGCCGGACAGGGCGTGGCCGGTGGTCGCGTCCACGTGGTCCGGCACCTCCTCGTGCCGGTCGCCGACCGTCAGGGTGCCGCTGGGCTCGATGACGAGGATCGAGGTGGGCACGCGCGCGGACGGCTTGTGTTCGGTGCCGCGCGGGACGGTGAAGACCGAGCCCCTGGGCAGGACGACGGTGCGCTCTCCGGCCGGTTCGCGCAGGCCGATGCGCAGTTCGCCGTCGAGGACCAGGAAGAACTCGTCGGTGTGGTCGTGGACGTGCCAGAGGTGTTCGCCCTCCACCTTCGCCACGCGCACGTCGTAGTCGTTGACGGTGGTGACGATGCGGGGGCTCCACTGCTCGGTGAAGGAGGCGAGGGCCTGGTGGAGGGAGATCGGTTCCATGGGTTCATCGTGCGGGTGGCCGGGGCCGTCGTACGAGTGCTAGGAATCGCATGTGCCGCAAGGATCCTCTCACCGCGTCGTGCTGGTGGTCGACGAGAACTCCAACCCCTTCGAGATGAGCTGCGCCATCGAGGTCTTCGGGTTGCCGCGGCCCGAACTGGGGCGGGACCTGTACGACTTCCGGCTCTGCTCCGCCACGCCCGAGACCCGGATGCGGGACGGCTTCTTCACGCTCACCGGGGTCGCCGGTCTGGAGGCGGCCGAGGACGCCGACACGCTGATCGTGCCGAACCGTCCCGACACCGAGGTACCGCGCACGGAACGCGTCCTGGACGTCGTACGCCGGGCACACGCGCGTGGCGCCCGGCTCGTCGGCTTCTGCTCGGGCGCGTTCACCCTCGCGGAGGCGGGGCTGCTGGACGGGCGCCGGGCGGCCTGTCACTGGATGTGGGCCGAGGCCTTCCGCAGCCGCTTCCCCCGGGCGCGCCTGGAGCCGGACGTGCTCTTCGTGGACGACGGCGACATCCTTACCGCCTCCGGCAGCGCCTCGGCGCTCGACCTGGGCCTGCACATCGTGCGCCGCGACCACGGCGCGGAGATCGCCAACCACGTCTCGCGGCGCCTGGTCTTCGCCGCCCACCGGGACGGCGGTCAGCGGCAGTTCGTGGAGCGTCCGGTGCCCGACGTGCCCGACGCGTCGCTCGGCCCGCTGCTGGCCTGGGCGCAGGAACGGCTGGGTGAGCCGCTGACGGTGGCGGACCTCGCGGCCCGCGCGGCCGTCAGCCCCGCCACGCTGCACCGCCGCTTCCGTGCCCAGCTGGGCACGACCCCGTTGGCGTGGCTCACCGGGGAGCGGGTGGCGCTGGCCTGCCGGCTGATCGAGCGGGGCGAGGAGCGCCTGGACGTCGTCGCGGCCCGCAGCGGCCTGGGGACGGCGGCCAATCTGCGGGCCCGGCTGCGCCGGGAGACGGGGCTGAGCCCATCGGGGTACCGCAGGCGTTTCGGGCCGGCGGGACCGTGAGGATCAACCCGCGGCGGGGAACGGTCACCGCATGAGACTCCTCGTACGCGACCGGCTCCTCGGCATCGGTGACGACTACTGGATCGAGGACGAGCACGGCCGGAAGGTGTTCCTCGTCGACGGCAAGGCCATGCGGCTGCGGGACACCTTCGAGCTGAAGGACGCCCAGGGCCGCGTCCTGGTCGACATCCACCAGAAGATGTTCGCGCTGCGCGACACCATGGTGATCGAGCGGGACGGCGAGGGCCTGGCCACCATCAGGCGCAAACGGCTGTCCCTGTTGCGCAACCACTACCGGGTGTCCCTGGCCGACGGCACCGGGCTGGACGTCAGCGGCAGGATCCTCGACCACGAGTTCGCCATCGAGTACGACGGCGAACTCCTCGCGGTGGTCTCCCGCCGCTGGCTGCACCTGCGGGACACCTACGGCGTCGACATCGTGCGCGAGGACGCCGACCCGGCGCTGCTCATCGCGGTGGCGGTGTGTGTGATCCACCTGGCGCAGAAGGAGCGGGAGGACGACTGAAGCCGGCCGAAGGCCCGCGGAAGCGTCCGCCGAAAGGCCCGCCGAAGCGTCCGCCGAAAGGTCTGCTGAAAGGCCCGCTGAGCCGGTCCTCAGCGGCGCGGCGGATCCAGGCCGAGCACCCGGTCCTTCAGCGCGGGGAACTGCTCGCGCGTGGCCGCCACCTTCGACGGGTCGAAGTCGACGGTGAGGACCTCCTCGTCCGGCCCCGCCTCGGCCAGCACCTCGCCCCAGGGATCCACCACGATCGAGTGACCCGCCTGCGGAACTCCCGCATGGGTCCCGGCCGTTCCACAGGCAAGCACGAACGCCTGGTTCTCCACCGCCCGCGCCTGAGCCAGCAGCGTCCAGTGCGCACGCCGGCGCTCGGGCCAGCCCGCCGGGATCACCAGGGTCTCGGCGCCGGCGTCGACGAGTGAGCGGAAGAGTTCGGGGAAACGGAGGTCGTAACAGGTGGCCACGCCGAGCGTGGTCCCGGGCAGCCGGACCGTCACCAGGTCCCGCCCGGCGCCCATCAGCACGGCCTCGCCCTTGTCGAAACCGAAGCGATGGATCTTGCGGTAGGCGGCAGCCAGCTCACCGGAGGGGGAGAAGACGAGAGATGTGTTGTAGAGAGGCCCGTCCGGGTCCCGTTCGGGGACGGAGCCCGCGTGCAGCCACACGCCCGCGTCGCTCGCCGCCTTGGCCATGACCTCGTACGTCGGCCCTTCGAGCGGCTCGGCCGCACGGCCGAACTCCTCGTAGGCGAAGGCACCGGTGGTCCACAGCTCGGGCAGGACCACGAGGTCGGACCCGGCCTGCTCCCGCACCAGCGCGGCCGCCCGCTGCCGCCGGGAGTCGACCGATTCGTTCACGTTCACAGCGATCTGGATCAGCGAGGCGCGCACACTACCACCGTCCTGGCATTCGAGTCGTCCACACAGGCCTACGATCGTCACACGAAAGCACTGCCGGGGTGCGTGTGGGCAGCGTAACTTAGCCTCCCAGACGCCCACCGAAGTGCAGCCGCCGCCCGCTGGCAACGCCGCCACAACCTGCCCGTGTACCGACCGCCGAGGGGTCCTGTTCCGTGAGTCTGCATCCCACCCTCCAGCCCTACGCCGACGCCTGGACCCACTCCATCGACGCGATATCGGAGATGGTCCAGTCGCTCGCGGAAGGCGAGTGGAACCGGCGGACCCCGTGCCCGGGCTGGTCGGTGCGGGACATCGTGTCCCATGTGATCGGCCTGGACTGCGAGATGCTCGGCGACCCGCGCCCGATCCACTCGCTCCCCCGTGACCTCTTCCACGTGACCACCGAGCACCAGCGGTACATGGAGATGCAGGTCGACGTCCGCCGCCACCACACGGCGCCGGAGATGACGGCCGAGCTGGAGTACACGGCCATCCGCCGCAACCGCCAGCTGCGCAACGAGAACCGCGACCCCGGCACCACGGTACGCGGCCCGCTGGGCTCGGAGGTCACCCTGGAACAGGCCTACCGCACCCGCGCGTTCGACGTGTGGGTGCACGAGCAGGACCTGCGCACGGCCCTCGGCCGGCCGGGCAACCTGGACTCGCCGGGCGCGTACGTGGTGCGGGACGTCCTGCTGGAGGCACTGCCCAGGGTCGTCGCGAAGGACGCGGACGCGCCGCGCAGCTCGGCGATCGTGTTCGACGTACACGGCCCGGTGGAGTTCCTGCGCACGATACGCGTCGACATCCAGGGCCGCGGCACCCTGGAAACCACCCCGGCCCTCGGCCCGGCCGCCACCCTCACCCTCGACTGGGAGACCTACGTCCGCCTCGCCTGCGGCCGGGTCACCCCGGAGGCGGTGGCGGACCGCGTGAAGACGGAGGGCGACCAGGACGTGGCGGCGGCCATCCTGCGCAACTTCGCCGTGACGCCGTAGCCCTGCAGGCACGGCACCAGGTGCTCACGCGGGCACGTGGACCGTCTCCACCCGGCTGGCGACCAACCGCTCCCGCTCCCGCCGGGCCGCCCGCCCGCGCAGCCGCAGGATCTGGGACACCCCGAGCGCCTGCAGCACGAACACGGCGCTGAACGCCACGGCGTAGTCGTCCCCGGTGGCGTCCAACAGCACACCGACCGCGAAGAGCGTCGTCATCGAGGCGACGAATCCCCCCATGTTGGTGATGCCGGACGCGGTGCCCTGTCGCTCGGGCGGGTTGGCGGGCCGCGCGAAGTCGAACCCGATCATCGAGGCCGGCCCGCAGGCACCCAGCACCGCGCACAGCGCGACCAGCAGCCACATGGGCGCGCGCGCACCGGGATACAGCAGCGTCGTCGCCCACAGCAGCGCGGTCGTACCGACCGTGCCCAGCGCCAGCGGCAGCCGTGCCGCGTGGTGCCGGGCGACGATCTGGCCGTAGACGAGCCCGATCGCCATGTTGGACAGCACGACCAGGGTGAGCAGCTCACCGGCCGTGGCGCGGCTGAGCCCCTGCGCCTGGACCAGGAACGGCAGGCCCCACAGCAGCAGGAACACCATCGCCGGGAACTGGGTGGTGAAGTGCACCCACAGCCCGAGGCGGGTGCCGGGCTCCCGCCAGGCCGCGGCGATCTGCCGGCGGACGTAGGCCGCGCCCTGGTGCGGCGACGGCTCGGGCTCGTGCCCGTCGGGGTGGTCCTTCAGGAACAACAGCGTCAGAACGAGGACGACGACCCCGGCGAACGCGCTGCCGGCGAACGCCGGGGTCCAGCCGAGGCCGTGCAGCAGCCGGGCGAGGACCAGGGTGGAGACCAGGTTGCCCGCCATGCCGACCAGCCCGGCGAGCTGCGCGACCAGCGGCCCGCGCCGGGCCGGGAACCAGCGGCTGCCGAGCCGCAGCACGCTGATGAAGGTCATCGCGTCACCACAGCCCAGCAGGGCGCGGGAGGCGAGGGCGGTGCCGTAGGAGGGCGAGAAGGCGAAGCCCAGCTGCCCGGCGGTGAAGAGGATCGCCCCCATGCTCAGCACCTTCTTGGTGCCGAGCCGGTCGACCAGCAGGCCGACGGGTATCTGCATGCCGGCGTAGACCAGCAGCTGCAGGATGGAGAACGTCGACAGGGCGGAGGCGCCCACATGGAAGCGGTCGGCCGCGTCGAGGCCGGCCACGCCCAGCGACGTACGGAAGATGACGGCGACGAAGTAGACCGCCACGCCTATGGACCACACGGTGACGGCGCGCCGGCCGCCCGGCGGATCACCCGGAAGAGTGACGTTCCTCGACGGGCTGCTCATCGCACCTCACCCCGGGCGAGGTGCGAGAACCAGCTCACATGCCGGTGCACGACACCGACGGCCGCCTCCGCGTCCCCGGCGCGCAGCGCGTCCAGGATCTCCTCGTGCTCGGCGAGCGTCTTGGCGATCCGGTCGGGGTGGGAGTGCATGACGGCGACGCCCATCCGCAGCTGCCGGTCGCGCAGCTGGTCATAGAGCCGGGACAGGATCTCGTTGCCGCCGCTGCGCACGATCTCGGCGTGGAAGGAGCGGTCGGTCACCGCGGCCGCGGCCAGGTCCCCGGCGGCGGCCTGTGCCTTCTGCAGCTCCAGCAGCTCGGTCAGCCGCTCCAGCAGACCGGGCGGGGCGGGTACGGCCTTGCGGGCGGCGTGCTCCTCGACCAGCTGGCGGGTCTCCACCACGTCGGCGATCTCCTGCGCGGAGACGGGCAGCACCAGGGCGCCCTTCTTCGGGTAGAGCCGGATCAGGCCCTCGACCTCCAGGCGCAGCAGCGCCTCCCGCACGGGTGTGCGCGAGACCCCGACGGCCTCGGCCAGCTCGCCCTCGGTGAGCAGGGTCCCGCCCTCGTAGCGACGGTCGAGGACGCCCTGTTTGACGTGGGCGTACACGCGGTCGGCGGCGGGCGGCGGCTTGTCGTGCCGGCGTGCGGACTGCTGTACGGCCGTCTTCATGCCCACAGGATAGATACAACACGTACGCATGCGGCAGCGGCGTCCAGCATCCGGACGTGACGGAAATCGCGCGCAGCGACGGCACAACGTTCTGTGCTACTTACGTGTCTCACATGTGCGGCCCCCTTGCTCCCGCCACATCAACCGGGCCGCACTTCCGGGGCATTCACGACAATCGGGGTATTTCACTTTGATTACCGGCATCAAGGGCACACGCAGCACACGTCTCCGCAGAGCCGCCGCCGTCGCCGTCACCTCCGGCGCAGTACTGGCGACCGGTGCCCTCACCGCGGCGCCCGCTCAGGCCGTCACGACGCCCTCGATCGTGGCCAAGGGCGGCTATGTGATGAACAACACGACCGGTTCGACGCTGTACGGCAAGGCGGCGGACTACAAGCGCTCCACCGGCTCCACCACCAAGATCATGACCGCCAAGGTCGTGCTCGCGCAGTCGAACCTGAACCTCGACAAAAAGGTCACGATCCAGCAGGCGTACAGCGACTACGTGGTGAAGAACCAGGCCTCGCTGGCGCACCTGATCGTCGGCGACAAGGTCACCGTCCGTCAGCTGCTGTACGGCCTGATGCTGCCGTCCGGCTGCGACGCCGCCTACGCGCTCGCCGACACCTACGGCTCCGGCTCCACCCGCGCCGCGCGCGTGAGCAACTTCATCGGCAAGATGAACGCGGCCGCGAAGAGCCTCGGCCTGAAGAACACTCACTTCGATTCCTTCGACGGCATCGGCAACGGCAACAACTACTCGACGCCGCGCGACCTGACGAAGATCGCCAGCAGCGCGATGAAGAACTCCACGTTCCGCACGATCGTCAAGACCAAGTCGTACACGGCCAAGACGATCACCAAGACGGGCAGCACCCGCACGATGGGCACGTGGACCAACACCAACACGCTGCTCTCCAGCTACGGCGGGACCATCGGCGTGAAGACCGGTTCCGGCCCCGAGGCGGGTGCCTGCCTCGTCTTCGCCGCCACCCGCAACGGCAAGACGGTCATCGGCACGGTCCTGGCCTCCACCTCGTACGCGCAGCGTGCGACGGACGCCACGAAGCTCCTCAACTACAGCTTCGCCCGGCTGGGCTGACCGGCCACCAGTCACTGACGGGCCCGTCGCGGAAGCGGCGGGCCCGTTGTGTTGCCCCCCATGCGAGATGAAGCCGATGGTGCTAGTGTCATTGGCACCATGCTGCTGCGTCTGGACACGACCGACACCCGCCCCCTGCACGAGCAGGTCGCGGCGGCGATCCGGCGGGCCGTCGCCGAGGGCGAGTGCCGCCCCGGCGACAGGCTGCCCTCGGCCCGCGATCTCTCCACGGCCCTGGACATCAACGTCAACACCGTCCTGCGCGGCCTGCGCGAACTGCGGGACGAGGGCCTGCTGGAGTTCCGCCGGGGCCGGGGGATCACCGTGGCCGAGGGAGCCGCCCGGCGTTCCGGACTGCAGATCAGGGTGCGGGAGCTGGTCGCGGAGGCGTCCCGGCTCGGCTACAGCCGCACCGACCTCATCGACATGATCCGGGGGACGACGACATGACGGACGGGGACGATCTCGAAGGCGGCCGGGGCCGCGCCACCCGCTGGGGGGCGGCCGGGTGCACGGCGGCCGTCGCGGCGCTGCTCGCCGGCCTGCCCTGGGCCGCGCACGACCGGCTGCCCGACCGGCTGGCGACCCACTGGAGCGGCGGCAGCGCCACCCCCGACGACTCGATGCCGCTGTGGGCGGTCTCCCTGTTCCCGGCCGGACTCTGGCTGCTCATCGCCCTCGCGCTGAGCGTGCGCCGGCGTCGCTCCCGGCCGACCGCACGCCCCTGGCGGGCGATAGCGCTGGCGCCCACGGCGACGGCGCTCGTCGGCGCCCAGGCGTCCCTCGTCCGCGCGAACCTCGACCTCCCCGACTGGCACGAGGCCCGCGATACGCCCCTGGACATCGTGCTGGTCCTCGCGGCGACAGCGGTCGCCGGCGTGCTGGCCTGGCGATGGAGCACCCGGCGGGGCACCGCGCCGGTCCCCGCCGCTCCCGGACTGGACCTGCCGGAGGGCGAGCGGCTGGCCTGGTTCTCCCGCGCGGCCAACCCCTGGCTGCAGCTGCTGTCCGCGCTGACCGGCCTGATCGCCGCCGGCGCCCTGGTGGCCCTGGCCGTCGGCCTGGCCGACCCCACCACCCTGTGGCTGGTGTGCGGGTGCTGCTGCGTCACCGCGCTCACCGGTGCCGCCTTCTCCTCGGTCCAGGCGAAGGTGTCGGAAGCGGGCCTGGAGGTGTCGTTCGGCCCGCTCGGCTGGCCCGCCCGCCACTGGTCCCCGGCCGCCATCGAGTCCGCCCGGGCCGAGTACCGGCTGCCGTCCCAGGTCGGCGGCTGGGGCTACCGCCTCAGCGGCCTCGGCACGACGGTGATGCTCCGCGCCGGCGACTGTCTCGTCGTACGCCCCCGGGGCGGCCGTACGGACTTCGCGGTGAGCGTGGACGACGCCGAGCGGGGCGCGGCCCTGCTGAACGCGCTGCGACAGCGAGCCTGAGCCGGGCACGTGCCTTCCGGGGATGGGGGACATGGGCGGCCGGGGCGAGAACGGCGGCCGGGCGGTGCCCCGGGACACGGCAGCACCGCTGGTCCGGGCGGCACGCAGGACGCGGACGCCCTGGTCATGGAGCCGCCGACGGTGCTCGGCGGGCTCCTCGTCCGACAGCGGAGCTCGGTGTGCGGTGCCAGCCATGGCCCCTCTCGGGCCGGTGCGGCCACCCGTCGGCCCGCGTCGCCGGGTCAGGAGTGCGGGTCAGCGCGAAAGTTCCCTCCTTTCCGCTCCTTGTCGTCGCCCTTGGCCGGGAGCTGGTCGTAGGTCTTGAAGGTGTATGAGGCGTCGTACGACAGCAGGTTCCCCGTGGCGGCCGGCAGGCCGAGTCGTCGGTTGAGGGGTGCGGTGAGCGGCCCGCAGTGTCCGGCGGCCGGAGCCGCGAACGTGTCGTCGTACGCCGAGAACTCGATCACCGGGGGATCCTGGGAGACCCACTTGGAGGGACCCGACCGCTTCAGCTGGAAGTCGACGGGGGCATCCGCCCCGATGACGCAGCTGTGCGGCAGCAGCGGGCCGAGAAGCCGGAAGCGGAGGCTGAACTGTCCGGTGTAGGCGTCGAACCGGCCCCCGTACTCCGGCTGTACCGCCAGTCCCAGGACGGCAGCGCGATCGCCCGCAGGGCTGCCTGTCAGTCCTCCCGGTATGGCGGTGGCGGAGCTGTGCATCGCGCCCCATACCTGCCCCTTGCTGCCGTCCGGCATCGGGCCTTCGGCGTGCGTCATGGTGATCGTGCCGAGTTTCACCGTGACGCTGCCGAGGGTCAGTCGCGGGGCGGCCGTGTGCACTTCGCATCTCCACCGGCCCGGGTCGACACCCTCGGGCAGCGGCGGGCAGTCACTGTAATCGGTCGCCGTCGCGGCGGTGGCAAGCGGCGCGGAGTAGGCGACACCCGGAGCGCACACCGCCGCCGTACCGGCGAGGACGGCGGCACCCGCAACGGCGGCGACACGGCGGGCGGAAGAGGAACCGGGGCGGGCGACAGCGGATTTCGTCATGTCACCAGCGTGCCGCCCCGTCCGCTTCGCCACTATCCGTGACGTCCCCCACCCCACCCCGATCAACCCCTGACACCGCCTCAGGGTCGCGCACAGCGCCCGGCGTCGAGGCCCCGCATGTCAGCGAAGACCGGGCATCCGCCGAAGCTCGCCGATCTTCAGCGCTCTGCCCACCACCAGATAGGCGAGACCAAGTGCGAGCGTGCCGGCGACGGTCGTCAGCACCGCCCCCGCCGTCCCGTGCCCGAGTACACCGTCGCACCCCCGCGCCGCCGCCCAGCCCGCGACGGCGCCCCCGCCTCCGGCGCACAGCAGCTTGGCGTAGGTGCCGCGCAGGGTGCCGTCGTCGAGCCGGCCGCCGGTGCGGCGGGCCAGCAGACGGGCGGTGAGGACGAGACCGGCGACGTAGGAGACGGTGTAGGCGCCGGCCATACCGGTGACCGCCCACCGCACCGGCAGCAGCAGGTGGCAGGCGGTGGCCAGCCCGATGTTCACCACCTGCGTCCATACGGCCATGAAGAAGGGCGTACGGGTGTCCTCGAAGGCGTAGAAGCCGCGCAGCAACAGGTACTGCGCGGAGAACGGGATCAGCCCTGGCCCGAAGGCCTGGAGCATATGGCCGAGCGGCGCGGCGGTAGCGGGATCGGCGGCACCATGGGCGAACAGGAGGGTGGCGATGTCCGGCCCGAGCGCGGTGAAGAGGAAGGCCGCCGGGACGATCACCACTCCGCTGACCCGCAGCGCCCGGGACAGATCGGACCGCAGGTCACCGATCCGCCCCTCGGCCGCCGCCTTGCTCATACGCGGCAGCAGCGCCGTGACCAGGGAGACGGTGACGATGGACTGGGGCAGCATCCAGATGGTCTGCGCGGTGCTGTACGCCGTGTAGCCGATGCCCGCGTTCGGCAGCCGCGTGTCGGCGGCGGTGGCGTAGTTGGTGACGACGGTGAGCCCGACCAGGTTGGCCAGCACGAACAGCAGTGTCCACTTGGCCGCGTGCACCCCGGAACCGAGTCCGGCGCCCCGCCAGTCGAACCGGGGCCGGAACCGGAAGCCCGCGGCCCGCGCGAAGGGGATCAGCGCGAGGGCCTGTACGGCGATCCCGGCCGTGGTACCGACCCCGAGCCAGCGGACCTGGTTGTCGGTGACGTCGGCGAGGGAGTGGGGCAGGGCCATCATCCCGAGATAGACGCCGAACATCGTGACGAGAACGACGTTGTTGAGGACGGGCGTCCACATCATCGCGCCGAACTTCTCACGCGCGTTGAGCACTTGGCCGAGGATGGCGAAGAGCCCGTAGAAGAAGATCTGCGGCAGCAGGAACCGTGCGAAGACGACGGTCAGCCGGAACGCCGCGTGCCCCTTCGGCGTATCCCTCAGGTACAGGCTCACGATCTCCGGCGCCGCCCACACGGCGAGCAGGGTCCCGACGGCCAGCACGCTGACGACGAGGGTCACCAGCCGCTGCTCGTACGCCCGCCCGCCATCGGCGTGCGTGGCCCGGGCCCGCACCAGCTGCGGCACCAGCACGGCGTTCAGCGCACCGCCGATCAGCAGGGTGTACAGGCTGGTCGGCACGGTGTTGGCGGTGTTGTACGTGGTGGCCAGCAGCCCGGTCCCGAGCGCGGCCCCTGCAGCACCGTCCGGACCAGCCCACTGGCCCGCGATACGACGGTACCGCCGGCCATGAGCACAGAGGCCCGCCCCACCCCCGCTTCAGCCTTGGGTTTCGCGTGCCTGGCTGTGGTCTTCTCCCCCGTTACCATGCCGTAAAGCTACGGCAGTTGGGACACTCGCTTGCAAGCGGCCCAGCGAACCGGGGCGCCGGCCTTCGTGTGTCGTCCCAGGATCTGCCCCCACTTGCGTGGCCCGGCGGCGACGGCGTACCGGCATTTCCACCGCGGGGCGGCCAAGGGCGCCGTACGCATTCGAATCTGGCGAGCATGGAGTGGCACGACGCCGGGCACACCCCCGACAAACACGACCTTCGCACGCCGAAAAAAGCACAAGAACTGACCCAGCACAACATCGACCGGAATTCCCGTGATGTACCCACCCACGCAGCAAGAATGGGAAGCGGCGGCACTGCGCCTGTTCGAGGACGAGTACGCCTTCGTGGCCACGGGCCCGCACGACCACGCCGACTGGCGCACCGACGCCCTGGCCGTCATGGCCCGCTCCTGTGATGACCCGCGCGGCTGGGTCAGGCTGGACCGGGACGCGGAGGAAAACGCGGCGGATCCGCAACGGGGACGTTGTTTTCCGTTCGTCATCACCACCGAAAGCAGGATGGGAGAAGTTCTTCACGAGGTGGCATTCGAGCCGGCCGCACAGTTGCTCGTGGCGATGACGGACGAGTGGTTCCAGGCGAAGAACATCCCAGACTTCCGGGCCCGCAGGGAGGCGTTGCTCACCGATGCCCGTACGCTGCTGAGCCGGTATTCACCTGGCGGCACTTTCTATACCACGGCGGGAAATGCAAGCGGCGACCGGAATGTGGACTTCTTCCATTCCGTCACCGGTGGCTTCGGAGTCACCGACTACATGTCGGACCTCGGGCTCATTGTCGTCTCGTCGGCGGAGGTCGGCGTCTTCTGGCGATTCAACACCTACTGATCTGACGCCCCCCAACCGTGAATCCGCCCAGTGGGCCACCCAACAGGTCGTCACCGCGAAGAGCTCATCCACCACTGGCTCGTCGATGAGCTGCTTGCCCTGGAAGGAAAACACGTTTGTACGGACGCAGCCCCGCCTTCTACCGTCAGTCCATCGACGTGTAGCTCAGCAGCAGAGCACCGGGCTCGGGACCCGGAGGGCGCGGGGGCGGAACCCGCCACGTCGGCTATGAACGACGACGCTGAGCAGCAGCATTTCGCCCAGGCGAACCCCGGATACGCGGCCGGTCAGCTGGCCGCCGCGTTGCGTACGGCCGCCGCACACCCGGACCCGGCGACCCGCCGACGCGGCGAGGAACGCAGCCGCCGGTGGCGTGCGGTCCTGGAGGGCATGGCGAACGGCCTGCTGGCGATCGGTTCCCGCACACCCGTCGCCGGACTGCCCGCATGGGTCACCCCGGAAGTCGTCCGGGGCGGCTTCGCCACCGGTGAGCCGAGCGCGGGCGGCCCCCTGCTCGACTTCGAGGTCACGGCAGCGCGCCGGGCCGGTGTGCCGGAGGAGCGGCGCGCGCTGTTCGGTTACTACCTGTCCGAGCAGGGGCTCGCCGACCTCTACGGCCTTTTGGACAGCGGTCGTTACGAGGTGACCGTCCCCGAGGAGGCCGCCCTGCTCACCGTGGCCTGGCTGGTACGGGCCGGGGAGCCGGACGCCGCCCTGGACCTGGTGGAGGAGCTCGCACCGTTCGCGGACCGGCTGCGGTTCAGCCCGCGGCCGGCCGAGCGGCCCGCGCCCCGCCCCGACGCTGTGCACCGCTCCACCGTCGCCGACGCCTCCGCGGCACTCGCGCGCCGGCGGCCCAGCACGGCCGTCGAGACCCAGCGCGAGGCCCTCGCCGTCTGGCAGCCCTTCGGCGACGAACTGCTGCTGCACTGGCTGGAGGTGACGGACGAGGAGGGGTACGTCCGTGTACCCGGCCCCGCCGAAGACCGCGCGTGGCATGCTCGCTCCGCCGAGCTGCTGCGCCGTTACCGCGATCTGGCCCGGTGCCACGTCCACTGCACCAAGCACCGCAAGCCGAAGGAGAACCTCGGGATCCTGCGCGGTGCGCTGGAGGAGACCGTCGCCGGGAGGGAACTGCGGCCACGGCGGCTCGGACTGCTGCGGCACGCCGTCGCCGCCATGGTCCGGCGGCGCGGCCGGCCCGGCTCCGCGGAGCACATCGCGCTGCGCCGTGAGCAGGCCGTCCAGGCCGCGCTGCCCTCACACCACGCGCTGGCCCGCGTGGTGCTGGGACGGCTGTCCGCTCTCCCGCAGGACGGCGGGGTGACCGACACCCCGCCGCTCATCGCGCCGGTGAGCGCCGAGGAGGCCCGCGCGACCGGGGTGCCCGCGGGAGCGGCGATACCTCCCGCCGTACGCCGGCCCGTCGAGGCGGCGCTCAGTGCACCCGTGGGCACGCTCGTGGAGCGCGGCGTCGTCCCCTCGGCGGAAGTCCTGGCCGAGCTGGTCCCCCAGCTCGTCGCCGCCACCACCGCCGCGGCGCACCCCGACCCGGCCCTGCGCACGCTGGCCGCCGCGCAGTACCGCGCGTTCCGTAACCGCCGCTCCCTGCTGCTGCTCAACCTCCAGCGGCAGGTGAGGGTGGAGGAGCTGCCGTGGGTGCGGGCCATCGCCGCCCAGCGTGCCGACGCGGGGGCGGAGGAGGTGGCGGCCGGCGCGCTGCGGGAACTGGGCGGGCTCGCGGTGCGGGCCTTCCCCGGCACGATTCTGCCCAACCCGCTGATCCGCGAACTGTCCGTGCTCTCCCGCCAGGCCGAACTGGGGGCGCCCTTCGTCGAGGAGCTCGCGGCGGACATCTTCATGGGCACCTTCACCCCCAAGTTCCTGACGGCCGCGCGGATCGCGGCCGAACTCCTCGGCGGCGGCTCGCTGTACGAGCGGTACTACGCCATTGACTACCGGGCGGTGCGCAACCTCGCCGTCGTCGAGGCGGGGGATGCGGCCCTGCGGTCCCACGGGGCGCGTACGTCGCCCGGGTTCGCCACGCTGTGCCGGGAGCGGGCCGCGCGGTTCGCACCGGGCACGGGGACGTCGGGCTCCTGGGTCGCGCAGAACGGCACGGTGATCGAGCAGGCGCAGATCCTCACCACGCACAACCTGGCCACGCTCGTCCACCGGGTCGGTATCCGGCCCGGCGCCGGCTGGGACGAGCTGGCGCTGCGCTGCTTCGACACCGTGTGCCTCCTGACCGGGCGCGTACACCACAACCCGCGACCGCTCGGCACCATCAAGGACGTCGCCTACGCCTGGCGCCAGATGGTGTTCCACCTGTCGATGTGCGCCCCACGGGAACAGCTGCGCGTCCTGGACCGCCTGACCGAGGACAGCACTCGTCGCCCGGGGCACATCGCCGGCCGCCTCGCCCCTGCCCTCACCGGGCTCCGCCAGGCCATGGCCGGCGACCCGGCCGACGCCGGCACGGGCCGCCGCCTGCTGGGCTGGAGCACCGGGGGCCACTGGTTCTGTGCGGATCCAGGCCCGCTGTCTGCCGTTTCCGGCAGGCTTCATCCTCAATCGTGAATATCGGGATCGCAGCCGGCATCAGGCCTGAAAGCCGAACCTGGAAGAGGAGGGAGCGGCCGCAACATGAATGTTGCGGCCGCTCCCTCGTGCTTTCCAATGCTACTGGTGCCGGACCGTCACGCCCAGGTGATCAACCTCTTCGGCTGCTCCAGAATCGCCGCCACATCCGCCAGCACCTTCGAGCCCAGCTCTCCGTCGACCAGGCGGTGGTCGAAGCTCAGCGCCAGCGTGGTCACCTGACGCGGCTTCACCTTGCCCTTGTGGACCCACGGCTGGAGCTTGATCGCGCCGACCGCGAGGATCGCCGACTCGCCGGGGTTGAGGATCGGCGTGCCGGTGTCGACGCCGAAGACACCGACGTTGGTGATCGTCACCGTGCCGCCCTGCATGGCCGCGGGCGAGGTCTTGCCCTCCCTCGCCGTCGCCACCAGCTCGCCGAGTGCGGAGGCCAGTTGGGGGAGCGTCTTGTCGTGCGCGTCCTTGATGTTCGGCACGATCAGGCCGCGCGGGGTGGCTGCCGCGATGCCCAGGTTGACGTAGTGCTTGAGCACGATCTCCTGGGCCGCCTCGTCCCAGGACGCGTTGATCTCCGGGTTCCGCTTGATCGCGACCAGCAGGGCCTTGGCGATCAGCAGGAGCGGATTGACCCGCAGGCCCTGCATCTCCTTGTCCTGCTTGAGTTCCTCGACCAGCTTCATCGTGCGGGTCACGTCGACCGTCACGAACTCCGTGACGTGCGGAGCCGTGAACGCCGAGCCGACCATCGCCGCCGCCGTGGCCTTGCGGACCCCCTTCACGGGGATGCGGGTCTCGCGTGCGCCGTCGTACGAGGCGACCGGCGCCGGCGTCACGGCGGGGGCCGAAGCGACCGGAGCCGCCACCGGCTCAGCCGCCTTCGGCGTGGCCGCCGCGTGGACGTCGTCGCGGGTGATGATGCCGTCGGGGCCGGACGGGGTGACCGTGTGCAGGTCGACGCCGAGGTCCTTGGCCAGCTTGCGCACCGGCGGCTTGGCCAGCGGGCGGGGCTTCTCGGTGGCCGGCGCGTGGCCGTTCAGCTCGGACTGGATCGCCTGGGCGGGGGCCGGGACGGTGACCTCCGGGCCCTTGCGGGGGCGGCGCTTGGTGGAGGAGGTCGCCACGCCGTAGCCGACGAGGACCGGCTGGCGGCCCTGCGGCTTCGGCTCCTCCTCGGCCGGCTGAGCGGGCTCGGCCGCGGGCTGTTCCGCCACCGGTGCCGCCGTGCCGCCCGCCACGTCCACCGCGATGATGGACGTGCCCACGTCCACCGTGGTGCCCTCGGGGAAGTGCAGGGCGCGGACCACGCCGTCGTAGGGGATGGGGAGTTCGACGGCCGCCTTGGCGGTCTCGACCTCGCACACCACCTGCCCGTCGGTGACCGTGTCACCCGGCTGGACGTACCACTTGAGGATCTCGGCCTCGGTGAGTCCCTCGCCGACGTCCGGCATCTTGAACTCGCGTACGGACGCTTCCGTCATCGTCGTCACGACCCTCTCCTCAGTACGCCAGCGAGCGGTCGACGGCGTCGAGCACGCGGTCCAGGTCCGGCAGGTACTCCTCCTCCAGGCGCGCCGGCGGGTACGGGGCGTGGTATCCGCCGACCCGGAGCACGGGGGCTTCGAGGTGGTAGAAGCAGCGCTCGGTGATCCGGGCGGCGATCTCCGCGCCGGAGCCGAAGAACACCGGGGCCTCGTGGACCACGACCAGGCGGCGGGTCTTCTCCACCGAGGCCTGGACGGCGTCGAAGTCGAGGGGGGAGACCGAGCGCAGGTCCAGGACCTCCAGGGACTTGCCCTCCTCGGCCGCCGCGGCGGCCGCCTCCTGGCAGAGCTTCACCATCGGGCCGTAGGCGGCCAGGGTCAGGTCGGTGCCCTCGCGGACGACCTGCGCCTTGTGCAGGGGCGCCGGGATCGCCTCGACGTCCACCTCCGCCTTGTCCCAGTAGCGGCGCTTGGGCTCGAAATAGATCACCGGGTCGTCGCTCTGGATGGCCTGCTGCATCATCCAGTACGCGTCCGAGGCGTTCGACGGGGACACGATCTTCAGGCCCGCCACGTGCGCGAACAGGGCCTCGGGGGATTCCGAGTGGTGCTCGACCGCGCCGATGCCGCCGCCGTAGGGGATGCGGACGACGACCGGCATCTTCACCTTGCCCAGCGAGCGCGCGTGCATCTTCGCGAGCTGGGTGACGATCTGGTCGTAGGCGGGGAAGACGAAGCCGTCGAACTGGATCTCCACCACCGGGCGGTAGCCGCGCAGGGCGAGGCCGATCGCGGTGCCGACGATGCCGGACTCGGCGAGGGGGGTGTCGATGACGCGGCTTTCGCCGAAGTCCTTCTGGAGGCCGTCCGTCACCCGGAACACGCCGCCGAGCTTGCCGACGTCCTCGCCCATGATCAGGACCTTGGGGTCGGTGTCCAGGGCGCGGCGCAGCGACTCGTTGATGGCCTTGGCCATCGCCATCTTCTCGGCCATCTCAGTGACCCCCTTCTGCGTCCGCGAACGACGCCTGGTAGGCGGCGAACTGGGCTCGCTCCTCGTCGACGAGCGCGTGCCCGTCCGCGTACACGTTCTCGAAGATGGCGAAGTGGTCCGGGTCGGGCATGGCGCGGACCGCTTCGCGCACTCGTTTGCCCAACGCCTCGGACTCGGCCTCAAGTTCCGCGAAGAATCCCTCGTCCGCGTGGTTTGAGGCCTCCAGGTACCGGCGAAGGCGCAGGATCGGGTCCTTCGCCTCCCAGGCCAGCCGCTCCTCGTCGCCCCGGTAGCGGGTGGGGTCGTCGGAGGTGGTGTGGGCGCCCATGCGGTAGGTGTACGCCTCGACCAGGGTGGGGCCCTCGCCGTCGCGGGCGCGCTCCAGCGCCCACTTGGTGACCGCCAGACAGGCCAGCACGTCGTTGCCGTCCACGCGCACGCCGGGGAAGCCGAAGCCCTGCGCGCGCTGGTAGAGCGGGACGCGGGTCTGCTTCTCGGTCGGCTCGGAGATCGCCCACTGGTTGTTCTGGCAGAAGAACACCACGGGCGCGTTGTAGACCGCGGAGAAGGTGAACGATTCAGCGACGTCGCCCTGGCTGGAGGCACCGTCGCCGAAGTAGGCGATCACCGCGCTGTCCGCGCCGTCCTTGGCGACGCCCATCGCATAGCCGGTGGCGTGCAGCGTCTGGGAGCCGATGACGATCGTGTACAGGTGGAAGTTGTTGCCGTTGGGGTCCCAGCCGCCGTTGTTCACACCGCGGAACATGCCGAGCAGGTTGGTCGGGTCGACCCCGCGGCACCAGGCGACGCCGTGCTCGCGGTAGGTCGGGAAGACGTAGTCGTCGTCGCGCAGCGCTCGCCCGGAGCCGATCTGGGCGGCCTCCTGGCCCAGCAGGGAGGCCCACAGGCCCAGCTCGCCCTGGCGCTGCAGGGCGGTGGCCTCCGCGTCGAAGCGGCGGGTGAGCACCATGTCGCGGTACAGGCCGCGCAGGTCTTCGGGGGTGATGCCGTCGACGTAGGCGTCGTACTCGGCGTTCTTGACCCGCTTGCCCTCGGGCGTCAGCAGCTGTACAAGCTCCGGCTCGCTGTTGTTCTTCGCGCGCGTGGCGCGCCCGGCGGTGCTGCGGGTGCCGGTCTTGGTGCCGGTGGTACCGGCCTTGCCTGCGGCGCTGCGTCGCGGCTTGCGCGCGGCACTGCTGTCCACGGTCACGTGTGCTCCTCCGTCGTTCCGGCCCCCGGGGTTGCCGGTAGGCCAGTGCGGCTCACCTGTTTCGACCACGGGGCACGGGGTGGGTGCCACTCGGCCGGGAACAGGCGTGACAGGTGCCCCGGCGAGCGCCCTGCAACCATCACGTTACCCAGTGCTCCACATTTCTGTGAAACCCCACCTGACCTGCGATTTTGCTTGGATTTCCAAGTAAATCGGAGAAGGCTGGAAGCGCGCTGGTCACAGCCTTGCGAAAGGCCGGAGCACCGGCACGTTATCTCGCTGACCCAGGTCACGGGAAGAGTTTGTGGGCGAGACTGATTCCGTGCAAGAAGGGGGAAATATCAGCTTTTTTCCGCTCGACACGACCCTCGACCCGACCCTCGACCCGGTCTTCGGCCCGGTCCCCGGCCCGACCTCGGACTGATCGCCGGCGTTTGCATCCGGCCGAGAAGACGATCAAGAATTCCTGTCGGGTCTGCTTTCCAAACTCAGAACTCTCTGAGAAAGCCTGCCGCGTGACCGAAAGCGATCATCGGCGACCGCCCGTGACAAGGCCCAGCTCACAGCGGCTTTTCGTGCCCTAGCATCTGCGGCGTGCCGCGCTCTTGTGTACCACCCGCCGTACCCCACGCGCCCCCTCTCAGCGCCCTGCTCCGCCTGTACGCCGCCGGTACCGCACTCACCTGTGAACCCGTCGACCAGGGCCTGCTGAACCGCGGGTACCGGCTGTGCACCACCCGCGGCCGCTATTTCCTCAAGCACCACTTCGACCCCGACACCGCCGACCCGGCCGCCATCGAGCGCCGCAACCGCGCCACCCAGCGCCTGGCCGACCTCGGCGTCCCGGTCTCCGTGCCGCTCGCGCACCGCGAGGGCCGTACGGTCGCCGTCGTCGGCGGTCATGCCTACGCCCTGCACCCCTGGATCGACGGCAGGCACCGCCACGGCGGCCAGCTCACGCGCGGGGAGAGCGCACGGCTCGGGGCGCTCCTGGGCGCGGTGCACGCCTGTCTGGAGCGCGTGATGCCGCCCAAGGGGCGCACACGGCCGGCCACGAGCCCCCACCCCGTGGAGAGCGCCGACCCGGAGGACACCTTCGCCCTCATCGACGATCTGCTCGCCCAGGTACGCCGGCACCGCCCCGCCGACGCCTTCGACGAACTCGCCCGGCACCGCCTGCTGGAACGCCGGGCGCTCCTGGAGCAGCACGCGGACCGGCGCCCGCCGCGCGGCGGCTCGGTGGGCTGGGTGCACGGCGACTTCCACCCGTTCAACCTGCTCTACAAGGACGACGCCCCGGCGGCCATCGTCGACTGGGACCGGCTCGGCGTGCAGCCCCGCGCCGAGGAGGCCGTACGCGCCGCCGCGATCTTCTTCGTACGGCCCGCCGGCGCCCTGGACCTGCCGAAAGTACGCGCCTACGCGCGCGCGTACCGGCGCGCGGCCGGCGCCGCCCCCTCGGAGCTGGCGGCGGCCGTGCACCGGGTGTGGTGGGAGCGGCTGAACGACTTCTGGATGCTGCGCTGGCACTACGAACGCGGTGACACGCGCGCGGACTGCCAGTTCCCGGCCGCGTCGGCGCTCGCGGTGTGGTGGACCCGCGAGTACGAGGCGGTCTGCGACGCGTTCGTCCGGTGAGCGCCTGCGGCCACCGGCCGGGGCACCCGGCCGCGACCGGGGTCACCTCACGGTGACGCCGTCACGGGCGCGGTGGGTGTCCTTCAACCGGTGGGGGCGCCGGTGCCGCCGTCCGCGGTGTTCCCGGCGGTGGTGCCGCCGTCGGTGGTCCCCGCGTCCGTGCCGCCGTCCGTCGTGTTCCCGGCGGTGGTGCCGCCGTCGGTGGTCCCCGCGTCCGTGCCGCCGGCGTCGGCGCCCCCGATCGTGCCGCCGGTCGTGGGATCCGTGGACTGCGACGGGGAGGTCTGCGGGTCCGTCGGCTCGTCGGTGGGCCCCGTGGACTGCGACTGCGAGGTCTCCGGGTCCGTCGGCGTGTAGTCGGAGCCGCCCGAGCCCGTGTCCGAGCCGTTCTCGGTGGTGGGGTCCGAGGGCTGGTCGGTGCTGTCGTCCGACGGGGTCGGGGAGTCCGAGTGCGTCTTCGCGGGCTTCGAGTGCGTCTTCGGGGGCTTGGTGTCCGTGCCGGGGCCGGTGTGGGCGCCCGTGCTCTTGAGCGCGATCGCGACGCCCGCCGCGATCGCGATGACCGCGAGAACGGCGAGGATCCACACCTTGCCGCGGCCGCTGCCCCGGTTGCCGTGTCCCTCGAAGCCGCCGTCGTCGCCGTTGCCGTAGCCCTGCGGCAGGATCGGCTGCGGGATCTGCGCGGTCCCCGAGCCGAACTCGCCCGGGTGCTGCATGGCGGTGGTGCCGGTGAAACCGCCCGCCGGGGTGTGCCGGCCGTCGTGCGCCTGCACCGGGCCGGTGTTCCAGGTGCCGGTGTGGCCGCCCGCCTCGTAGAGCATCTGCAGGCCGTACTGGACGAGTCCGCGCATCTCCTCGGCCGTCTGGAACCGGTCGTCCGGCTCCTTGGCGAGCGAGCGCATGACCAGGCCGTCCAGCTCCGGCGGGCAGCCCTCGGAGACCTCCGAGGGCGGGGTCGGGATGTCCTGGACGTGCTGGTAGACCACCGACAGCGGGGTCTCACCGGTGAACGGGGGCCGCAGCGCGAGGAGTTCGTACAGCAGACAGCCGGTCGCGTACAGGTCGGAGCGGTGGTCCACGGCCTTGCCGAGCGCCTGCTCCGGGGAGAGGTACTGCGGCGTGCCCATGACCATGCCGGTCTGCGTCATCGTTGTCGAGGCGCCGTGCAGGGCGCGCGCGATGCCGAAGTCCATCACCTTGACGGCGCCGCTGTCGGTGATGATCACGTTGGCGGGCTTGATGTCGCGGTGCACGATGCCGTGCTGGTGCGAGTAGGCAAGCGCTTCCAGCACCCCGGACACGATGATCAGCGCCTGCTCGGGACCCGGCGCCTCGGCGTTCAGCAGCAGATCGCGGATGGTACGGCCCTCGACCAGCTCCATGACGATGTACGGCACGGACTGGCCGCCGACGAAGTCCTCGCCGGAGTCGTACACGGCGACGATGGCATGGTGGTTGAGGCCGGCGACGGACTGCGCCTCACGCGTGAAGCGGGCCTTGGAGACCGGGTCCTCGGCGAGGTCGGCACGGAGCAGCTTGACCGCGACCGTACGGCCCAGACGGACGTCCTCGGCCGCGAACACCTCGGCCATGCCGCCCCGGCCCAGCCGGTGGGTCAGCCGGTACCGGCCGTCGCCGACGAGCCCGCCGTTGCCCCACATCTCCGGCGCGTCCGACATGCCGCCGCCACTCGCCTCGGGGTCGGACGGGCCCTGGGCGCGCTGCGTCTGTGCCATCAGTCCTCGCCGTCGTTTCTGCCCGCGGTGCGCGCGGTGTTGTCACGGTCTCCGTCGGCCACGCTACAGCCTGAGCGCGAGCCACCGGTTCGGAACCGGAACCCGGACCGGCCGGAGCCTGACCGGCCATGAAACCCGTAGCACGCGCTGTCGTGCAAATTCTGTGCACCCGTCGTACGCCCCCTGTAACGCTTGCGCGACGCTTCTTGCGCGTACGGTCACGGAACGGGCACCGCGCTTGACGTGTCAGTGCCCTGGGGCAGACTTGGCCGGGAATGACACATTCGATCAAGGCCCGTGCGATGAGTGAACACGCCGGACGGCCAGTGGGGGACGCGGAGAGATGAGCCAGGACGGCGCACACGGGCGGTACGCGGGGCAGGCGCTGGCCGGCGGCCGCTACCAGCTGCGCGACTTGCTCGGCGAGGGCGGCATGGCCTCGGTGCACCTGGCGTACGACGCCGTGCTCGACCGCCAGGTCGCGATCAAGACGCTCCACACGGAACTCGGCCGGGAACAGGCCTTCCGCGAGCGCTTCCGCCGCGAGGCCCAGGCCGTGGCCAAGCTCACGCACACCAATATCGTCTCGGTCTTCGACACCGGCGAGGACGACCTCGGCGGTCTGACGACTCCTTACATCGTCATGGAGTACGTCGAGGGCCGTCCGCTGGGCTCGGTCCTCGACGAGGACGTCCGGCAGTACGGCGCGATGCCGGCCGACAAGGCGCTCAAGGTCACCGCGGACGTGCTGGCGGCGCTGGAGATCAGCCACGAGATGGGGCTGGTCCACCGCGACATCAAGCCGGGCAACGTGATGGTGACCAAGCGCGGCGTGGTCAAGGTCATGGACTTCGGTATCGCCCGCGCCATGCAGTCCGGTGTGACGTCGATGACGCAGACCGGCATGGTCGTCGGCACCCCGCAGTACCTCTCGCCGGAGCAGGCCCTCGGCCGCGGCGTGGACGCCCGCTCCGACCTGTACTCGGTCGGCATCATGCTGTTCCAGCTGGTCACCGGGCGGCTGCCGTTCGAGGCGGACTCGCCGCTGGCGATCGCCTACGCGCATGTCCAGGAGGAGCCGGTGGCTCCTTCCTCGATCAACCGGTCCCTGCCGCCGGCGGTGGACGCCCTGATCGCCCGTGCGCTGAAGAAGAATCCGAACGAGCGTTTCCCGACGGCCGAGGCCATGCGGGACGAGTGCCTGCGCGTCGCCGCCTCCTTCCAGGCGGCCGCGCCCAGCATCGTGCCGGGCGCCGCGCCGACGCAGAGCGGCGCGGGCGTCGGCTCCGCGGTGTTCCCGCCGGTCGACCAGAGCGCCCAGGCGGCCCCCGGACCGGTCCAGACGCCGTACACGACGGGCCCGTACGGTGCGCCGCAGACGCCCGCCCCTTCCTACGGCTACCCGCAGCAGGGCGGCTACCAGACGCCGGCTGCGATGGGCTACGGCCCGCAGGCTCCGCAGGCCGCCCCGACCCCGCCGCCGTACACGATCTCGCCGCAGCCGTCCGCGCCGGGCTCCGGCGCGGGCAAGAGCAACAAGCCGGTGATCATCGGCTCGGTCACGGTGTCACTCGTCGCGGTCATCGCCCTGGTGGTCGCCCTGACCCTGAACAGCGGCAGTGACGACAAGGGCGGCCAGGGCGGGGCGAGTGCCTCCTCGTCCAGCTCCCACAAGCCGGGCTACCGCGGTCCGGACACCAGCCGGGTGATCGACAAGGAGAAGTGCACGGAGCCCGAAGAGTCCGCCATCGACCCCTCCAAGGTCGAAGTGCCCAACTTCCAGTACAAGGACATCAACTCCGTGAAGGCGTGCCTCCAGGCCGCGAAGTGGGAGTACAAGATCAAGCCCGAGCCCGACAACACCTGGGGCGACGGCACGGTGCTGGACCAGTTCCCCTCCGCGGGCACGGATGTGGACCCGAAGAAGCCGGGCACCATCGAGTTGAGCGTCTCGACCGGCAACCCCGCCTGAAAACGCCACGGAACAGAGAACGCCACGGAACAGAGGCCGACGGACACAGAGGCCTCCCGTCCGAAGCCTGGGGCCCGGCACTTTCCGTGCCGGGCCCCACTTGTTCCGGGTACGGCCGGGTGGTTACAGGTACGGTCCGCCCGAACGGCCGCCGGCGCGGTGCTCGTCGCCGCCCTCGGGGCCGGTCATGCCCGGCGGGAGCGCGCGGCGCATCTGTTCCAGCTGGGCCCGCGCGGCCATCTGCTGGGCGAACAGCGTCGTCTGGATCCCGTGGAAGAGCCCTTCCAGCCACCCCACCAACTGCGCCTGCGCGATCCGCAGTTCCGCATCGCTCGGGGTCACGTCATCGGTGAACGGCAAGGAGAGCCGCTCAAGTTCCTCGACCAGCTCCGGCGCCAGGCCGTCCTCCAGCTCCTTCACCGAGCTGGCATGGATCTCCTTCAGCCGCACCCGGCTCGCCTCGTCCAGAGGAGCCGCGCGCACCTCCTCCAGAAGCTGCTTGATCATGCTGCCGATCCGCATGACCTTGGCAGGCTGCTCGACCTGCTCCGTCAGCGGAGTCTCTCGGGAGTCGTCGTCCCCGTTGCCGCCGCCGAGCGCCATCCCGTCCTGGCCCACGACGAGGATCTGGGGATTCTCCGGCGACCGTTCGTTCCTCGGCATCTCCATGCCGCCATTCTCTCGCACCCGTACACCTCATCACCGTGGTGCCCCCTCGTGGGGCTGATCCACCGTTTAGACCCAACGGCGCATTCTGAAATGCCCTGTTTGCCGTCAAATGTGAGGCTTATTTCCGTCGGTTATTCATCGATCAGGTCATCCGGGCTCCGGGAGGTCACCGACGTGACTCCATGGCTGCGCATCACGTTCCCCTGCGCACGGCTGCTGCTCGCCCTCGGGGCGGCGCTTCCCGCGTACGGCGCCGTCACCCAGTACGCCACGGCCGCATACGCTGCCGACCCCGCTCCCGGGGAGCACTCGGCGGACTCGGGGCACGTGGGGCCCTCCCCGCCCTCGGTCCATGAACACTCGGCGGGTGCCAGCGCCAGTGCCGGCGCCGGGCACCCGGAGCGCCCGAAGCAACCCGGTCACGATCACGGCCACCCGGGCCTGCCCACCGCCGGCCCCGCGCTCATCCCCATACCCTCCGACTCCGCCTCCGCCTCGTACCGCCCGGCGGCCGTCGAGCCGACCCGTGCGGGCAGCCGCGCCGGCGAGGGCCGGATGCGGCCGGGCCGGCCGGACGGGCCCGCCGCCGAGGTGGAGGGCGACGACGACCCCGTGCTGCCTCCCCGGACACCGGACTCCGGCCGGCCGGAGGAGCCGGAGACCGCGGACCTCCCGGCCGCGACGCCGTCGGCCGCCCCCCACGAGGCGGGCCTCGATCCCGCCAGGGCCCCCGCCCAGAACGCCGCCCGGCAGAACGAGGACACCACCGAGCCGGTCCTGCAGATCCTCCCCCTGGGCAGCGGCCTGGTCCTGATCGGCCTCGGCCTCGCCCTGGCCTTCCTGGCCCTCAGACTCCGCAGAGACTGAGCCGGCACCCGCCGTAGCCGCGGACAGCCGTGCCTCAGCCGGCCGCGGCACCGGGCGCCGTACCAGCACCGGCGTTACGGCGTCACCAGCAGCACCTTGCCGACATGCCCGCTCTCCTCCACCACCCGGTGGCCCTCAGCCGCCTCCGGCATCGCCAGCTCGCGGTCCACAACCGGCCGGACATGCCCCCCGGCAAGCAACGGCCACACATGCTCCCGCACCGCAGCCACAATGGCCGCCTTCTCACTCAGCGGCCGCGCCCGCAGCGAGGTCGCACTGATCGCGGCCCGCTTGCCGAGCAGTGTGCCGATGTTCAACTCGCCCTTGACGCCGCCCTGCAGGCCGATGATCGCGAGGCGTCCGCTGACGGCGAGCGCCTGGACATTGCGGTCCAGGTACTTCGCCCCCATGTTGTCGAGGATCACATCGGCCCCCGCACCCCCGGTGGCCTGCTTGATCTCGGCGACGAAGTCCTGTTCGCGGTAGTTGATGAGGATGTCCGCGCCCAGCCCGGCACAGCGCTCCAGCTTCTCCTTCGTACCCGCCGTGACCGCGACCTTGGCCCCGACGGCCTTGGCGAGCTGAATGGCCATGGTCCCGATGCCACTGGACCCCCCGTGCACGAGCAGCGTCTCGCCGGGCAGCAGGTGGGCGATCATGAACACGTTGGACCAGACCGTGCAGACCACCTCGGGCAGCGCGGCCGCCTGCTTGAGGTCGATGCCCTCGGGCACGGGCAGCAGCTGCCCGGCCGGTACGACGACCTTCTCGGCGTACCCGCCGCCCGCGAGCAGCGCACACACCTCGTCGCCGACGGCCCAGCCGGACACACCGGAGCCGAGCGCGGCGATCCTGCCGGAGCACTCCAGGCCGGGGTAGGGGGAGGCCCCGGGCGGCGGGTCGTAGAAGCCCATGCGCTGCATGATGTCGGCGCGGTTGACGGCGCTGGCCACCACCTCGACCAGCACCTCGCCCTCGCCGGGCTCCGGGTCGGGGACCTCCGCCCACACCAACGCCTCGGGACCACCAGGTTCAGGAATCGTGATCGCATGCATGCTCGTGACGCTACTCCCCACCCATGGCGTCTTCGGGGTGGACCCGCTTCCTCCCGGATGCCGGGTGTTTCACGTGAAACACACCCCGATTCCGGCCGCCGCCCACGGCAGATCGATCAGCTCCGCCTCCTCGCCCTGCCGGGCCCCGCCCGGCGGTACGACGGCCAGCGCGTCGGCCGCGGCGATGCCACGGAGCATGGCCGGACCGTTGTAGTGCAGCGGCACGGCAAGGTCGCCGCGCAGCACCACGGGGATGAGCCGGGTGTCGTACGGGTGCCCCTGGACCGCCTCCCTGAGCGGCAGCGTGTACGGCTCGGGGGCCGGGTGGGCGGCGAGGGTGCGCAGCAGCGGTTCGGCGAGCGTGAGCAGGCCGGAGACGGCCGCGAGAGGGTTGCCGGGCAGGCCGACGAGGTGCTGGCTTTCCTTGGTGCGGGCCAGCAGCATGGGATGGCCCGGCCGTACCTTGACGCCGTCGACGAGGAGTTCGGCGCCGATGCGTTCCAGGACGGGATGGACGTGGTCGACGGGGCCGCCCGCCGTGCCGCCGGTGGTGATGACGAGATCGGCTTCGGAGCCGGTGACGGCCCGGTGCAGGGCCTCGGCGTCGTCACCGATCCGGCGCACCGCGACGACCTCGGCGCCGAGCGCGTGCAGCCAGGGCGGCAGCATGGGGCCGAGCGCGTCCCGGATCAGCCCGTCGTGCGGCAGGCCCTCGGTCAGCAATTCGTCGCCGAGCACGAGGACTTCGGCACGCGGACGCGGTACGGCGGTGACGGTGTCGTACCCGGCCGCCGCGGCCAGGCCCAGGACGGCAGGGGTGACCACGGTGCCGAGGGGCAGCAACTGGTCGCCGCTGCGGCACTCCTGGGCGCGCGGGCGGATGTCCTGGCCGTGTGCCATCTCGCGGGTGGCGTGGAGCCGGCCCTGGGCGTCGACCCGGCCGTGCTCGCTGCGCAGGACGGCCGTCGTGTCGGCCGGGATGCGGGCGCCGGTCGCGATGCGGACCGCCTCGCCGTCGGTGAGCGGCTCGGGCTGCGCATGCCCGGCGAGCACTCCTTCGTCCCGTACCTCCCAGGGGCCGGGTCCGGCGACCGCCCAGCCGTCCATCGCGGAGGTGTCGAAGGAGGGCAGGTCGGTCAGCGCGTCGAGAGGAGCGGCCAGGGCGAGGCCGAGGGCGTCGGCGAGCGGCACGGTGACGGGGGCGGGGCGCACGCGGGCGCGGGCGGCGCGAGCGGCGATCTCGCGGGCCTGGGGCCAGGGGGTGGCCCGGTGCCGCTCGCCGTGTGCGTCAGGCGCCGGGGCGGGCACCTGGCCGTGGCCGCCGTGGTCGTCGTCCTTGGCTTCCCTCACCAGGGCCAGGGCCTCCTCGACATCGAGGTCGTCGCTGTCCTCGGCGGGCGCTCCGGCCCGCGTTCCGGGGGCGGTCATCAGGCGTCCGGGGCGCTCGGGCCCCCGCTGTCGCCTTGGTTGTTCTCCTCTTCCCAGCGCAGCGCGAGCGCGGCGGCCTTGCGTGCGGCCTCGGCGACGGCCTCGGGGCCTCCCTTGCCCCGGGCCGCGGCGTAGCCGACGAGGAAGGTGGTCAGCGGGGCGGCGGGGCGGGCCACGCCGTGCGCGGCGTCACGGGCCAGGTCGAGCAGGACGCCGGTGTCGACATCCAGCTCGATACCCAGTTCGTCCTTGACTGCGGAGATCCATTCATCCAACACGTGCCCATGCTCCCTGATGCGTGCCCTGGCGTCGGCGATGTCGTCCCAGGTGTCGCAGTCGAAGGATGCCAGCGGGTCCGGGACGCGGGTGAGGCGGAGAGCGCCGGTCAGCCGGCGCAGGGGCAGTCCGGTCAGGCCGTCCGGGCCGGCCGCGAGGGCGGCCAGCTCGCGGCGGAGCGCGGCGGTGCGGTAGGCGGCCACGAGCGGCTGATCGCGGCCGTCGGCGTCGGTGAGCATCGCGCCGTCGGCCCCGGTGCCGCACAGGGCGGTCAGCAGGCGCCGCAGCGTGTCCGGCCGGAGAAAGGGCAGGTCGGCGGAGAGGACGACGGTGTGCGCGGCGGTGGTGAGCCCGAGACCGGCGGCCAGCGCGGCGACCGGTCCGGCGCCGGGCGGCTCCTCACGCGCCCAGCGCACCGGCCGCGCGGTGGGCCGCCGGTCGGCCACCACGACGGTCGTACGGGCGCCCGCGCAGGCCGTGAGGACCCGGTCGAGCAGCGCCCGGCCGCCGACCCGCAGATCGGGCTTGTCGGCCCCGCCGAGCCGCCGGGCGGCGCCGCCGGCCAGCACGACGGCGTCGTAGGGCACCGGCGTTGCGGGGGTGGCGAGGGCGTTGTCGGTCACCCCCCGAGTATGTCCCGAGGGGCCCTGCCTGTATGTGCCGTCGCCGTTCCCGTTGTATCTCCCGCGGGGCCTTCCTTCCGGGCCCCGCGGGCGTCACAGTGTGCGCAGGAGCACCGCCGGCTGTTCCACGCAGTCCGCCACGTACCGCAGGAATCCGCCCGCTGTGCCGCCGTCGCACACCCGGTGGTCGAAGGTGAGCGAAAGCTGGACGACCTGACGCACCGCAAGCTCCCCGTCGTGAACCCATGGCTTGGGGACGATCCGGCCGACGCCGAGCATGGCGGCCTCGGGGTGGTTGATGATGGGCGTGGAGCCGTCGACTCCGAAGACCCCGTAGTTGTTCAACGTGAAGGTCCCGCCGGTGAGTTCCCCGGGTGTCAGCTTTCCGGCGCGGGCGGCCTCGGTGAGCCGGGCGAACTCGGCGGTCAGCGACTCGGCGTCCCGCGCGTGGGCGTCGCGCACGACCGGTACGACGAGCCCGCGCTCGGTCTGTGCGGCGAACCCGAGGTGGACCTGGTCGAGCTGGACGACCTCGCGGGCCTCGGCGTCGACGTAGGAGTTCAGCTCCGGGAACCGGGCGAGCGCGGCCGTGCAGATGCGGGCGAACAGCGCAAGCAGGGCGATCTTCGGCCCTCCCGAGGCGTTCATCGCGGCACGCGCGCGCATGAGTTCGGTCGCGTCGGCGTCGACCCAGCAGGTGGCGTCCGGGATCTCCCGGCGGCTGCGGGAGAGCTTGTCGGCGACGGCACCGCGCACGCCCTTGAGGGGGATGCGGATGCCCGCGTCGCGCGTATCCGAAGCGGTGGCGGCTGCCGGCCGGGCCTCGGCGGGCCTGTGCGTCGTGCTGGCGGGCGCCTCGGCCGTACGGCTGCCCAGGGCCGCCCTGGTCCGCAGGGCGTCCTCGACGTCCGCGCGCAGGATCAGCCCGTCCGGGCCGGAGCCCGCCAGCTGTCGCAGGTCCACACCGCCCTCGCGGGCCAGCCGGCGCACCAGCGGGGAGATCACGGGCACCGGACCTTCGGTGTGCAGGGCACCCACGCGCGCCCGGGCCGTCCCGTTGAGTGCCGTACGCGCGAAGGACGCCGTTCCGTCCGGTCGCCCCGCCGGGGAGGCCGCAGCCGGCGTCGGCCGAACCCTCCGGCGCCGGGCCGGCGTTTCCGAGGTGCCGTATCCGACCAGGACGTTGCCGGATCCCTGCGGCTCGGTGTGCGCGGCCGGTTCACCCACGGCTACCGTCAACAGTGGTGCGCCGACCGGCAGTTCGGCGCCTTCCTCGCCGAAGCGGGCGGTGACGACACCGCCGTAGGGGCAGGGCACCTCGACCATCGCCTTGGCCGTCTCGACCTCGACGACCGGTTGGTCGACGGCGACGACGTCGCCGACCTGGACCAGCCAGCGGACGATCTCCGCCTCGGTGAGTCCCTCACCGAGGTCGGGGAGCTTGAACTCCAGCACCTGTGCCATCAGCCCTCGGCCTCCCACTGCAGCCGGGCCACGGCGTCCAGGATGCGGTCGACGCCGGGCAGGTGGTGCCGCTCCAGCATGGGCGGCGGGTAGGGGATGTCGAAGCCGGCCACACGCAGCACCGGCGCCTCCAGGTGGTGGAAGCAGCGTTCGGTGATCCGGGCCGCGATCTCGCCGCCCGGCCCGCCGAACCCGGTGGCCTCGTGGACGACGACCGCGCGCCCGGTGCGCCGCACGGCCGCGCAGACCGTCTCGTCGTCGAACGGCACCAGCGAGCGCAGGTCCACCACTTCCAGGTCCCAGCCCTCGGCCTGCGCGGCCTCGGCGGCCTCCAGGCAGACGGGCAGGGAGGGGCCGTAGGTGATCAGAGTGGCGCTGCTGCCGGGGCGGCGCACCACCGCGCGGCCGATGGGCTCGACGTCGGTGGGGTGCTCGGGGTTCCAGGCGTCCTTGGACCAGTACAGCCGCTTGGGCTCCAGGAAGACGACCGGGTCGTCGGAGGCGATGGCCTGGCGCAGCAGGCCGTAGGCGTCGGCGACGGTCGCGGGCGTGACCACGTGCAGGCCCGGGGTGGCCATGTAGTAGGCCTCGGAGGAGTCGCTGTGGTGCTCGACGCCGCCGATGCCGCCGCCGTAGGGGACGCGGACGGTGATCGGCAGGGGCATCCTCCCGCGGGTGCGGTTGCGCATCCGGGAGACATGGCTGATGAGCTGCTCGAACGCCGGGTAGGCGAACGCGTCGAACTGCATCTCGACCACCGGGCGCAGGCCGTACATGGCCATCCCGACGGCGGTGCCGAGGATGCCGGCCTCGGCGAGCGGGGTGTCGGTGCAGCGGTCCTCGCCGAATTCCTTGGCGAGGCCGTCGGTGACCCGGAAGACACCGCCGAGGGTGCCGACGTCCTCGCCCATGACGTGCACGGTCGGGTCGGCGGCCATCGCGTCGCGCAGCGCGCGCGTGAGGGCCTGCGCCATGGTGGCGGGCTTGACGGCGACGGTGGTCATCGGGCGCCGCCTTCCTGCGCGCCGTGCTGCTCCTGCTCGGCTTCGAGCTCGGCGCGCAACAGGGCGCGCTGTTCGCGCAGCTGCGCGGTGGTCTCGGCGTAGACGTGGTCGAAGAGGGCCATGGGGTCCAGTTCGGGGTCGCGGTTCATGCGTTCACGCAAGGAGGCGGCCATCGCCTCGGCGTCCTGCCGGGCGGCCTCCATCCCGGCCTCGTCGAGCAGCCCGCGCGCGGTGAGCTCGCATTCCAGCAGGTGGATCGGGTCGTGGGCACGCCAGGCTTCGATCTCGGCGTCGCCGCGGTAGCGGGTGGCGTCGTCGGCGTTGGTGTGGGCGTCGATCCGGTACGTCACCGCCTCCACCAGGGTCGGACCGCCGCCCGCACGCGCGTGCCGTACCGCGTCGCTGAGGACCTCGTGCACGGCCGCCGCGTCGTTGCCGTCGACCAGCCGGCCCGGCATGCCGTATCCGACGGCCTTGTGGGCCAGGGAGGGCGCGGCGGTCTGCTTGGCGAGCGGGACCGAGATGGCGAAGCCGTTGTTCTGCACGAGGAAGACGACCGGAGCCTGCCACACGGCGGCGAAGTTCAGCGCCTCGTGGAAGTCGCCCTCGCTGGTGCCGCCGTCGCCGACCAGGGCGAGCGCGACCACGTCGTCGCCCTTGAGGCGGGCGGCGTGCGCGAGGCCGACGGCGTGCGGGAGCTGGGTGGCCAGCGGGGTGGAGAGGGGGGCCACGCGGTGGGTGTGGGGGTCGTAGCCGCTGTGCCAGTCGCCGCGCAGCAGGGTGAGCGCCTCGACGGGGTCCACGCCGCGGGCGACGACGGCGAGGGTGTCGCGGTAGCTGGGGAAGAGCCAGTCGCGCTCTTCGAGTGCCAGGGCTGCGGCGACCTCGCAGGCCTCCTGGCCGGTGCTGGAGGGGTAGACGGCGAGGCGGCCCTGCTTGGTGAGCGCGGTGGCCTGCGTGTTGTAGCGGCGGCCGCGCACCAGCTGGGTGTAGAGCCGGCGCAGCAGGTCCGGGTCGGCCTTGGCGGCCGCCTCGGTGCCGAGGACGCGGTAGGGCTCGGCGTCGGGCAGCAGCGGCGCGGGGTCCATACGGGGCTGCCAGGCGGGCGGCGGCGAAGGCCGGTACGCGCCCCGCTGCTCCAGAACCGTCATGACGGCACCTCCTCGTGGGAGCGGCTACGGGAGGCGCGTCGGCTGTGAGGCGCCTCACCAACCGATTGTTCGGTCGTCGGCACATTTTGGCTACAGGCACGTCCAGGCTGTGGACAAACGGTTCTCCACAGCCTGGAATGAACGCAGGACGTCCACGGCGAGGGAGCGGGGGGCAATGGCAGCTGAACAAATGGCCGACGGACCGCAGAACGGCGCCCCGCTGCAGCCGCGGCCACTGGACGCCATCGACCAGGACATCCTGAAGATCCTCCAGGCCGACGGCCGCGCCTCGATACGGTCCGTCGCCGAACGCGTCCACGTCTCACGCGCCAACGCCTACGCGCGCATCAACCGGCTCGTCGAGGACGGCGTCATCCGCGGGTTCAGCGCGCGCGTGGACCACGAGCGGGCGGGCCACGGTACATCGGCGTACATCACGCTGAAGATCGTCCAGAACAGCTGGCGCACGGTCCGCGAGCAGCTCAGACAGCTGCCGGGCGCCTCCCACATCGCCCTCGTGGGCGGCGACTTCGACGTACTGCTGCTGGTGCACACACCCGACAACAGGGCGCTGCGCGAGCTGGTCCTCACCCGGCTCCAGGCGATCCCCGAGGTGCTCAGCACGCGCACGCTGCTGGTGTTCGAGGAGGAGGACCTGGAGCCGGAGGCGTAAGGAAGGGGTGCGCCGGAGGCGTGAAGGTGTGCCCGCGGGCCGGGTCAGCTCTGTCTGAGACCCGCGAAGACCAGCTGGACCACCGCGTCGGCCACCTCGCGCTCGTCGGCGCCCCGGGGGTCCGGCCGGTACCACTCCACGATCGAGTTGATCATTCCGAAGACCAGCCGGGTGGCCAGGCGCACCTCGACGTCGCCGCGTACGTCCCCGTCGGCCGCCGCGGCCTTCAGCAGTTCCGCGACCCGGTGGTCGAAGTCGCGCCGCCGCTCCAGCGCCCACCGCTCGGTCTCCGTGTTGCCGCGCACGCGCAGCAGCAGTGTCACGTACGGCAGCTCGCCTATGAGCACCTCGACCATGCGGCGCACGACGTGTTCCAGCCGGTCGACGGGCCGCCCCACGCACGCGTGCTCCTCGTCCAGGATGGCGAACAGGCCGTTCAGGGCGCGGCTGACCGCGCGGCGCAGCAGCTCTTCCTTGCCGCTGACGTGGTGGTAGATCGACGACTTGGAGATGCCGGCCGCCTTGGACAGGTGCTCCATGGAGGTGCCGTCGTAGCCGCGCTCGTTGAAGACCCGCACGGCCACCGAGAGCAGCGTCTCGGGCGTGTAGGTGTCGCGCCTGGCCGTGGTCATGAGGTGCCCTCCCGCTTGTCGTCGATGGCGTACGCGTGGCGGTAGAGCGCGAGGGAGGGTGCGTAACGTCCGGAGGGGTCGCGCTCGTGCATCTCGTCCAGGACGTCGAAGGCGAACTCGCGGCCGAGCCTGCGGTCCCACTCGAACGGGCCGAGCGGGTAGTTCACCCCGAGGCGCATGGCCGTGTCGACGTCCTCCTCGGTGGCGACGCCCTTGGCCACGGCGTCGTGGGCGAGGTCGATGATCCGGGCGACCGTACGGGCGACGATCATGCCGGGGACGTCGCCGATGACGCTGACGTCCTTGCCGAGGGCCTGGAAGAGGCCGGTGGCCTCGGCGAGGGTCTGCGGCGAGGTGTCGTGGCAGGCGGACAGCGCGACGCGGGTGGCCGCGCGGTAGTCCAGGGCGAGGTCGAAGTAGACGACGTCCCGGAACTCCACACAGGTCTGCCCGTCGGCGAGGACCAGCTGGCCACCGCTCGGCAGCACCAGGCGGGTGCCGTTGTCCTCGTCCTCCTCGCGGACCTGGATGCCCGCCTCGCGGATCAGCGTGAGCAGCTCGGCCGCGGGGCCCAGGCCGCCCTCGGCGACGACGTACGCGGGCGGCTGCTCCTTGTCGGCGGTGTGCGGCTCGGGCCGCTCGGCGCCTTCGGCGTGGTCGTACCAGCCGTGCCCGGTCTTGCGGCCGAGGCGGCCGGACTCCACCAGCCGGCGCTGGGCCAGGGACGGGGTGAAGCGCACGTCCTGGAAGAAGGACTGCCACACGGAGTGGGTCACGGACTCGTTGACGTCCTGCCCGATCAGGTCGGTCAGTTCGAAGGCGCCCATCCGGAAGCCGCCGGACTCGCGCAGGACCGCGTCGATGGTGGCCGGGTCGGCGGCCTGGGCCTCGTAGACCGCGAAGGCCTCGGCGTAGAACGGCCGGGCGATCCGGTTGACGATGAAACCGGGGGTGTCGGCGCAGGCCACCGGGGTCTTGCCCCAGGCGCGGGCGGTCTCGTACGCGCGCGTGGCCGACGTGACGTCGGTGGCGAACCCGGAGACGACCTCGACCAGCGGCATGAGCGGCGCCGGGTTGAAGAAGTGCAGGCCCACGAAGCGGCCGGGATGGCGCAGGGCGCCGCCGATGGCCGTCACCGACAGCGAGGAGGTGTTGGTGGCGAGCAGGCAGTCCTCGGCGACGGTGTCCTCCAGCTCGCCGAAGAGCTGCCGTTTGACGTCCAGCCGCTCCACGACGGCCTCGACGACCAGGCCGCAGTCCGCCAGCCCGGCAAGGCTCTCCGCGGGTTGGAGGCGGGCGCGGGCGGCGTCCCGGGCGGCGCCGGTGATCTTTCCCTTCTCCGCGAGCCGGTCGAGGCGGGCGCCGATCGCTGCGGCCGCGTCCCGGGCGCGCCCGGCGACGGCGTCGTACAGCCGCACGGGGTGGCCGGCGACCAGCGCGACCTGGGCGATGCCCTGGCCCATGGTGCCGGTGCCGACGACGGCCACGGGGCTGCTGAGGTCGAGTGCTGTCATGTGCGCGATCCTCCCGCACGGCGTTTTCCACAGATGCGGCGGACCCCCTTGTCCCGACCGATCGTTCGGTTACTCTAGCTCTGACCGTCCCATCCCGCTGCTCTTTCTGCCAGGCCGATGAACTCGACGAAGAGTTCTCCAGACGAGGAGTTGGTCCCGTATGGCCGCCGAACTGACCGTGCCCGAGCTGATCGCCAAGCACCGGCCCACCCTGGACCAGGCGCTGGAAGCGATCCGTACACGCGCGTACTGGTCCCCGCATCCGGAGCATCCCAAGGCCTACGGCGAGAACGGCAGCCTGGACGCGGCGGCGGGCAAGGCCGCCTTCGACGCCCTGCTGAACACCCGCCTCGACCTCGGCCAGCCCGGCACGGACGACTGGGTGGGCGGTGAGGTCTCGCCGTACGGCATCGAGCTGGGCGTGACCTACCCGCACGCCGACATCGACACGCTGCTGCCCGCGATGAAGGCGGGGCAGCGGGCCTGGCGGGACGCGGGCGCCGAGCTGCGGGCCGCGGTCTGCGTGGAGATCCTCAAGCGGATCAGCGACCGGACGCACGAGTTCGCGCACGCGGTCATGCACACCAGCGGCCAGGCGTTCATGATGGCGTTCCAGGCGGGCGGCCCGCACGCCCAGGACCGCGGCCTGGAGGCGGTGGCCTACGCCTACGCGGAGCAGGTCCGCACGCCCGGGACGGCGGAGTGGAACAAGCCGCAGGGCAAGCGCGACCCGCTCGTCCTCAGCAAGCAGTTCACCCCGGTACCGCGCGGCATCGGCCTGGTCATCGGCTGCAACACCTTCCCGACCTGGAACGGCTATCCGGGCCTGTTCGCCTCCCTGGCCACCGGCAACGCGGTCCTGGTCAAGCCGCACCCGCGCGCGGTGCTGCCGCTCGCCCTGACCGTGCAGGTGGCCCGGGACGTGCTCGCCGCGGCCGGCTTCGACCCCAACCTGGTGGCGCTGGCCGCCGAGCGCCCCGGCGAGGGCATCGCCAAGACCCTCGCCACCCGCCCCGAGATCCGGATCATCGACTACACCGGGTCGACGTCCTTCGGCGACTGGCTGGAGGCCAACGCCCGCCAGGCGCAGGTCTACACCGAGAAGGCCGGCGTCAACACGGTGATCGTGCACTCCACGGACGACTACAAGGGCATGCTCTCCAACCTGGCGTTCTCGCTGTCCCTGTACAGCGGCCAGATGTGCACCACCCCGCAGAACCTGCTGATCCCCCGGGACGGCATCCGGACCGAGCAGGGCACCAGGACCTTCGACGAGGTCAGCGCCGACATCGCCCGCGCGGTCGACGGCCTGCTCGGCGACGACACGCGTGCGAACGCGCTGCTGGGCGCCATCGTCAACCCCGACGTCAAGGCCCGCCTGGAAGCCGCCGCCGGCCTCGGCGAGGTGGCCCTCGCCTCCCGCGAGATCACCAACCCGGAGTTCCCGGACGCGGTGGTCCGCACGCCCGTTCTCGTCAAGCTGGACGGCGCCAAGCCGGACGACGAGGCCGCCTACATGAGCGAGTGCTTCGGCCCGGTCTCCTTCGCCGTCGCCGTCGACTCGGTGACCGACGCGGTGGAGCTGCTGCGCCGCACGGTCCGCGAGAAGGGCGCGATGACGGTCGGCGCCTACACCACCGACCCCGAGGTCGAGCAGGCCATCGAGGAGGTGTGCCTGGAGGAGGCGGCCCAGCTGTCGCTCAACCTGACCGGCGGGGTGTACGTCAACCAGACGGCGGCGTTCTCGGACTTCCACGGCTCGGGCGGCAACCCGGCGGCGAACGCCGCGCTGTGCGACGGCGCGTTCGTGGCGAACCGGTTCCGGGTGGTCGAGGTGCGGCGCGAGGTCTAGGGAGCCGGTACGGCGCCCCCGGTGGCGCTCCAGTGGTACAGCGTCATCGCCACGCTGGTGGCGAGGTTGTAGCTGGAGACCTGGGGGCGCATCGGCAGGGCCAGCAGATGGTCGGCACGCGCGCGCAGCTCGGCCGACAGTCCGCTGCGCTCCGAGCCGAACGCGAGCACGGCGTCGTCGGGCAGTCTGCTGCCACGGATGTCCTCGCCCTCCGGGTCCAGCGCGAACAGCGGCCCGGCCGGCAGCTCGTCGACGCCGAGGCGTTCCACGGCGGTCGCGAAGTGCAGGCCGGCGCCGCCGCGGACCACCGTGGGGTGCCAGGGGTCGAGTGTGCCCGTGGTGACGACCCCGGTCGCCCCGAAGCCGGCGGCCAGCCTGATCACGGCACCGGCGTTGCCCAGATTGCGGGGGTTGTCCAGGACCACGACCGGCGCGGTGCGCGGGGTGCGGGCCAGCGTGCGCAGGTTGGCCTCGCGTGACGGCCGTACGGCGAGCGCGGCCACGCCGGTCGGGTGGGGCCGCGGGACGAGGGAGGCGTAGGTCTCCGCGGACACTTCCTTGAGCAGTTCGTCCAGCGCGTCCCGTACGTCTTCGGCCAGTTCCCCGGCGAGAGCGAGCGCGGCCTGCCGGTCGGTGGTGACCGCCACCGGGACCTGGGCCCCGAAGCGCAGCGCGTGCTTGAGGGCATGGAAGCCGTCGAGCAGCACGGCGGCACCGGCGTGGTCGCGCCAGCGGGTCAGCGGGTCGGTCATGCGGTCAACCCTCCCCCACGTTCGGCCGCGCTCGCGCGGTGGGAGTCACGTCGGCCCTGCGCGCTCTCCTCGGGCGTGGCTTCTTCGGGTGTCTCCTCGCGCGTCGCTTCAGGCGTCCCTTCAGGTGCCTCTTCGGGGGAGCGGGGCGCGGGCACCGTACGGTCGCCGCGCCGGACCATCCGCGCACGCGCGCGTGCCACCAGCGCGCCCAGCCGGCGCAGGAACGACGTGGGAAGGAAGACCGCGTCCGCGGTGATCATCGCCAGCGAGAAGAACGGCAGCCCGAGGACGACCGCGATCACCGCGTGTTCGAGCATCATCACCACCAGCAGGACGTTCTTGACCCGCCGGTTGAACAGGGTGAACGGGAAGGCGACCTGCACCATGACAGTGCCGTAGGCGACGGCCATCATGATCGTGCCGCTGGAGGACATCAGGTCGGCGAGTCCGGGCCAGGGCGAGAAGTAGTCCAGGTGGAGGGGGTAGTAGACGGCGGTGCCGTCCTGCCAGCGCGATCCCTGGATCTTGTACCAGCCGGCCGTCGCGTAGATCAGACAGGCCTCCGCCATGATCACGAACAGGGCGCCGTTGTGCAGGACGTTGGCGATGACGTCCAACAGCAACCGCGGCTCGGGGGACTTCGTCCAGCGGCCGACGGCCCACCACAGGCCGAGTACGCCCCAGACCGTCCACAGCAGCGCCGGGATCAGCCAGCCGTTGTCGAAGCGGCCGGTGAACGTCGCCAGGAGCAGCGCCAGGCCGAGCACCGCCCACAGGGCCGGCCCCACCCGGTCGGCGGGAACCCGCTCCCCACGCGCGCGTGCCGCCCCGGCGCGCGCCGCCCGCCGTGCGTCCAGGGACCACACCTGTCCGCACCGTGTGAACACGAGATACAAGGACATCAGGTGCAGGACGTTGTCGCCGCCGTCGCCGACGAAGACGCTGCGGTTCTGCAGCGACAGCACGCCCACCATGAACAGCACGGACGCCGTCCGGGTACGCCAGCCGAGCAGCAGCGCCGCACTGGCGAGGACCGCCAGCGCGTAGCAGCACTCGAACCACAGCTGCCCGTCGGACCACAGCAGAGCCGTGAAGGCGTGGTTGTCGGCGGTCAGCTCCTTGGCGAGGTTCCAGCCCCACGGCCCGGCCGGGCCGTACAGCTCCTGGCGGTGGGGGAACTCGCGCAGCAGGAACAGCAGCCAGGTCCCGGCGAAGCCGATGCGGATCACGGCGCTCTGGTACGGCCCCAGGGCCGCCCCGGTGGCGCGGGCGATCCCCCTCGACAGGCTCAGGGAGAACTGGTTCACCGCGCACCTCCGGCGGCCTCGTCGGCGGGCACCGTCCACCAGGGCACCACGCGGTAGACCGGCTTGTCGGACACCCGTTCACGGCTCCAGGCGGGCGGCTGCACATTGGTGGTGCTGGAACGGACCTGCACCCGCTGGATGACGCCGTCCCTGCTGATCGGATCGGTCCGGTGCAGGCGCATCACCACAATCCGGCGCACGTACTGCTCGGAGAGGGAACCGCGCATGCCGACGGGTCGGTTGTCCGCGGTGTGCGTGGCGGCGAAGAAGTCCCAGGCGCGGCGCAGTTCGTTCTGCTGGGTGTGGCTGGGCACCGGGTTGCCGGCTATGGCGGCGCCGTCCTGCGCGGACAGGTCGGTCCAGCCGGTGGTGCGCAGGCTGCCGTCCTTCATCCGCACCTCGGCCCGCACCTGTACGGCGATGTTCTGCTGCAGCGGGTTCGGGGCGAACAGCTTCCAGTTCTGCTCGAACTCCGGGTACACCCACTGCTCCACCGCCTTGCCGTGCTGCTTGGTGACCGTGTTCGCGGGGGCGAGGCTGAGGAACACCATCAGCACATGCACACCGGCGGCGACAGCGACCACCGCGAGCGCCAGTGCAGCGGCGACCTGATAGCGAGGGGAGAGGGCGGCTACGCCGGTACGGGGGGCGGGGGGCGGCGAAGCGGCATCGGACGCGGCCACTGTCACCGGCGGTACGGCGGCACCGGGCACGTCCGTCCGGACCGCCTGCGCCGACGCGGCAGACATGTCAGAAGTGGCCGGTGTGGCTGGCGTGGCCGGTATGGCCGGGTGGTCGTCTTTCCGCCCCGCCTGGGCCCGCAGAGCCGCCTGGTTCCTCCGGGCCGCTTGAGAAGGCAGGGCGGCCGCGACCTCTCGCCTTCCCCGCTCCGCCCGGGCCGGGTGCGCGCTGTCCGCGTCACGAGGCTCGTCGCCCGGCACCGCACCCTCACGGGCCGGCGTACCCGCTTCCTCCGGGGCGCCGGCTTCGGCCGGGGATTTCTCCGGGAGACGCGCCCCCGCCGACCCACTGGGCCCGGGCCGGGCCCCCGGGTCCTCGTCGTACGCGTCCATTTCGCCCCGTACCCCGTTTCGGCTCAGTGTTCCGGCTCAGTGTTCCGGCTCAGTCGTTCGGCTCAGTGGTCCAGCTCCGTGAACGGCGCCGCCACGAACGTCCCATGATTCACGTACGCCGCTCTCGGCGTCCACGGAACGGTACTCAGCCCTGGCCACCGGGCGCAGCCCCGGGTACGGGCCACCGGCCGTGGTCCTCGCCACGCCGTGCCGCCGCGGTGCCGGCCCTGGCCCTCCCTGCGACTCCCCTGTCCACAGGCTGCCCACAGGCCGCCCACCGAGTTTTCCACAGCGGTTGACACCCACGGCGGCCCGTCACACCATTGATTCCGCACGGACCGAACGATCGGTCGGGACAGCTTCACCGAAGAGCCCGAGGTCAGGGGGACCGCATGGCCACAGCAGCCGCACAGCGCACGGCCCGCACGGAGGCGGACGGCGCACCGAACACCGTCGACACGGCGGCCTACCAGCACGCCTTCGACGCGGCCGTGGCCGCAGACGAACGCATCGAACCCCGCGACTGGATGCCCGACGCCTACCGCGCGACGCTGGTCCGGCAGATCGCCCAGCACGCCCACTCCGAGATCATCGGCATGCAGCCGGAGGCCAACTGGATCACTCGCGCGCCCTCCCTGCGGCGCAAGGCGATCCTGATGGCCAAGGTCCAGGACGAAGCCGGCCACGGCCTGTATCTGTACAGCGCGGCCGAGACCCTGGGCACCAGCCGCGACGAGCTGCTCGACAAACTGCACAGCGGCCGCCAGAAGTACTCCTCGATCTTCAACTACCCGACGCTGACCTGGGCCGACGTCGGCGCGATCGGCTGGCTGGTGGACGGTGCCGCGATCACCAACCAGGTGCCGCTGTGCCGCTGCTCCTACGGCCCGTACGCCCGCGCGATGGTGCGGATCTGCAAGGAGGAGTCCTTCCACCAGCGCCAGGGCTACGAGCTGCTGCTGGCCCTCAGCAAGGGCACCCCGGAACAGCACGCGATGGCACAGGACGCCGTCGACCGCTGGTGGTGGCCCTCGCTGATGATGTTCGGCCCACCCGACGACGAGTCCCAGCACTCGGCACAGTCGATGGAATGGAAGATCAAGCGCCACTCCAACGACGAACTGCGCCAGCGCTTCGTCGACATCTGCGTCCCCCAGGCCGAGTCCCTGCGCCTCACCCTCCCCGACCCGGACCTTCGGTGGAACGAGGAACGCGGGCACTACGACTTCGGCCCGATCGACTGGACGGAGTTCTGGGAGGTCCTCAAGGGCAACGGCCCGTGCAACGAACAGCGGATCACCCAGCGCCGGCGCGCACACGCCGAGGGCGCATGGGTGCGGGAAGCGGCCGCCGCCTACGCGGCCAAGCACACCGGGAGCACGGACGGCACCGGTGAGGCAGCACAGGAGACAGGAGCGCAGCGAGCATGAGCACCACCGACTGGCCCCTGTGGGAGGTCTTCGTGCGCTCACGGCGCGGCCTCTCCCACACCCACGCCGGCAGTCTGCACGCCCCCGACGCGGAGCTGGCCCTGCGCAACGCCCGCGATCTGTACACCCGCCGCGGCGAGGGCGTGTCGATCTGGGTCGTCCCCGCCGCCGCGATCACCGCGTCCTCACCGGACGAGAAGGACCCGTTCTTCGAACCGGCCGCCGACAAGCCCTACCGGCACCCGACCTTCTACGAGATCCCGGAAGGGGTGAAGCACCTGTGACCGCCACCGGCCCCGCCACCGTCCCGGTGACCGCCGCGCTCGCCCTCGGCGACGACGCCCTGGTGCTCTCCCACCGGCTGGGGGAGTGGGCCGGGCACGCCCCCGCCCTGGAGGAGGAGGTCGCCCTCGCCAACATCGCCCTCGACCTCCTCGGGCAGGCCCGGGTGCTGCTGTCCCTGGCCGGCGACGAGGACGAACTGGCCTACCTGCGCGAGGAGCGTGCCTTCCGCAACCTCCAGCTGGTCGAGCAGCCGAACGGCGACTTCGCCCACACGATCGCCCGCCAGCTGTACTTCTCCACCTACCAGCAGCTGCTCTACGCCGAACTGGCCGCCGGCGACGGCCCCTTCGCACCCCTCGCCGCGAAGGCGGTCAAGGAGGTCGCCTACCACCGCGACCACGCCGAGCAGTGGACGCTCCGCCTCGGTGACGGCACGGAAGCCAGCCACGAGCGGATGCGCCACGCCTGCGAGGCGCTGTGGAGGTTCACCGGTGAGCCGTTCCAGCCGGTCGAGGGCCTCGACGCCGACTGGGCCGCCCTGGATGCACGCTGGCAGGAGTCCGTCGCAGACGTCCTCGCCCGCGCGACCCTCCCCCTCCCCGAGGGCCCGCGCACCGGTGCCTGGTCGGCCGGTGCCGGCCGGCAGGGCCTGCACACCGAACCGTTCGGACGGATGCTCGCCGAGATGCAGCACCTGCACCGCAGCCACCCGGGGGCGTCATGGTGACCGCCACCGCCCTGGAGGCGGAGCTGCTGGAGCTGGCCGGCTCGGTGCCCGACCCCGAACTGCCGGTGCTCACCCTCCAGGAGCTGGGCGTGGTGCGCGCGGTGCGTCTCCACGGCAGCGACACGGCCGAGGTCGATCTGACCCCCACCTACACCGGCTGCCCCGCCATCGAGGCGATGAGCGTGGACATCGAACGGGTACTGCGGGCCCACGGCATGCGCGAGGTCACGGTCCGCACGGTGCTCACACCGGCCTGGACGACCGACGACATCAGCCCCGAAGGGCGCCGCAAGCTCCAGGAGTTCGGCATCGCTCCCCCGCGCGCACGCAGCGCCTCCGGCCCGGTACCGCTCACCCTCGGCCCGATACACACCCACGCGACGGAGACCGAACCGGTCCGCTGCCCGCACTGCGGATCCGCCGACACCGAGCTGCTGAGCAGGTTCTCCTCCACCGCGTGCAAGGCCCTGCGCCGCTGCCTCGCCTGCCGTGAACCGTTCGACCACTTCAAGGAGTTGTGATGGCGCGCTTCCACCCGCTCCCGGTGGCCGCGGTCGACCGGATCACCGACGACTCCGTCGCCCTGACCTTCACGGTCCCGCCCGGACTGCGCGAGGAGTACCGGCACACGGCCGGACAGCACCTGGCGCTGCGCCGACGGGTCGACGGCACCGAGATCCGGCGCACGTACTCGATCTGCTCCCCCGCGCCCGACCCGGCCGGCCCGGGCCCGGACAGCCTGAGAGTGGGCGTGCGGCTGGTGGAAGAAGGGGCCTTCTCCACCTACGCGTTGAAGGAGATCAACGTCGGTGACGAGCTGGAGGTGATGACCCCGGCCGGCCGCTTCACCCTGGAACCGGCGCCGGGACTGTACGCGGCGGTCGTCGGCGGCAGCGGCATCACCCCGGTGCTGTCCATCGTCGCCACGCTGCTGGCACGCGAGCCGGCGTCCCGGTTCTGCCTGATACGCAGCGACCGCACGGCCGCCTCGACGATGTTCCTGGAAGAGGTCGCCGATCTGAAGGACCGCTACCCCGAGCGGCTTCAGCTGGTGACCGTGCTCTCCCGCGAGGAGCAGCAGGCGGGTCTGCCGTCCGGCCGGCTCGACCGGGAGCGGCTCACCGGGCTGCTGCCCGCGCTGCTGCCGGTCGGTGAGGTCGCGGGCTGGTTCCTGTGCGGGCCGTTCGGGCTGGTGCAGGGCGCGGAGAAGGCGCTGCGCGAGCTGGGCGTGGACCGGTCCCGTATACACCAGGAGATCTTCCATGTGGACGCGGGCTCGCCACCGGCCGCCACCGCCCGGACGCCCGCCCACAGCACCGTCACCGCCCGGCTGGACGGACGCGGAGGCAGTTGGCCGGTACAGGAGGGCGAGTCCCTGCTGGAGACGGTCCTGCGCAACCGCCCCGATGCGCCCTATGCCTGTAAGGGTGGGGTGTGCGGGACCTGCCGGGCCTTCCTGGTCTCCGGCGAGGTCCGCATGGACCGCAACTTCGCGCTGGAGGCGGAAGAGACGGAAGCCGGATATGTACTGGCCTGCCAGTCGCATCCGCTGACGGAGCAGGTGGAGCTGGACTTCGACCGCTGAGGCCTGCACGGGACCGCCTCGGCGTGGGGGTGGGGAGGGGTGGGTGGGGGGAGGGGGAGGGGGAGGGATGGCCCCCAGGAACACCGCCGCCGACCCGTTCCCTTCTCCTAGAACCTGTTCTATCTTGACGCCCCGTCAGATGGATGACCGCACCGTCGGAGGGACAGGCCGTGGACTTCACCTTCACCGAGGAACAGCGGGCGGCGGCCGAGGCGGCGCGCGGGGTGTTCGCCGACGTGGTACCGGACGCGGTGCCCAGCCCGGCGCTCACCACCGGTGCCGTGGCCGAGGGCTTCGACCGGGAACTCTGGTCCCGGCTGGCCGGGGCGGACCTGCTGAGTCTGCTGCTCGACGAGGCGCACGGCGGTTCCGGTCTGGACGCGATCGCGCTGTGCCTGGTGCTGCGTGAGTCCGCCAAGGTCCTCGCCCGGGTGCCGCTGCTGGAGCACAGCGCGGCGGCAGCGGTCGTACAGGCCTACGGCGGTGCGGAGTCGGCGGAACGCCTGCTGGCCCGCGCCGGACGCGGCGAGCTGGTGCTGACCGTCGCGGCGAACGGCCGCAGTGGCCATGACCCGGCCGAACTGGCCGTCACCGCACGGCGGGAGGGCTCGGTCTGGGTACTGGACGGGGTGCAGACCGCGGTGCCGTGGGCGTACGACGCGGACCTCGTCGTCGTACCCGCCCATGTCGAGGGCACGGCCGCCGACCGGACCGTCCTCGCGCTGGTACCGCGTGAGCGGGACGGGGTGGTCCTTGCCGAGCAGGTGTCCACCAGCGGGGAGCGGCTGGCCGAACTACGGCTCGCCTCGGTACGGATCGAGGTGGGTGAGGTCATCGAGGCCGACGGCGCCTGGGAGTGGCTGTATGCGCTGCTCGCCACGGGCACCTGCGCGCTGGCGCTCGGTCTGGGCGAGCGGGTGCTGCGCATGACCGCCGAGTACACCGGCAAGCGGGAGCAGTTCGGGTATCCGATCGCGACCTTCCAGGCGGTGGCCGTGCAGGCCGCGGACCGGTACATCGATCTGCGTGCCATGGAGGCCACGCTCTGGCAGGCCGCCTGGCGGATCGCCTCGGGGACATCAGGAGCGCTGCCCGCGGCCGGGGATGTGGCGGTGGCGAAGATCTGGGCGGCGGAGGGGGTACGCCGGGTGGTGCAGACGGCGCAGCATCTGCACGGCGGGTTCGGTGCCGACACGGACTATCCGCTGCACCGCTATCACGCCTGGGCCAAGCACCTGGAGCTGGCGCTCGGCCCGGCGGCGGCACACGAGGAGAGGCTCGGGGATCTGCTGGCCGCTCATCCGCTGGGCTGACGCGCGGTCCCGGCCGCCGGGACGGACTGCAGGAGGACGGAACCGACCGACCACCAGGGCCGGCCGCAGAAACGAGCCGAGCCCATCACCAGGGCCGGCCGCAGCACGAAACCAGGCCCCGTCGGGATGGGCCCCGGCACGAAATCGGGCCGGCCGTCGGCGTGGGTTACAGCACGAAGCCGGGGCTGCCGTCGTCCGTGATCACCGGGCGGCCCGCGGCCTGCCAGACCTGCATGCCGCCGTCGACGTTCACCGCGTCGATACCCTGCTGGACCAGATACATGGTGACCTGCGCCGAACGGCCGCCGGAGCGGCAGATGACGTGGACGCGGCCGTCCTGCGGAGCGGCGTCGGTCAGCTCGCCGTAGCGGGCGACGAACTCGCTCATGGGGATGTGCACTGCTCCCTCGGCGTGGCCCGCCTGCCACTCGTTGTCCTCGCGGACGTCCAGCAGGAAGTCGCCGTCCTTGAGGTCCGTGATCTCGACCGTGGGCACACGAGCTGCGAAATTCATGTCCCCGACGCTACCTGCTCTGCAGGGCCGCCAGCTCCCCCTCCCGCTGGGTGATGTCGGCGCGCAGCCTGGCGGCGATCTCGTCGAGCAGCCCGTCGGGGTCGTCGGGGGCGAGCCGGAGCATGCCGGCGATCGCGCCCTCCTCCAGTTCGCGGGCGACGAGGGTGAGCAGTTCCTTGCGCTGGGCGAGCCATTCGAGGCGGGCGTACAGCTCCTCGGCGGGGCTCGGGCGTCGCTCGGGCGGTACCGGGCCGGCCGCCCATTCCTCGGCCAGTTCCCTCAGCAGTGCCTCGTCACCGCGGGCGTAGGCGGCGTTGAGGCGGGTGAGGAATTCCTCACGCCGGCGGCGCTCCTCTTCCTCCTGTGCGAGGTCGGGGTGGGACTTGCGGGCCAGCTCGCGGTAGAGCTTGCGGGCCTCCTCGCTGGGCCGCACCCGCTGCGGGGGCCGTACGGCCTGGTCGGTCAGCATGGCGGCGGCTTCCGGGAACAGGCCGTGGCCGTCCATCCAGCCGTGCAGCAGTTCCTCCACGCCGGGGATCGGCGTCACCCGGGCGCGGGCCTCCTCGGCGCGGCGGATGTCCTCCGGGTCGCCGGTGCGGGCGGCCTTCGCCTCGGCGATCTCGGCGTCCAGCTCCTCGATGCGGGCGTAGAGCGGGCCGAGTCTCTGCTCGTGCAGCCGGGAGAAGTTCTCGACCTCGACACGGAACGTCTCGACGGCGATCTCGTACTCGATCAACGCCTGCTCGGCGGCCCGTACGGCCTGCTCAAGCCGTTCTTCGGGCCGCGGGGGCTGATCGGCTTCCGGGGTCGTCACGCGACCAGGGTAGGGGATGTGGCCCCGCGCCCCTCGGGGAGACGACCCCGGCCGGGCGTCACACCCCCAGCTCCGCGGCGATCCGTCCCTCCTTGATTCCCTTGACCAGGTCGGTGTGGTCCGCCTCCGTGCGGTCGGCGTAGGCGACGGCGAAGGCGGCGGTCGCCTCGTCCAGTTCCTCGTTCTTGCCGCAGTATCCGGCGATCAGCCGTGGGTCGGCGCTGTGGGAGTGGGCGCGGGCCAGCAGGGCGCCGGTCATGCGGCCGTAGTCGTCTATCTGGTCGGCGGGGAGGGCGGCGGGGTCAACGCTGCCCTTGCGGTTGCGGAACTGGCGCACCTGGAAGGGGCGCCCGTGGACGGTCGTCCAGCCGAGCAGGATGTCGCTGACGACCTGCATGCGCTTCTGCCCGAGGACCACCCGGCGGCCCTCGTGCTGGGCGGGCGGCGCCTCGAACCCGGCCGTGGCCAGGTGCGGGACGAGCGCGGAGGGCCTGGCCTCCTTCACCTGGAGCACCAGCGGCTGCTCACGGTGGTCGAGGAGCAGCACGACGTAGGACCGGGTGCCGACGCTGCCGGTGCCGACGACCCGGAAGGCCACGTCGTGCACCGCGTGCCGGGCGAGCAGGGGGTGCCGGTCCTCGGAGAGGGTCGTCAGGTATTCCTCCAGGGACGCGGCGACGGCGTGGGCCTCGGCGTCCGGGATGCGGCGCAGGACGGGTGAGGCGTCCACGAACCGGCGTCCGCCGTCCGCCACCGCCTCGGTCGACTTCGCCGCGAACCGGCCGCTGGTGTTGGCGCGGGCCTTCTCCGAGACGCGCTGCAGGGTGCCGAGCAGATCGTGGGCGTCGGTGTGGGAGACCAGTTCCTCGTCGGCGATGGCGTTCCACGCGTCGAGCACGGGCAGCCTGGCCAGCAGCCGCATGGTGCGGCGGTAGGAGCCGACCGCGTCCTGGGCGGCGGCGCGGCAGGTGTCCTCGTCGGCGCCGGCCTCTCGTCCGGCGAGCACCAGCGAGACCGCGAGCCGCTTCAGGTCCCACTCCCAGGGGCCGTGCACGGTTTCGTCGAAGTCGTTCAGGTCGATGACGAGGTCACCGCGGGCGTCGCCGTACAGGCCGAAGTTGGCGGCGTGTGCGTCGCCGCATATCTGGGTGCGGATCCGGGTCGTGGGCGTGCGGGCCAGGTCGTAGGCCATGAGTCCGGCCGAGCCGCGCAGGAAGGCGAACGGGGTGGCCGCCATCCGCCCGACGCGGATGGGGATCAGCTCCGGGATGCGGCCGGCGTTGGACGCGATGACCGCGCTCACCGCGTCGGGGCGGGAGGAGTCCAGGTCGAGCATGCGGTGGGCGGCGCGCGGCACGCTGGTCCGCAGCGCCTTGCCCGCCTCCTTGGGGGAGCCCTGGCGCGGCCACCGGGCGAATCCGCGCACCTGCGGCAGCCGGCGCGTCTGCCCGTCCTCGATCACTTCTGCACCGGTTCCGGTCACCGCGACCGCCTCCCCCGTACGCCTTTCGGCACGAACATCAACTCGTGCAGACCGTACAGCCGGCGCCCGGAACGCGTCAGGCCCTGTGGACAACGTGCTGTGGACGAGGGAGACCGGCGCCCGGCAGGCGGGTGCGGGTGGCCTTCAGTACCGCGTTGACGTCCGTGACGTAGACCCGCCACGAGCAGGTGGACGTAGACCCGCCACGAGCAGGTGCGGCCGTTGCCGGTCGGTGCGCCGGTTGCAGGGGGTCGTCTGCTGCCTGACGTATGCCGCGATCACGCTGTTCCCCGACGGGTGCTGACGTACCGTCACGTCGGGGTAGAGACGGGCGGGTCCCGGACCACGGCGATGCGCGCCCGCACCCGGGGGCGTCCTCGTACGCGCTGCTTCCCCGCGCGCACCAGGCACCACGCACCGCCGCCGAAGAAGACGAAGGTGGCTTCGCGGGTCACGAGAATGGACACCCAGCTGGGCCGGTGGTTCGCAGGCGGCACGCGGCTGTCCGGCGGCCAGTGGCAGCGGGCCGCCCTGGCCCGCGCCTTCCTGCGGGACGCGCCGGTGGTGGTGCTCGACGAGCCGGCCGCCGCCATCGACGCGGCCGCGGCCGCGAAGGCGAAGGCGAAGGCGAAGGCGGAGGCGGAGGCGAAGGCGAAGGCGAAGGCGGAGAGGGGAACGGGCGGTCGCCACTGGCCACTTCGCGTTCGGGCAGGTCCAGGAAGGAGAGGAGGTTTCCCGGAAGTGGCCCCCGTGCCTTCTCCCCCGGTTTCCGCCCCCGCGGCTCGGTCAGGCCGGGTGAGCTGACGAAACGTTAAGCCACACCCCAAGAAAGATTAAAAAATCCTATCGTGACCGAGGTCACGACCGGGTGCCCTCCGGTACCGCTCCGAAGCCTGAGACCTTCCTCACGCAACAGACACCTCCGGCCAAGCCCGGCCGAAGGTCCACGGCACAACAGGAATGAGCGGCATCGTGATCACGATGCCGCTCATTCCGTCTGTGCGCGAGGGGGGAGTTGAACCCCCACGCCCTTGCGGGCACTGGAACCTGAATCCAGCGCGTCTGCCTATTCCGCCACCCGCGCATTGGGTGTGTCTTCCGGCTCCGCCCCTTTCGGGCTGGCCCCTTCCGACATCCAGAACATTAGCACGTCGTACGGGGTGGGTTCACATCCGTTCCCGCCCACCGCCCGGCGGCCCCGCACCCGCCGCCTCACACCGCGTCCGCGTCCGCCCCTCCCCGGGTATGCCAGGCATCCCAGGTATCAGGGAGACCCGCTTCGCGTATCAACCTCGTACCGGTCCCGGGCATCTGCCCAGGAGGCGGGCCAGGTCCACAGCCGGGTGCGGGACACTGGTCTTCGCCCGCCTCTACGATCCATGGCAGCAGGAGTGCGCGCCGGGAGTTCGAAGGGGAGTCGCTGGGGGAACCGGCTGATTGCCGGGCGCGTAGATACGATCAGTAAGCAGTACCAGCACAACCGGGCAAGGCAGCGCACACAGCAGGGCAAGGCAACGGCAGGGACGGAGGAGGTGCCCCATGGGAGTCCTGAAGAAGTTCGAGCAGCGTCTCGAAGGTCTGGTGAACGGCACCTTCGCCAAGGTCTTCAAGTCCGAGGTCCAGCCCGTGGAGATCGCCGGCGCGCTCCAGCGTGAGTGTGACAACAACGCCACGATCTGGAACCGCGACCGGACCGTCGTACCCAACGACTTCATCGTGGAGCTGAGCGCGCCGGACTACGAGCGCCTCAGCCCCTACTCCGGGCAGCTCGGCGACGAGCTGGCCGGCATGGTGCGTGACTACGCCAAGCAGCAGCGTTACACCTTCATGGGCCCGATCAAGGTCAACCTGGAGAAGGCCGACGACCTGGACACCGGCCTGTACCGGGTGCGCTCGCGCACCCTCGCCTCCTCCAGCAGCCAGCAGGCGGCGCCCCAGGCCCCCGCGGCCCCGGCTCCCGGCCGCCCCGCGCAGGGTGTCCCGGGCGGCGGCCCCGGCTACCCGCCGGGCGCGCCCGCCGGAGCGCCCCCCATGCCGTCCGCGCCACCGCCCGGCGCCCGCCCCGGCGGCTACGGCTACCCCCAGCCCGCCACCCAGCGGCCCGCGGCCGCCCCGATGAGCGGCGGGCACACCCGCTACTGGATCGAGATCAACGGCACCCGCCACCAGATCTCCCGCGCGACGCTGGTGCTGGGCCGCAGCACCGACGCCGACGTGCGGATCGACGACCCCGGCGTCTCGCGCCGGCACTGCGAGATCCGGACCGGCACGCCCTCGACGATCCAGGATCTCGGCTCCACCAACGGCATCGTGGTGGACGGGCAGCACACCACCCGCGCTACGCTCCGCGACGGCTCGCGGATCGTCGTGGGCAGCACCACCGTTATCTATAGGCAAGCCGAAGGGTGAAGCGGGGGCAATGTCAGAGCTGACCCTCACGGTCATGCGGCTGGGTTTCCTGGCCGTACTGTGGCTGTTCGTGATCGTGGCCGTGCAGGTCATCCGGAGCGACCTGTTCGGTACGCGCGTCACCCAGCGCGGATCGCGTAGGGAGGCCGGCCGCCAGCAGCAGGCGCCCCGGCAGCAGGCCGCCGCGCCCCCGCAGCAGCGAAACCAGCAGCGCGGCCAGCAGGGCGGCGGCCGGCGCGGCCGCAACGCCCCCAGCAAGCTGGTCGTGACGGAAGGCACACTGACCGGCACCACGGTCGCGCTGCAGGGCCAGACGATCACGCTGGGCCGGGCGCACGACTCCACGATCGTGCTGGACGACGACTACGCCTCCAGCCGCCATGCCAGGATCTACCCGGACCGCGACGGCCAGTGGATCGTCGAGGATCTCGGCTCCACCAACGGCACCTACCTGGACCGGTCCCGGCTGACGACTCCCACGCCGATCCCGCTGGGCGCGCCGATCCGCATCGGCAAGACCGTCATCGAGCTGCGGAAGTAGTACGACAATGAGCGAGCGGAGCGAGCACGCAGCGGCAGGCCGCACCCGGGTCTCCGGCGCGCTCCCGACCGGAGGGTGGGCAGTGTGGCTCGACACGACCGGCTGCATTCGGAGCCGACGGGCGAGGTGCGCATGAGTCTGTCACTGCGCTTTGCCGCCGGATCGCACGAAGGAATGATCCGCGGGCACAACGAGGACTCCGGTTACGCCGGTCCGCGGCTGCTCGCGATCGCCGACGGCATGGGCGGCCAGGCCGCCGGCGAGGTCGCTTCCTCCGAGGTGATCTCCACCCTGGTCACGCTCGACGACGACGTGCCCGGCTCCGACATCCTCACCTCCCTCGGCACTGCCGTTCAGCACGCCAATGACCAGCTGCGCGCCATGGTCGCGGAGGACCCCCAGCTCGAAGGCATGGGGACGACCCTGACCGCGCTGCTGTGGACCGGGCAGCGGCTCGGCCTCGTGCACGTCGGTGACTCCCGGGCCTATCTGCTGCGGGACGGGGTGCTCACCCAGATCACCCAGGACCACACCTGGGTGCAGCGGCTCGTCGACGAGGGCCGGATCACCGAGGAGGAGGCGACCACGCATCCGCAGCGGTCCCTCCTCATGCGCGCCGTGGGCAGCAGCGACCACGTCGAGCCGGACCTGTCGATCCGCGAGGTCCGGGCCGGCGACCGCTATCTGATCTGCTCCGACGGGCTGTCCACCGTCGTCTCCCACCAGACGATCGAGGAGACCCTCGCCAGCTACCAGGGCCCGCAGGAGACCGTGCAGGAGCTGATCCAGCTCGCGCTGCGCGGCGGCGGCCCCGACAACATCACCGTCATCGTCGCCGACGTCCTCGACCTGGACACCGGTGACACCATGGCCGGGCAGCTGTCCGACCAGCCGGTCGTGGTCGGCGCGGTCGCCGAGAACCAGCACCACCTGCACGACAACGGCATCATGCAGACCCCGGCCGGCCGCGCCTCCCACCTGGGCCGGCAGCACCACGGGCACGGCGGCGGCGAGTTCGGCCCGCCCGGTTCCGGCGACACCACCGGGTACACCCCGGCCGGCAGCTTCGGCGACTACGCAGACGGCGACTTCACCAAGCCGCGCGGCGGACGCAAGTGGCTGAAGAGATCCCTCTACAGCGCCCTCGCCCTCGCCGTCATCGGCGGCGGCCTCTACGGCGGCTACCGCTGGACGCAGACGCAGTACTACGTCGGCGCCAAGGGCGAGCACGTGGCCCTGTACCGGGGGATCAGCCAGGACCTGGCCTGGGTGTCGCTGTCGAAGGTGGAGAAGGACCACCCGGAGATCGAACTCAAGTACCTGCCGCCCTACCAGCAGAAGCAGGTCAAGAACACGATCACGGCGGGCGGTCTGCCGCAGGCCCAGGCGAAGATCGAGGCGCTGTCCGTGCAGGCCTCCGCGTGCAGGAAGCGGGCGGAGCACCTGGCCGCCGAGTCCCAGCGGAACGCGAAGACGGGCCAGGGCGAGGCCGGAGGCACCACGGGAACCACCCGTACCGCCTTCACGTCCAAGGCATCGCCGACGCCGAACCCGTCGACGGGTACGCCGTCCAAGACGACGCCCCCGACATCGCCGTCGAAGCCGCCGTCCACGTCCCACACTCCGAACCCCGGCCCAAGCCTCTCCGAGGATGAGAAGAAGGTCGTCGATCAGTGCGGCAAGCAGTAGCCGAGCCGCGAGAGGCCCTGTCACACGATGAGCAGTACGACTAACTCGCCGACGCACCACACGTCCACGATCGGCGCCATCGGCGCTCCGAGCCGCCGCAACACCGAGCTGGCCCTGCTGGTCTTCGCCGTGGTCATCCCGGTGTTCGCCTACGCCAACGTGGGCCTGGCCATCAGCAGCAAGGTGCCCGCCGGGCTGCTGGAGTACGGCCTCGGTCTCGGCCTGCTGGCCGGCGTCGCCCATCTCGCCGTACGGAAGTTCGCCCCGTACGCCGACCCGCTGCTGCTGCCGCTGGCCACGCTGCTCAACGGGCTCGGTCTGGTCGTGATCTGGCGGCTGGACCAGTCGAAGCTGCTGCAGCAGATGCACGCCGCCGGCGGCAAGGCAGCCAACCAGCTGCTCTACACGGCGCTGGGCATCGCGCTCTTCGCCGTGGTGCTGATCTTCCTCAAGGACCACCGCACGCTCCAGCGCTACACCTACATCTCCATGGTCGGCGCGCTGGTCCTGCTGCTGCTGCCGCTGGTCCCGGGCCTCGGCCTGAACGTGTACGGCGCGAAGATCTGGATCCACGTCGGCAGCTTCTCCATCCAGCCCGGTGAGTTCGCCAAGCTCGTGCTGGCGGTGTTCTTCGCCGGCTATCTGATGGTGAAGCGAGACGCGCTGGCCCTGGCCAGCCGCCGTTTCCTGGGGCTGTATCTGCCGCGCGGCCGTGACCTCGGCCCGATCCTCGTCGTCTGGGCGATCTCGATCCTCATCCTCGTCTTCGAGACCGACCTCGGTACGTCGCTGCTGTTCTTCGGCATGTTCGTGATCATGCTGTACGTCGCCACCGAGCGGACCAGCTGGATCGTCTTCGGTCTGCTGATGTCCGCAGCCGGCGCAGTCGGCGTGGCAAGCTTCGAGACGCACGTGCAGCAGCGTGTCCAGGCCTGGCTCGACCCGATGAAGGAGTTCAAGCTCAGCCGTCAGGGCCTCCAGGGCCACTCCGAGCAGCTCATGCAGGCCCAGTGGGCGTTCGGCTCCGGCGGCACCCTCGGCACCGGCTGGGGCCAGGGCCACTCCGAACTGATCGGTTTCGCCGCCAACTCCGACTTCGTCCTCGCCACCTTCGGCGAAGAGCTGGGCCTGGCGGGCATCATGGCGATCCTGCTGATCTACGGCCTGATCGCCGAGCGTGGCATCCGTACCGCCCTCGCCGCCCGCGACCCGTTCGGCAAGCTGCTGGCCATCGGCCTGTCCGGTGGCTTCGCGCTCCAGGTCTTCGTCGTGGCCGGCGGTGTGATGGGGCTCATCCCGCTGACCGGTATGACCATGCCGTTCCTCGCGTACGGCGGTTCATCCGTGATCGCGAACTGGGCGCTGATCGGCCTCCTGATCCGCATCAGCGACACCGCCCGCCGCCCGGCGCCCGCACCCGCCACGAACCCCGACGCCGAGATGACCCAGGTGGTCCGCCCCTCATGAACAAGCCCCTGCGCCGGATCGCGATCTTCTGCGGCCTGCTCATCCTGGCCCTGTTGATCCGGGACAACTACCTCCAGTACGTCAAGGCCGGCCAGCTCGCCACCGAAAAGGACAACCGCCGGGTCCCCATCGAGCGCTACGCCCACCCGCGCGGCGACATCATCGTCGACGGCAACCCGATAACCGGGTCGGTCCAGGTCAAGCACGGCGACTTCAAGTACAAGCGCACCTACAAGGACGGGGCCATGTGGGCCCCGGTCACCGGCTACTCCTCCCAGGTCTACGGCAGCAACTACCTGGAAGGCGTCGAGGACAGCATCCTCACCGGCAACGACGACCGGCTCTTCTTCCGCAATACCCTGGACATGATCACGGGCAAGCAGAGGCAGGGCGGCAACGTCGTCACGACCCTCAACGCGGCGGCGCAGAAGGCGGCGTTCGACGGTCTGAAGCAGCAGGGCGGCAAGGGTGCCGTGGTCGCTCTGGAGCCGTCCACCGGCAAGATCCTCGCGATGGCCTCCTACCCGTCGTACGACCCCTCCGCCATCGCCGGCCAGTCGGACGGCAAGAACTGGACCAGCGTGACCACCGACAAGGCCGCACCCATGCTGAACCGGGCGCTGCGCGAGACCTACCCGCCGGGCTCCACCTTCAAGGTGGTCACCGCGGCGGCGGCGCTGGAGAACGGGCTGTACAAGTCGGACACCGAGCAGACGAACTCGCCGCTGCCGTGGACCATGCCGGGCACGACGACCCAGCTGAAGAACGAGGGCAACATCCCCTGCAAGAACGCCTCGCTGAAGGAGGCGCTGCGCTGGTCCTGCAACTCGGTCTTCGGCAAGATCGGCTCCGACCTCGGCAACGACAAGATGCTGGCGGAAGCGAAGAAGTTCGGCTTCGACTCCGAGCAGTTCACCCCGGTCCGCTCCAACGCTTCGGTGTTCTCCGACAACATGAACCCCTCGCAGACCGCGCTGTCCTCCATCGGCCAGTACAACACCGCCGCGACCCCGCTGCAGATGGCCATGGTCGCGTCGGCGGTCGCCAACGACGGCAAGCTGATGAGGCCGTACATGGTCGACGAGCTCCAGTCGTCCAACGTCGACACCGTCGAGAAGACCGAGCCGAAGGAGATGAGCCGGCCGCTGTCCTCGGCGAACGCGCAGATCCTGCAGGACATGATGCAGACGGTGGTCGAGAAGGGCACCGGTACGAACGCCCGGATCAGCGGCGTCACGGTGGGCGGCAAGACCGGTACCGCGCAGCACGGTGTGGCGAACAGCGCCAACCCGTACGCGTGGTTCATCTCCTACGCCAAGCTGCCCGACGGCAGCGCGCCGGTCGCCGTGGCCGTGGTGGTCGAGGACGAGAGCGCCAACCGTGACGACATCTCCGGTGGCGGTCTGGCGGCGCCGATCGCGAAGAACGTCATGCAGGCGGTCATCCGCTCCAAGAAGTGATCTCGCCGGTACCAGAGAGTGACACCCGTCACGTCTCCTTCACATCGCCGCACGTTGCGATACCGGTCCTGTATCGGGTTGCGGGCTTGGCCAGGTCACACAAAGCGAGCCGGGTACGGTAGGCCCGGACGGCAGCCTCCGGCCACACGACTGTGCGGCCGGGACCGACGGAGAGGGCTGGTAGGGAACTATGGAAGAGCCGCGTCGCCTCGGCGGCCGGTACGAGCTGGGCCAGGTGCTCGGCCGTGGTGGCATGGCGGAGGTCTACCTCGCGCATGACACCCGGCTCGGCCGCACCGTGGCGGTGAAGACGCTGCGCGCGGACCTCGCGCGTGATCCGTCCTTCCAGGCCCGGTTCCGCCGGGAGGCCCAGTCGGCCGCCTCGCTCAACCATCCCGCGATCGTCGCGGTCTACGACACGGGCGAGGACTACATCGACGGGGTCTCGATCCCGTACATCGTCATGGAGTACGTAGACGGCTCCACGCTCCGTGAGCTGCTCCACTCCGGCCGGAAGCTCCTGCCCGAGCGTGCCATGGAAATGACCATCGGCATCCTCCAGGGCCTGGAGTACGCCCACCGCAACGGCATCGTCCACCGCGACATCAAGCCGGCCAACGTCATGCTGACCCGCAACGGCCAGGTCAAGGTGATGGACTTCGGCATCGCCCGCGCCATGGGCGACGCCGGCATGACCATGACCCAGACGGCCGCGGTGATCGGTACGGCCCAGTACCTGTCGCCGGAGCAGGCGAAGGGCGAGCAGGTGGACGCCCGCTCGGACCTCTACTCGACGGGCTGCCTGCTCTACGAGCTGCTGACGGTACGGCCCCCCTTCGTGGGCGACTCCCCGGTGGCGGTGGCCTACCAGCACGTCCGCGAGGAGCCCCAGCCCCCGTCGGTCTTCGACCCCGAGATCACCCCCGAGATGGACGCGATCGTCCTGAAGGCGCTGGTCAAGGACCCGAACTACCGCTATCAGTCGGCCGACGAGATGCGCGCCGACATCGAGGCCTGTCTGGACGGCCAGCCGGTCGCGGCGACGGCCGCGCTGGGCGCGGTGGGCTACGGCGGCTACCCCGACGACCAGCAGACGACGGCCCTGCGCGCCGACGCCGGCGCGGGCGCCACGAGCATGCTCCCGCCGATGAACCCGGACGACGGCGGCTTCGGCTACGACGACGGCTCCGGCCGCCGCGGCCGGCCGCAGAAGAAGTCCAGCACCTCCACGATCCTCCTGGTGGTCGCGGGCATCCTGGTCCTGGTCGGCGCGATCCTGATCGGCAAGTGGGTGGCGACCAGCCACAACGGCGACGACGGCAAGGTGCCGGTGCCGGCCTTCATCGGCCAGCCGGAGAAAACGGCCCGGAAGATGGCCGCGAACGTCGACCTGAAGGTGTCGGTCACCAGGAAGCCCTGCGACGACCAGCCGAAGGGCAACGTCTGCGACCAGGACCCGAAGAACGGGAAGGTGGACAAGGGCAGCACGATCGACCTGACCGTGTCGACCGGCGCGCCCAAGGTTGCCGTGCCAAGTGTCCTTGGCCAAAGCTTCCAGGAGGCCAAGGCGACGCTGGAGAGCGACAAATACCAGTTCCACGTCGTGAAGGAGACAAAGGTCTCGACGGAGCAGCCGGGCACCGTACTGGAACAGGACCCGGTACTCGGCAAGGAAGTCGAGAAGGGCACCACGATCACCCTCACGGTTGCCAAGCCCGAGGACAAGGTCACCATTCCCGGCGACCTCGTCGGCAAGTCCTGCGACGACGCGAAGAGCGAACTGCAGAACCAGGGCCTGTCCGCCAACTGCACCGACACTCCCACGCCCAACCAGGACCAGGACGGCAAGGTCCTTTCGACCAGCCCGCAGGGCAACCAGCAGGTGCCGAAGAACTCGACCGTCACGCTCAACGTCGGCAAGTTCCAGGGCGGCCAGCAGACGCAGGGCCAGGTCCCGAACGTCACGGGGAAAACCCTGAAGGAGGCCGAGCAGATCCTTCAGCAGAACGGCTACACGAACTTCCAGGTCAACGGGCCGGGCGACGACAAGGCACGGGTCATCCAGCAGAACCCGACGCCCGGAACCCAGGCCGATCCGAGTACCCCGATCGTCCTGAACACCTTCGACTTCGGCGGCGGCGGGAACGGCAACGGCGGCCTCCTCGGCGGCAACAACGGCTGATGCCATCCCTTACAAGTGAGCCCTGGCATCCTCGTAGATGCCAGGGCTCGCTTGCAAGGTACGCCTAGTGTGCCGTTGACCAGCCCGTACAAGAGTTCAGTAGCCTGTTTGCCTTGAATCTTCCGACCTGTACGCCGACGTCGAAGATGCCGCTGTCATCATCGGCGTGAGTCTTCCAGTCCTGCATGCTCTCGTACCCACCGGTATTGACGTGCCACGACCAGTACCTGGTCTTTCCCTGCGCATTCTTCGTAACCAAACGAACCGCCGCGCTCGCTCCGTCGGAACGAGAGTCAAACGACGTCAACGAGAGGGCTATGTGATCAGTGGCCCCAAAGAAGTTTTCGACACGCAGGCTGCCGTTGGCTCCGGTCGTCATGCAGCTCGCCGTAAGCGTGGCAGCTTGAGCCGAGGCTGGGAGGAGAGTCGTAAGGGCAAGTGCCGCTACACCAACGCCGCAGCCTTTTAGAAACGTCCGCATGATGTCCTCTCAGTTCTGAATGATCTCGACGCAAGAAGGAACGTATCTTCACCCCGAACTTCCCCTCAAGGACAAGCGTCGTTATTCAGACAACGACCTGTAGATGCCCTGCCTCCACCTTCTCCGCGCGCACCAGCTCGCCCCACACCATGTAGCGGTACTCCGAGGTGCAAACGTGGTGCACGCCGTCAGGGGGATGTCATGCGCCGGGCAGCACCATTTCGGTGCGCTATAGGCGCGCGATGATGCTGCTGGCCAGGCCGGCGGAAACCGTTCCGGTGATTGCCCAGGTGGTGCAGGCGCCCCCATGGAGTGCGCTACTTCCATGGCTGCTACTCGGTCGGCGAGGACACTCTGTGGGGCGTCAACTGCCGCAGGAAGGGTGCCGCCAACACGCTTACCGCGCGGAAGTCGGTCCGTGCCGCCCGCCCGGACGGCGCCCCGATCTACGTGATCCTGGGCAATCTGTCCGCCCACAAGGGCGCCGACACACCGTGCAGACCCGGGCTCTGCACGCCTGCCTGCGCTGGCGGTGGAAGGTGAGTCACCGAGATCGTTTGGCGGCGTTCTGAGCCGTGACGGATGCACCGGCGTCGTGCGGGGCGGTCCTGGAGACCGGGGCGTCGGCATCATCAGGCTCACGGCCGACGGTCGACGCCTCGCCGCCCAGTGCAAGCGGTTCGCGCCCTGCCTCAACATCACAAGCCCCGACGTGCAGAAGTTCGTCGGGTCCGCCAAGGTGCTGCACAGCGCTTAAGTGGCACTCTTTGTGGCGACCTGCCCCTTCGCCCCTGAGGCTCTGCGCATCGCCGCCGAGGCAGGGATCACCGCCGTGCACCGTGGGATGCTGGAGGAGTGGAGCGCCGGGGAGCTGCTGAAGGTCTTGGAGTAGTTACGACGTGACGCAAAGGGGCCCGAAGCTGCAAGTCGAAGTTGCGGCTTCGGGCCTCCTTCATGCTGGGTGACTGAGTTGCTGCAAGTAACTCAGTCACCCAGCTCCGCCGGCGGCGTCCGCTTGCCGTCCACCTTCTGCACCCGGACCAGTTCGCCCCACACCACGTAGCGGTACTCGGAGGTGTAGACGGGGGTGCAGGTCGTCAGGGTGATGTAGTGGCCCGGCTTCTTCCTGCCGGACTCCTTCGGGATCGGGGAGAGGACCTTGACGTTGTACTTCGAGGTCTCCGACAGGACCGAGTAGACCTTGTAGACGTACCAGTCGTCCCGAGTCTCGAAGACGATCGGGTCGCCCTTCTCGATCTTGTCGATGTTGTGGAACTTCGCGCCGTGGCCGTCGCGGTGGGCGGCGAGGGTGAAGTTGCCGGGCTTGCCGGTCATGGGGAGGGTCGCCTTGACCGGGTCCGTGTAGTAGCCGGCCACGCCGTCGTTGAGGACGTCTGTGCCCGTGCCCTTCTCGACCAGGACCTCGCCGTTGCGCATCGACGGCACATGCAGGAAGCCGATGCCGTCCTTGGTGTCCAGCGCACCCGGAGTGGAGTCCGTGGCGTGGGCCCAGTGTGCGCGGACCTGGTCGGCCCGTTTGTCCGCCTTGCGATCCGCTATCACGTTCGTCCACCACAGGGAGTAGACGACGAACAGGGCGAGCAACAGGCCTGCGGTGATGAGGATTTCACCCAGGACGCTGACCGCCGTGGCGACACGGCCGGGACGCCGGCCGCGCGGGGTGGGATCCGGATCGGACGCGTCCGTGTGTTCTTCGGTGTCGTCGGCGGTCGCTGCCACAGTTCCTTGCCCTTACTCGCTTCGGCCCTACGATGCCCTACTCGATGAGCGCGTCCGGCTTGCCCTTGCTGCGCGGGCGTTCCTCGACCATCTTGCCCCAGACGATCAGCCGGTACTTGCTCGTGAACTCCGGTGTGCAGGTGGTGAGGGTGATGTAGCGGCCGGGTTCGGTGAAACCCGAGCCCCTCGGGACGGGGTTCAGCACGCTGGTGTTGGACGGCGAGGTCACCGGCAGCATCGAGGTCACCTTGTACACGAAGTACGTGTCCTGTGTCTCGACCACGACCGCGTCGCCGGCCTTGAGCGTGTTGATGTACCGGAACGGCTCACCGTGCGTGTTGCGGTGGGCGGCGAGTCCGAAGTTGCCGGTCCTGTCGCCGGGCATCGCCGTCTTCAGCGGGGGCTCGCCGTAGTGCCCGACCATGCCCTTGTCGAGCACCTTCCGGTTGCTGACGCCTTCCGCGATCGGGGCGACCACGTCCAGCTTGGGGATGTGCAGGATGGCGAAGCCCTGGCCCGGCGCGAAGACACCCGGGCTGCGCTTACCGCTGGCCCAGTCGTCCTGGAGCTGGTGCGTCTCACTGCCCGCCTGCGCGTGGGCGCGGACGTTGGTCCACCACAGCTGGTAGGTGACGAACAGCAGCATCAGCACACCGGTGGTGATGAACACCTCGCCGATCGCCCGGCTCGCGACGACGGCCGGGCTCGGCTTGCGCCGCCGCGCCCGCCGCCGCGCCTCCACCCGGGACAGCGGCCGGCCGGGCTCCGGTGCCTCGGCGGGCGCCGCCTCCCGGCCGCCGCCTCCATGGCGCCCACCGCGCCGCTTGGCGGCCTTTCTGCGGGCCGCACGCCCTCCGCCCGCGGTTCCGGTGGCGGAGGAGCCGGAAGGGGCCGCAGCGGCCGCAGAGGCGCGTATGGAGCCGCTCCGCGGACCCGGCGGCGGGTCGGTGATCCGCAGCGCCATCGTCTCGTCGTCCGGAACAGGCCGGTACGACTCCTGGTACCCCGCGCCCGCCGCGTCCCATTCACCAAGCGCACCGGAAGCCTCGTACGACTGATCCCCGTACGAGGCATCGGTCTCGCGCTCCGGGCGCAGTGCGGTCACGCCGTGGCCCTGCCCACCACCGGGGCCAGCCCCGTCGACCTCGCCACGGCACCCTGGTCGCCGCACTCCGCCAGCCAGTTGGCCAGCATCCGGTGACCGTGCTCGGTCAGCACCGACTCGGGGTGGAACTGCACGCCCTCGACCGGGAGTTCCCGGTGCCGCAGGCCCATGATGATGCCGTCGTGGGTGCGGGCGGTCACCTCCAGCTCGGCCGGGACCGTGCCCGGCTCGGCGGCCAGCGAGTGGTAGCGGGTCGCCGTGAAGGGGGAGGGCAAGCCCGCGAAGACGCCCTTGCCCTCGTGCTCCACCAGCGAGGTCTTGCCGTGCAGCAGCTCGGGCGCCCGGTCCACCACCCCGCCGTACGCCACCTGCATCGACTGCATGCCGAGGCACACCCCGAAGACGGGCACGCCGGTCGAGGCGCAGTGGCGGACCATCTCCACGCACACGCCCGCCTGCTCCGGCGTTCCCGGTCCGGGCGAGAGCAGCACACCGTCGAAGCCGTCCTGGGCGTGCGCCGTCGACACCTCGTCGTTGCGCAGCACCTCGCACTCGGCACCCAGCTGGTACAGGTACTGGACGAGGTTGAAGACGAAGCTGTCGTAGTTGTCGACGACGAGAATCCGCGCACTCACTGGTTGTCCACCGTCACATCGTTGAAGGGCAGCAGCGGTTCGGCCCACGGGAAGACGTACTGGAAGAGGACGTAGATCACGGCCAGGATCAGGACTAGGGAGATCAGCGCCTTCACCCAGGCGTTTCCCGGCAGATGCCGCCAGATCCAGCCGTACATGCCGTTCCTTCCGTATCCCCACGGCACCAGACGCACGCCGTACGCCAACAGACTAACGGCGCAGCGCCGCCGGTTCGCCTGCCTCCACAGACTGCGTGGAGTCCAGGTGCGCCCAGACGATCAGCCGGTGGCTGTGGCCCCATTCCGGATCGCACGTGGTCAGCGTCAGGTAGCGGCCGGGACGCGTGTACCCGGACTTACGTGGCACAGGGTCGATCACCTCAACGTCCGTCGGCACGGTTTTGTAGGGGCCTTTGTCGATCCGATACGTGAACCAGGTCGTCCCGTCCGTGAGGACGACGGCGTCCCCGGGCCGCAGCTTCGGGAAGTCCAGGAACGGGTCGCCGTACGTCCGCCGGTGACCGGCCACCGCGAAGTTGCCCGTCTGGCCGAGCCGGGCGGTCCCCCGGTAGTGGGCGAGCCCCCTGGCCAGCACATCGCGGCCGGTGCCTTCCAGGACCGGCTTGTTCCACGTGAAACCGAGCCGCGGGATGTACATGATCGCGAAGGCGCTGCCGTAGCGGTGGCGCTCCGGCTTCGTCACGGCGACCGGCCGCGCGCTCCCCTTCGACCACTGCCGGTGCAGCTGATCGATCTGGTCGTTCATGGCGCTGTCGGCCCGCACGCCCGTCCAGAACAGTACGTAGGCGACGAAGAGCACGATCAGGGCGCCGACGGTGATGCACAGCTCGCTGACGGTCCGGACGATCACGCGCACCGGCGCCTCCGCGACGGACGGCTGGCTACTGCACGGGCTTCGCGTAGTGCAGATCCACTGTGCCCGAGTAACCCGGAAGAGTCACCGTCCCGTCGTCGGTGACTTTCCAGCCGAGGCCGTAGACGTTGACGTACACCATGTAGGTCTGGATCGCCTTGCTCGCCGCGAGTGCCTGCTGCAGCCTGTCCGGGTCCCCGACCGCCGTGATCCTGTACGGCGGAGAGTAGACACGGCCCTGGAGAATCAGGGTGTTGCCGACACAGCGCACCGCGCTGGTGGAGATCAGCCGCTGGTCCATGACCTTGATGCCCTGGGCGCCGCCCTGCCAGAGCGCGTTCACCACGGCCTGCAGGTCCTGCTGGTGGATGACCAGGTAGTCGGGCTGCGGCTCGGGATAGCCGGGGAGCTTGGCCGTGGCGTTGGGCGGGGCGTCGTTGAGGGTGACGGTGACGGCCCGGCCGGTGAGCTTCTGGGTGCCGGTGCTCTTCTCCAGCCCGCTGAGCCTGCGGTCCTGCGCCTTGGTGCTGCCGTCGTCGCTCTCGGCGAGGGACTCCACGCTCCCGCGCAGGGCCGCGTTGGACTCGTCCAGTTCCTTGTTCTTGCGGCTGCGCTGCTGGATCAGGTCCGACAGCTTCAGCAGGGAGCCGTCCTGCCGGATGTCCGTGCCCTTGGCCGTGTTGAAGCTGGTGAAGAAGATGAGGCCCGCGAGGGCGAACACGGCCGCGGTGAGCACCCGCACCGGACGGAAGCGCCGGCCGCGGCCTGGGCCGGAGCCCGTTGCCCCCGTCCCGGGGGAGTCGGCAGAATTGCTCAACGTACTCTTATCTCCTTCGGCGCCACGGAAGCACTACGCTAACGGACGCGCCCGACCCAGTTACCTGCGCGGCCACGCAGCGCATCGACAGGAGAGACCCTCGTGCCGAAGTCACGTATCCGCAAGAAGGCCGACTACACGCCGCCGCCGGCGAAGCAGGCACAGGCCATCAGGCTGAACAGCGGCACCTGGGTCGCACCAGTCATGCTGGCCATGTTCGTCATCGGCCTGGCCTGGATCGTCGTCTTCTATGTGACCGACGGCTCGCTGCCCATCGACTCGTGGGACAACTGGAACATCGTGGTCGGCTTCGGCTTCATCGCCGCCGGCTTCGGCGTCTCCACGCAGTGGAAGTAGTCCACGGAAGTGGTCCACTGAGTTATCCACAGGTTGTCCACCTGGGAGAGGTACCTGGGGACAACACCTGGGGAAAAAGAACGACCATCTGTGGATAACTCATCGGGCGTTGACGCCGGTGTGACTGGCCCGACGTTCCCTATACATCTGTTCGCCCCCTGTCTGACCTGCGGAAACGCATCCGAGCGACAGGGGGCGCAGCTGTACCCGCACGCCGTGCACAAGATTCGCCACAGCCTGTGGACAACGGTTCGGTATCAGGTGAGCTGTGCGGTCCTGACCAGCGTGAGAACCGCCACGGCGGCGAGTACGACGGCACAGGTGCCGTACTGGACCAGTGTCCGCCTCTCGCGCGGGGCGTGGACCATGGCGTACCCGGTGACGACACCGGCGACCAGACCGCCGATGTGGGCCTGCCAGGCGATGTTCGCCCAGGTGAAGGTGATGATCAGGTTGATCACCAGCAGGGCGACGAGCGGGCGCAGGTCGTAGTTGAGCCGGCGCATCAGCACGCCGGTCGCACCGAAGAGACCGAAGATCGCTCCGGAGGCGCCGAGAGAGGGCTGGTTGGGTGCGGCCAGCAGATAGGTGAGGGCGCTGCCGGCGAGGCCCGAGACGCAGTAGAGGGCGAGATAGCGGGCGCGGCCGAGGGCCGCCTCCAGGGGGCCGCCGATCCACCACAGGCTGAGCATGTTGAAGAGGATGTGGGCGTAGCCGCCGTGCAGGAACATCGCGGTCAGCAGGCGGTAGTACTGGCCCTGGGCGATGCCCTGGACCCCGGGGAGCAGGGGGGCGTAGGCCTGTCCGATCAGTTCGAACCGGTTGGTGAAGCGGTCGCCGAGGGCGATCTGCGCCAGGAACACCGCGAGGTTGATCCCGATCAGGACCTTGGTGAGCAGGCGCGGGTCGGCCGTGAGCGTGCCGCCGGCGATCGTGCGCGGCTGGGCGGCGGTCGGGGCGTGTCCGGTGCCGCTGCCGGCGCGCACGCACTCGGGGCACTGGAAGCCGACCGAGGCGCTGATCATGCACTCGGGGCAGATGGGGCGCTCGCAGCGGGTGCAGCGCACGCCGGTCTCGCGGTCCGGGTGGCGGTAGCACATGGGCACCTGGTGGGCGCCCTGTGTGCCGGCTGCGGCCTCGTCCATCTGTTCCCCTTGCTCGTCGTGGGACTGCCCCCGGCAATGCCCCGCCCCGCTCATCCTTGGTACGGACGAGCGGGGCGATTGGTTCCCCGAGGGATGCGCTGGGGCGCTCAGCCCTCGCGCTTCTCGACGACGACCGACTCGATGACGACGTCCTCGACCGGGCGGTCGTTGCGGCCGGTGGGCACGCCGGCGATGGCGTCGACGACCTTCTGGCTGGCCGCGTCGGTGACCTCGCCGAAGATGGTGTGCTTGCGGTTCAGCCACGTCGTCGGGGAGACGGTGATGAAGAACTGCGAGCCGTTGGTGCCCGGACCGGCGTTGGCCATGGCGAGCAGGTACGGCTTGTTGAAGGACAGGTCCGGGTGGAACTCGTCCCCGAACTTGTAGCCGGGGCCGCCGATGCCGCTGCCCAGCGGGTCGCCGCCCTGGATCATGAAGCCGCTGATGACACGGTGGAAGATCGTGCCGTTGTAGAGCGGCTTCTTGCTCTTCTCACCCGTGCCGGGGTGCGTCCACTCGCGCTCACCCTGGGCCAGCTCGACGAAGTTCGCGACCGTCTTGGGCGCGTGGTCCGGGAACAGGTGGACCACGATGTCGCCGTGGTTGGTCTTGAGGGTGGCGTAAAGCTGCTCGGCCACGATCTGCCTTCCGTTGTCTTCCTGTGACTCCCCGATCCTCGCACGGCCGGGCCCGTACGTCGTCCGACGGCCACGGGTTCCGCCCGGAAGGCAGCGCTGGGCGGTGTTTCGTGGCAGGGTCGAGGCAGGCTCAGGTTGCCCGGATATGTCCCGGATCGATCCTATAGGGGTGACCGGCACCCATATGCCCGTCCTCGCATGCCGCGTGGACCGCGGACAGGCATGATCCGTAAAAGGGTGGAAAGTCGAAATACCGTACGCCACCGAGGAGGAGGAACCCGTGACCCGCATCGACAGCGTGCGCGCCGCGACCGGCTCGGCAAAGGACAGCGTGCTGCACGCCGCGGAAGTGGTGGCGCCCTACGCCGACACGGCCAAGGAGCGTGCCGCGCTCTACGCGCAGGAGGCACGCGTACGGCTGGCGCCCGTGGTGTCGCAGGCCGCCGAACAGGCCCGCGAACAGTACGACGCCCGGCTCGCCCCACGTCTGGAACAGGCCCGCGCGCATGTGCCGCCGAAGGTGGACCTGGCGGCGCACGAGGCCGCGCTGCGCGCCCGCAAGGCGGCCCGGCAGGCCGCCGAGTACTCGCGTCCGAAGATCGAGCAGGCCGTGGCCGCGACCGGTCCGGTCCGCGACGAGGCCGCCTCGCGCGGTGCCGCCGCCCTGGCCGCACTGCGCGGTCAGGTCTCGGCGGAGGACATCCAGAAGCTGGCCCGCAGGAACGCTCGCCGGTCCAGGGCCGGCCGGGTCGTGAAGGTGCTGGCGGTGCTGACCGCGCTGGCCGGTGGTGCCTTCGCGGCATGGAAGTGGTGGGACAAGCAGGCCAACCCGGACTGGCTGGTGGAACCGCCCGCGGCGACGGAGGTGCCCGAGTCGGGCGGCCGGCTCAGTTCGGTGGACGGCAGCGGTGCCTCGGGGCTGGACCCCGAGGTGCAGGCGAAGCAGGCGGAGGAGGACGCCGCGGACCGGGACGACCAGTAGCGGTCGGCGCTCCGCAGCAGGCCAGGGCCCTCCGGCCACTTCACGGTGACCGGAGGGCCCTGCTGGGCTTCACCGGGGCCCGGCGTCACGGCACCTGCCGCTCGGGCGGGACCCGGACAAAGGACCGGCCGGCGCACCCGCCACGACGCCTGCCGCTCAGGCAGGACCCCGGCGAAGGCCGGGCCCTGCGACCAGCGCAACACCCGCCTCTCGGGCCGGACCCGGCGAAAGCCCGGACGGTGCACCCGCCACCGGCACCTGCCCCTCGGGCCGGACCCGCGCAAGCCGGGCGATGCCGGTTACGGCGCCTGCCCTTCGGGCGAGACCGGGGCAAGGCCGGACGCCGTGCCCGGCACGGCACCTGCCCCTCACGGGCATGGCCCCGGCCTGGCGATGTCTCGGTTACGGCGCCGGCACCTCAGGCGAGACCCGGGCCAAGGCCGGACAGCGCACCCGCCCGGCACCCGCCCCTCGGGCAGGACCCCAGCGAAGGCCGGGCCCCGCGACCGGCACAACACCCGCCCCCCGGGCAGGACCCGGACAAAACCCCGG